>NZ_LIQT01000523.1 GCF_001418415.1 Streptomyces hirsutus
GCGGGCGGGGCGGGGGAGTGCCGGGAGTGCCGGATTCGTGCGGCAGACTTGGGGCGCGAAGACCGAATGAAGGATGGGTATGCCGATCACACCTGCCACCGCGACGCACAACCCGTCGAGCGGTACCGCCGAGGCGATTCTGCTGGAGCTGGTCGACGAAGACGGCGTGACGATCGGCACCTCGGAGAAGCTCGCCGCCCATCAGCCCCCGGGGCAGCTGCACCGGGCGTTCTCGGTGTTCCTCTTCGACGAGCGCGGCCGGCTGCTGATCCAGCAGCGGGCGCTGGGCAAGTACCACTCCCCCGGTGTGTGGTCCAACACCTGCTGCGGGCACCCCTACCCCGGTGAGGCGCCGTTCGCGGCGGCGGCCCGGCGGACCTTCGAGGAGCTGGGCCTGTCCCCGTCGCTGCTCGCCGAGGCGGGCACCGTGCGCTACAACCACCCGGACCCGGCCTCCGGTCTGGTCGAGCAGGAGTACAACCACCTGTTCGTCGGCATGGTGCAGGCACCTCTGCGGGCGGATCCCGAGGAGGTGGCGTCCACGGCGTTCGTGACCCCGGACGAACTGGTCCGGCGCCATGCCGAGGACACCTTCTCGGTGTGGTTCATGACCGTGCTGGACGCGGTCCGCCCGGCGGTCCGGGAGCTGACGGGACCGTCGGCGGGCTGGTGACCGCGCGGGACCGGTCGCGGATCCGCCCGGGCCCGGGCGTCGGGCCTGCCGCCGGTGGTGACCGTCGGAGCGGGTGCGCGTGCGGCCGTCAGACCCGCGCGGGCTTGAGCGGCAGGGCGGCCCAGATCACCTTGCCGCCGCTCGCGGTGTGCTCGACGTCGCACATGCCGTTCGACTCGCGGGTGATCTCGCGCACCAGGAGCAGTCCGCGGCCGCCGGTGCGGCCGTGGTCCGCCTCCAGGGCGGTCGGGCGGTAGGGGTGGTTGTCCTCCACGGACACCCGGACCCACTCGGCGCCGACGGCGACCTCGACGGCGAGCATCGGGGAGAGCAGTGCCGCGTGCCGTACGGCGTTGGTGACCAGTTCCGAGACGATCAGCAGCAGCCCTTGGACCACGTCGGCGGCGACCGGCACCCCCTGGCGCAGCAGCAGGTCCCGTACGGCGTGGCGCGCCTGCGGGACCGAGGCGTCGACGGCGGGGGCGGTGAATCGCCAGACGCCTTCGTACGGCAGCGGTGCCGAGCGCGGTGGGACGGTGTCCGCCCCGGTGGGTCTGTCCTCGTCCTCCGGGCGTGGGCCGGGCCCACGCCCCTGGTCGTCCATCGTCCGGTCGCCGCCCTCACGCTCGATTGTCACCACACGTCGAGTGTTGGTAACTATGCGCGTCACACCGAAGACCTGAACAGAAGTCAGCGGATATCGAGCGTTTCCGACCGTTGACGTATGCCGTGGGTGGTTACAGGACCGTTTCCTTCTGCTCCGTGTCGTGTCGGCGGACTATTCGGGTTGTACGGGTTTGATGTCCGGCCGGGTGCTCTCCGGGCCCGTCAGCCGGTCGGAGACCATGCCCACGATCCTGCGCCCGCCGTAGCCGGTGGCGATCAGACCGAGCCCGTCGAAGAGCAGGGTGAGCGAGAGGAAGGCGCCGATCACGTACTGGCTGCTGCTGGGCCAGGTGATCAGCACCAGGATTCCGAGGAGGAGGCCCAGGACGCCCTGCAGGAGCGTCACGCCGAACTGCGGACCGCGCACCACCATGCTGCCCACCAGACGGAACACTCCGCCGGTGAGGAACAGCAGCGCGGCGAACATGGTCAGCGCCTCGGCCGCCGCCTCCGGTGTGTGCAGGACCACCACGCCGGCCGCGATGTTCAGTGCCGCGACGATCACCGCGAGCCAGAAGAAGTTGCTGTGCCGGGCCTGGACGGCGTGCAGCAGCGAGACCACGCCGCCGATCAGCAGCAGCCAGCCGAACAGCACCATCGTCGTCAGAGTGGCGAAGCCGGTGTAGAAGAGACCGATGAGGCCGGCGACGACCAGGATCACGCCGAGCGCGGCGAGCCGGCCGAAGCCGCTCTTCAGCTTGGCCGCCTCGCCACGCGGTGGGGTGGACCTGGCCATGACTGCCTCCTCGCTGTCCGTTCCCTGTCGTTCTCCCCTTCCCCCGAGGTCGCGTAACGCTTCACGCGCTCCTGCTGATCAGCGCCCCGACCGGGGCGGATAGCATCCGGCGCATGGAGCCGCAGCTGTCGCACAGCGTCACCGGATCGGTCGCCACGGTCGTCATCCGCCATCCGGCGAAGCGCAACGCCATGACGACCGCGATGTGGCGCGCGCTGCCACCGCTGCTCGACGCGCTGGCGGACGACACCGGGGTGCGGGCGCTGGTGCTCACCGGCGAGGGCGGGACGTTCTGCGCCGGGGCCGACATCTCCACGCTCCAGAGGTCGCCGCAGGAGGCGCAGCGGCTCGCCGTGGCGGCCGAGGAGGCGCTCGCCGCGTTCCCCAAACCGACGCTCGCGGCGGTCCGGGGACACTGCGTCGGCGGCGGGGCACAGCTGGCGGCGGCCTGCGATCTGCGGTTCGCGCAGGAGGGAGCGGTGTTCGGGGTGACCCCGGCCAGGCTCGGCATCGTCTATCCGGCCTCCTCCACCCGGCGGCTGGTGTCGCTGGTGGGGCCCTCCGCCGCCAAGTACCTGCTGTTCTCCGGCGAGCTGATCGACACCGCGCGGGCGCTGCGTACGGGACTGGTCGACGAGGTGCTGCCCGTGGACGGACTGGACCGGCGGGTCGCGGAGTTCACCGCGACCCTGGCCTCGCGTTCGCAGCTGACCCAGGCCGCGGCGAAGGAGTTCGCGAACGGGCGCACCGACCGGGACGCCCACTGGAGCGGCCGCGCGGAGGGCAACGGCGACACGGCGGAGGGGGTCGCCGCCTTCCTGGAACGGAGGCCGCCCCGGTTCAACTGGAGCCTGCCGGGGCGGCGGTAGGGTACGGCGTTCGCCGAGGGCAGGCATGCCGAAGCCCTGACGAGGTACCCGGAGGTCATCACTCCGTTCGTCCCACCGGGACGGACGGGACACCGAAGACCGAAGGAGGAGACACGTGTTGCGTGCCATCGCGGATGTCCTGCGTCAGATCGGCGGCGCCGTCGCCACCGTCGTGACACTGCCGTTCCGGGCGGTGGCCCGGCTGTTCGGGGGTGCCTCGTCGGCGGGCCGGGGCCGGCGCGCCTGACCCGGCGCGCAGCACCGCCCGGCGAGTCGCCGCCCTGATCCCCGATTGTCGGCGTCACCTGCCACAATTGCCGCGCAACCTCAGCGAAGAAGGCGGTACGGGATCGTGACGACACCCCTCCAAGGGTCCATCGAAGGCAGGATCGCCGGGGAGCTCGGCGTACAGGAGCGGCAGGTCAGGGCCGCCGTGGAGCTGCTCGACGGCGGTTCGACGGTGCCCTTCATCGCCCGCTACCGCAAGGAAGCCACCGAGATGCTCGACGATGCGCAGCTGCGCACGCTCGAGGAGCGGCTGCGCTATCTGCGGGAGCTCGAGGAGCGTCGTTCGGCGATCCTGGATTCGGTGCGCGAGCAGGGCAAGCTCACCGAGGAGCTTCAGGCGCGGATCCGGGGCGCGGAGACCAAGGCGCGCCTGGAGGACATCTATCTGCCGTACAAGCCGAAGCGGCGTACCAAGGCGCAGATCGCGCGGGAGGCGGGACTCGAACCGCTGGCGGACGGGCTGCTCGGGGACCCGGGCGTCGACCCCCTCGCCGCGGCGGCCGCGTTCGTGGACGCCGACAAGGGTGTCGCCGATCCGCAGGCCGCCCTGGACGGCGCGCGGGCCGTCCTCACCGAGCGGTTCTCGGAGGACGCCGACCTGATCGGCGAGCTGCGGGAGCGCATGTGGGTGCGCGGGCGGCTGACCGCCAAGGTGCGCGAGGGCAAGGAGGAGGCGGGCGCCAAGTTCTCCGACTACTTCGACTTCGCCGAGCCGTTCACCGAGCTGCCCTCGCACCGGATCCTGGCGATGCTGCGCGGCGAGAAGGAGGAGGTCCTGGACCTCGTCCTGCAGCCGGAGGAGGCGACGGAGGGCCCGTCCTCGTACGAGGGCACGGTGGCCCACCGGTTCGGGATCGCCGACCGGGGGCGCCCCGCCGACAAGTGGCTGCTCGACACGGTCCGCTGGGCGTGGCGCACGCGCATCCTGGTGCATCTCGGCATCGACCTGCGGCTGAGGCTGCGCACGGCGGCCGAGGACGAGGCGGTGCGGGTCTTCGCGGCGAACCTGCGCGACCTGCTGCTCGCCGCTCCGGCCGGTACCCGTGCGACCCTCGGTCTCGACCCGGGCTTCCGTACGGGTGTGAAGGTCGCCGTGGTCGACGCGACGGGCAAGGTCGTCGCCACCGACGTGATCCACCCGCACGTCCCTGCGAACCGGTGGGACGAGTCGATCGCCAAGCTGGCCCGGCTCGCGAAGGAGCACGCCGTCGAACTGGTCGCGATCGGCAACGGTACGGCGTCCCGCGAGACCGACCGGCTCGCCGGCGATCTCATCACCCGGCACCCCGAGCTGAAGCTGACGAAGGTGATGGTGTCCGAGGCGGGCGCCTCGGTGTACTCGGCGTCCGCGTTCGCCTCGCAGGAGCTGCCGGACATGGACGTGTCGCTGCGCGGGGCGGTGTCGATCGCGCGCCGGCTCCAGGACCCGCTGGCGGAGCTGGTCAAGATCGACCCGAAGTCGATCGGCGTCGGCCAGTACCAGCACGACCTGTCCGAGGTGAAGCTGTCGCGCTCACTGGACGCGGTGGTGGAGGACTGCGTGAACGGCGTGGGTGTGGACGTCAACACGGCGTCCGCGCCGCTGCTCGCCCGGGTCTCCGGCATCACCTCCGGGCTCGCCGAGAACATCGTGGCCCACCGGGACGGCAACGGGCCGTTCGCCTCCCGCCGCGAGCTGAAGAAGGTGCCGCGCCTCGGCCCCAAGGCGTACGAGCAGTGCGCGGGCTTCCTGCGGATCCGCGGCGGCGACCCGCTGGACGCCTCCAGCGTGCACCCGGAGGCCTATCCGGTGGTCCGGCGCATGGTGCAGAAGTCCGGTGAGGAAGTCGCCTCCCTGGTCGGCAACACGGCGGTGCTGCGCTCGCTGAGGCCGCAGGACTTCGTGGACGAGACGTTCGGTCTGCCGACCGTCTCGGACATCCTCAAGGAGTTGGAGAAGCCGGGGCGCGACCCGCGGCCGGCGTTCAGGACCGCCGCCTTCAAGGAGGGCGTGGAGAAGATCTCCGACCTGGCCTCCGGGATGATCCTGGAGGGCGTGGTGACGAACGTGGCGGCCTTCGGCGCGTTCGTCGACATCGGCGTCCACCAGGACGGTCTGGTGCACGTCTCCGCGATGTCGAAGACGTTCGTCAAGGATCCGCGGGACGTGGTGAAGCCGGGCGACATCGTCAAGGTGAAGGTCCTCGACATCGACATTCCGCGCAAGCGGATCTCGCTGACGCTGCGGCTGGACGACGAGGCCGCGGAGCAGACCGAGTCCCCCGCCGGGCGCAGGCAGCGCGGCGGGGCACGCCCGCCGCAGCAGCGCCAGGGGCAGGGGGGCCGCGCCGGGGGCGGTGGCGGCGGTCGCGGAAGCGGCGGGGCGCGTCCGGCACCCGCGCCGGCGAACAGCGCGATGGCCGACGCCCTGCGCCGGGCGGGGCTGGCCGACCCGAAGAAGGGCGGACGCTAGGTTTCGCGTCGGCCGACGGCCCGGTTCCTCCGCCGCGGTGCGAGGGGCCGGGCCGTCGGTCTGTTCCGCGTCGTCCCGGTCGGTGTTCCGTCAGGCCCGGTCGCCACCCGGTCGGGCCCCGTCGTCGCCCGGTCCGTGGTCGGTCCGCGCTCGGTCAGTGCTCGGTGACCTTGCCGTCGGCCACTTCCAGGCGGCGGGTGACGTGCACCGCGTCGAGCATGCGCCGGTCGTGGGTGACGAGGAGCAGGGTGCCCTCGTAGGAGTCCAGGGCCGATTCCAGCTGCTCGATGGCGGGCAGGTCGAGGTGGTTGGTCGGCTCGTCGAGGACGAGGAGGTTGACGCCCCGCCCCTGGAGGAGGGCGAGGGCGGCGCGGGTGCGTTCGCCCGGCGAGAGGGTGACCGCCGGACGCATCACATGGTCCGCTTTGAGGCCGAACTTGGCCAGCAGGGTGCGAACCTCGGCCGGTTCGGTGTCCGGGACCCCGGCGCGGAAGGCGTCGAGCAGGGCCTCGGTGCCGTGGAACAGCGCGCGGGCCTGGTCGACCTCGCCGAGCAGCACGCCCGAGCCGAGCGCGGCGTGCCCGGCGTCGACCGGGACGCGGCCCAGCAGGGCGCCCAGCAGGGTGGACTTCCCGGCGCCGTTGGCGCCCGTGACGGCGACCCGGTCCGCCCAGTCGATCTGCAGGGTGACCGGTCCCAGTACGAAGTCGCCGCGCCGTACCTCGGCGTCCCGCAGCGTCGCCACCACCGCGCCGGAGCGCGGGGCCGCCGCGATCTCCATGCGCAGCTCCCACTCCTTGCGCGGCTCCTCGACCACCTCGAGGCGTTCGATCATGCGCTGGGTCTGGCGGGCCTTGGCGGCCTGCTTCTCGCTGGCCTCGCTGCGGAACTTGCGGCCGAGCTTGTCGTTGTCGTTGCCCGCCTTGCGACGCGCGTTCTTGACTCCCTTGTCCATCCAGGACCGCTGTGTCTGGGCCCGGTCCTGGAGCGCGGACCTCTTGTCGGAGTACTCCTCGTACTCGTCGCGGGCGTGCCGGCGGGCCACTTCCCGTTCCTCCAGGTAGGCCGCGTAGCCGCCGCCGTAGAGGTTGATCCGCCCCTGGGCGAGGTCGAGCTCGAGGACCTTGGTGACGGTGCGGGTGAGGAACTCGCGGTCGTGGCTGACCACGACCGTGCCGGCGCGCAGTCCGCCGACGAAGCGTTCGAGGCGCTCCAGACCGTCGAGGTCGAGGTCGTTGGTCGGCTCGTCGAGNNCGCGGTGACCTCCTCGGCGCGTTCGTCGAGGTCGGCGCCGCCCAGGGCCAGCCAGCGCTCCAGGGCTTCCGCGTACGCGTCGTCGGCACCGGGCGCCCCGTCGACCAGGGCCTGGGTCGTCTCGTCCATCGTTCGCTGGGCCTCGGCGACACCGGTGCGGCGGGCCAGGAAGTCCCGGACGGTCTCACCGGGCCGGCGCTCCGGCTCCTGCGGGAGATGGCCGACGGTCGCCGTGGGCGGGGAGAGCCGCAGCTCGCCCTGCTCCGGCGCGGTGAGCCCGGCGAGCAGGCGCAGCAGGGTGGACTTGCC
>NZ_LIQT01000524.1 GCF_001418415.1 Streptomyces hirsutus
TGCCCGCTGCCCGCTGCCCGCGGACCGGCTGTCGGCGGCGGGGGCTACCGTGCGGGTATGGACCAGGGCCCAGGCATGGACGAGGAGCGGGAACAGGGGCAGGAGCGGCTGGCGCGGCGCGAGCGGGACGTCCTCGCGCTGGAGCGCCGCGGCTTCCTCGGACCCGGCGCGAAGGAGCGGGCGATCCGCGAGGAGCTGGGCCTGTCCCCGGTGCGCTACTACCAGCTCCTCAACGCCCTGCTCGACGACCCCCGCGCCCTGGCCCACGACCCGGTCACCGTGAACCGGCTCCGGCGCGTCCGGGAGTCCCGCCGCACGGAACGCTGAACGCGGGCCGCGTCCGCGTTCCGCGTCCAGCGTTCCGCGTTCAGCGCGGCGGGTGGCCGTCGCCGGCCGGTCGGCCGCTCAGTCCGTGCGCGGAGCCAGGGCCCGCGCCAGCGCCCCGAGCAGGTGGACGACCCCCTCGGGGCCGTCGACCACCACGTCCGCGCGTTCCCGCAGCTCCGTGACCTCGTCGCTGCCGCTGCACACCAGCACACCGGGGACGCCGTCCGAGCGGAGTGCGTCGACGGCGGCGTAGGCGGGGAGGTCGCCCAGGTCGTCCCCCGCGTAGAGGACGGACCCGGCGCCGATCTCGCGGGCGTACTCCGCCAGGGCGACTCCCTTGTCCATGCCCGGCGGACGCAGCTCCAGGACCATGCGGCCGGGCTCGACGACCAGCCCGTGCCGGTGCGCCAGGCCGGTCAGCGGCTCGCGCAGCGCCTCGAGGGCGGCCTGGGGGTCGGCGGCCCTGCGGGTGTGGACGGCCACCGCGCGGCCCTTCTCCTCGGTCCAGGTGCCCTCCGGGGCGCCGACCCGGTCGAGCAGCCCCGGCAGTTCCGCGCGGACGGCGGCGACCCCGGGGTGCGGGGCGGGCGCGGTGATCTCACCGGTGGCGGCGTCCCAGCGCTCGGTGCCGTAGTGGCCGAGGACGACGAGGTGCTCCAGGCCGGGGACGTCCGCGAAGCCGCCGTTCCGCACCGCGACCGCGGGCGGCCGGCCGGTGACCACCGCCACGGAGGCCACCCGCGGGGCGAGCGCGGCGAGCGCGCGCACCGCGCCGGGATGGGCGCGGGCCTGCTCGGGGTCGGCCACGATCGGCGAGAGCGTCCCGTCGAAGTCGAGGGCGATCAGCGCCTTCCCCGGCCGCGCGAGCAGCGCGTCGAGCCCGTCCCGCCCGGCCCGCGTGGCGGGCACCGGCAGGGGGGCGGAGGCGCCGGCCTCACCGGCGTCGGGGTAGGTGACGTTCGGGTCCGTGGAATCCGCAGAGCTGCCCATACCACCAACCTATCCACGCCCGCCCGTCCGCACGCACAGGTGACCGGCCGTCCAGGGACGGCGGGGAGGCCGCGGAGGGGCGGGCGGCCGCGCGGCCGGGCGGCCGGTTCCGGTTCTCTAGCTTCCGTCCCGCAGCGCGTTCAGCTGGTCCAGGAACCACTGCTGCGGCGGCAGCGCCGTCGCCGCCTCGGCCAGGCGCTTGGCGCGCTCGGTCCGCTCCTCCGGGCGCATCGTGAGTCCTTCGTGCAGGGCCCGCGCCGTGTCGACCACGTCGTACGGATTGACGGCGATCGCGTCCTCGCCCAGTTCCTCGTACGCGCCCGCCTCCCGGGACAGCACCAGCGCGCAGCCCCGGTCGGACAGGATCGGGATCTCCTTGGCGACCAGGTTCATCCCGTCCCGGATGGGGTTGACCAGGGCCACGTCGGCCAGCCGGTACGCGGCCAGGGAGCGCGCGAAGTCGTCCTCGACGTGCAGGAGGACGGGCTGCCAGCCCGGGGTCCCGTACCGCTCGTTGATCTCCTCGGCGACCCGCTGCACCTCGGCCGTGTAGTCGCGGTACACGGCGAGGTCCTGCCGGGAGGGGTAGGCGAAGGCGACGTGCACGACGCGTTCGCGCCACTCGGGGCGTTCGTCGAGGAGCTGCCGGTACGCGAGCAGGCCGCGCACGATGTTCTTCGACAGCTCGGTCCGGTCGACCCGGACGACGGTCCTGCGCGGGGTCCCGTCGGGGGCGGTGCCGATCTCCTCGCGGAGCGCGACGATCCGTTCCTCGACGTCCGCCTCGTGCGCGCGGCCGCGCAGGAAGTCCGCGTCGGCGCCCAGCCCGTGTACCCCGATCGCGGTCCGTCCGAGCCCGTCCGCGAACTGCTCGCAGCACGCGGTGAACGCGTCCGCCCAGCGCCGGGTCAGGAAGCCGAGCCGGTCCGCGCCCAGCATCCCGCGCAGCACCTGCCCGGCGATGTCGTCGGGCAGCATCCGGAAGTACTCCGGCGGGGCCCACGGCGTGTGCGAGAAGTGACCGATGCGCAGGTCGGGGCGGAGCTCCCGGAGCAGCCCCGGGACCAGCGTCAGGTGGTAGTCCTGCACCACGACCGCGGCCCCCCGGGCCGCCTCCTCGGCCAGCGCCTCGGCGAACGCCCGGTTGTAGGCCTCGTAGGACGCCCACCGCCGGCGGAACTCCGCGTCGAAGACGGGCTCCAGCGGTGTCTGGTACAGCATGTGGTGCACGAACCACAGCACCGAGTTCGCGATGCCGTTGTACGCGTCGGCGTGTACGTCCGCGGGGATGTCCAGCATCCGCACGCCGTCCTCGCCGACCCCGCGCCGCACGGCCTCGCGGTCACCGTCGGACAGCGCCGAGCACACCCACAGCGCGTCCGCGTCCGACCCGATCGCCGACAGCCCGGACACCAGTCCGCCGCCGCCCCGTCTGGCGCGCAGCGAACCGTCCTCGCCCACCGTGTACGAAACGGGGCCGCGGTTCGACGCGACCAGCACCTGAGCACCCTGACCAGCCTGGATGGAAGCCATACGCCTCAACCTAGCCCGCCTCCGAAACGCTCAAACGTGCGGATCAGCCGTATGCGGATCGACTTCTCGGCCGTATACGACCGGATACGCCCGGAACGCCAGGTCAAGGGGTGGGGCGGGGAGCGCGGGCCGTCGTGGTCAGGCCACCCGGCGGGACTGGTACTCGGCTATCTCCGTCATCGGGGGCCGCTCCTCCGTGTCCACCGGGTGGGTGCGGGGCTCGAAGCCGGCGACGGTGCGTTCGAACTGGGTGAGCGCGGGGCGGACGAGGTGGCCGCGGGCCAGGCGGAGGTGGGCGGTGCGGTAGATCGCGGCGGCCATCCGGCCGAGGGCCTGGCCGTCCTGGTGGCGGTGCTTGCGGACGCCGACGTCGACCTGGGCGAGGGCGTCCAGGCCCACCAGGTGCAGGGCGTCGACCAGCATGCCCAGCTCGACGCCGTAGCCGACGGGGAAGGGCAGCCGTTCCAGGAGCGAGCGGCGGGCCGCGTACTCGCCGCCGAGCGGCTGCACGAAGCCGGCCAGCCGCGGCCAGTGCAGGTTGAGCAGCGGGCGCGCCATCAGCTCCGTGACCCTGCCCCCCTGGCCGGCCGCGGAGCCCAGGGGCCGGTCGTACATGGCCTTCACCAGTTGCACGTCCGGATCGGTGAGCAGGGGGCCGACGATGCCGGAGACGAACGCGGCGGAGAACTCCCTGAGGTCCGCGTCGACGAAGCAGACGATGTCCCCCCGGGTGACCAGCAGGGAGCGCCACAGCACCTCGCCCTTGCCGGGCACGGCGGGGATGCGGGGCAGGATCGTGTCCCGGTGCACCACGGTCGCGCCCGCCGAGGCGGCCGCCTGGGCGGTGCGGTCGGTCGAGCCGGAGTCCACGACCACGATCTCGTCGACCAGCGGGACCCGCAGCATCAGGTCGTGCCGGATCGCCGTGACGATCCCGCCGACCGTGGCCTCCTCGTTGAGCGCGGGCAGCACCACGCTCACCGTCTGTCCCGTGGCGCGTTTCGCGGCCAGGAGGCGGTGCACCGGGCGGTCGGTCACGGACCAGGAGCGGTCGGCCAGCCAGCGCTCGACTTCTTCCAGCACGGTCGGCGGCTCCTCACCTCTGCGGTCCATAACCCCTCTGGTCCATACTCCTGCGGCCCGTACCAGGACGGCCCGTACTCCTGTGATCCATGCCCCTGTGGTCCGTCTCGCGGTTCGGACGTGCTCTCTCCACCGTCCTGGCCTTCGGTTACAGTCTTGAACAACGCGGACGGCCCCCGCACATCGGGGGTCGCGGCCCTCACCGGTCCTCGTCCGCTCCGTACGGCCGCACGACATACAACCGCACGACACAACCGCATACAGCTCATCCAGAGGGGCAGAGGGAAACGGCCCGATGAAGCCCCGGCAACCCTCCAGCCGGTTCTCGTAGATCACCGTCGATCGACGATCACAGCGCATTGCGGTGTCCACCGCGCAGCGCGGTGGATCGCGTCGCTGATCGTCCTCGCGAGGCTCCCGGCTAGGGAAGGTGCCAAATCCGTCTCACGGCGAGATGCGTCGTGAGGAAGATGAGGAGAAAGGGCCTCGCCTCACATGGCTGTGCAGACTGCTGAAAGCACTACGGAATCCGTCACCGGATCCGCCGCTCCCTCCGTCGATCTCGGCCCCGCCGCCGCGCTGTCCTGCCGCGAGTGCGGCCACCGCGTACCGCTCGGTCCGGTCTTCGCCTGCCAGGAGTGTTTCGGCCCGCTGGAGATCGCCTACGACTTCTCGGACCACGACACCGAGGAACTGCGCCGGCGCATCGAAGCGGGCCCCGCGAACATCTGGCGCTACGCGCCCCTGCTGCCCGTTCCCGCCGACGTGGCGACCAAGCCGAACATCAACCCCGGCTGGACCAAGCTCGTCCAGGCCGACAACCTCGCCCGCGAACTCGGCGTCACCGGCGGCCTGTACGTCAAGGACGACTCCGGCAACCCGACGCACTCCTTCAAGGACCGGGTCGTCGCCCAGGCCCTGGAGGCCGCCCGCGCCTTCGGCTTCACCACCCTTTCCTGCTCCTCCACGGGCAACCTCGCCGGTGCCGTCGGCGCCGCCGCCGCCCGCGCCGGACTGCGCTCCTGCGTGTTCATCCCGCACGACCTGGAGCAGGGCAAGGTCGTCATGGCCGCCGTCTACGGCGGGGAGCTCGTCGGCATCGAGGGCAACTACGACGACGTGAACCGCTTCTGCTCCGAGCTGATCGGCGACCCGGCCGGCGAGGGCTGGGGCTTCGTCAACGTCAACCTGCGGCCGTACTACGCCGAGGGCTCCAAGACCCTCGCGTACGAGATCTGCGAGCAGCTCGGCTGGCGGCTGCCCGACCAGCTCGTCGTCCCCATCGCCTCCGGCTCGCAGCTCACGAAGATCGACAAGGGGCTGCGGGAGCTGATCGAGCTCGGCCTCGTCGAGGACAGGCCGTACAAGATCTTCGGCGCCCAGGCGGAGGGCTGCTCGCCGGTGTCGGCCGCGTACAAGGCGGGCCACGACGTCGTCCGGCCGCAGAAGCCGAAGACCATCGCCAAGTCGCTCGCCATCGGCAACCCCGCCGACGGCCCGTACGTCCTGGACATCGCGCGCCGCACCGGCGGCGCGGTGGAGGACGTGACGGACGAGCAGATCGTGGAAGCCATCCGGCTGCTGGCCCGGACCGAGGGCATCTTCGCCGAGACCGCGGGCGGCGTGACCGTCGGCGTCACGAAGAAGCTCATCGAGAACGGCGACCTGGACCCGGCCCTGACCACCGTCGTGCTCAACACCGGCGACGGTCTCAAGACGCTGGACGCGGTGGCCGACACCGGCCTGACCGCGACCATCCGCCCGAACCTGGACTCCTTCCGAGAGGCTGGCCTCGCATGAGCGTGACCGTTCGCATCCCCACCATCCTGCGCACCTACACCGGCGGCAGGGCCGAGGTCGGCGCCGAGGGTGCCACGCTCGGCGACGTCATCGCCGACCTGGAGAAGAACCACACCGGGATCGCCGCCCGGGTCCTCGACGACCAGGGCAAGCTGCGCCGCTTCGTCAACGTCTACGTCAACGACGACGACGTGCGTTTCGAGCAGGGCCTTCAGACCGCGACCCCGGACGGTGCGGGTGTGTCGATCATTCCGGCCGTCGCCGGCGGCTGATCATTACCATCGGTAATCAGCGTGACTGAGCGTTCATCGAATGGCCCCCTCCGTGAGAGAAGCGGAGGGGGCCATTCCATGGGATTGAACGCGATAGAGTCGGGGAACACGGCCCCGATTTCCCCATCGGGAACCATTAATTCCTGCCGCCCGCCCGACTGGATGTAGCCAAAGTCTGGGCCCTTTCTGCGGCTTTTGCGGCATTTGCCCGGCCTGACTTGCCCTGAAATCGGGCGAACTACCGTCACATTCCGGACCGGCGACGTCGAGATTTCTCGTCCGATTGACCTGTTGCAGAGGGCAGTTGGGCAGATACATTCAGCCGCGGTCGACGCGTTCCGGCGCACGCCCCCAACCGTTTGGGGAGTGAGGTCTGACCCGGATCCGCGAAGTGCGGATCTGTGCAAGGGCCAGTAATAGGGGAGTTAGGCATGGCTCAGGGCACCGTCAAGTGGTTCAACGCGGAGAAGGGATACGGCTTCATCGCGGTCGACGGTGGTGCGGATGTTTTCGTCCACTACAGCGCGATCCAGATGGACGGCTACCGCACCCTTGAAGAGGGCCAGCGGGTCGAATTCGAGATCTCGCAGGGCCAGAAAGGCCCGCAGGCCGACATGGTTCGCGTCACCGCCTGAACGCGCTACCAGCAACCACAAGAATTTTCCTGCCAGCGAAGGGCTCGTGTCCCCGGG
>NZ_LIQT01000525.1 GCF_001418415.1 Streptomyces hirsutus
CGGCTGGACCGTGACGGTCGCCGTGCCGTCTGCGGAACTGTCGAGCGTGCCGCCCCACACCTGGGTCAGCCGCGCGCCGTCGGCCGGTGCGACCGTCACGGTCCAGCCGGTGAGCGCGACGGTGGAGGTGTTCCGTACCGTCACCTCGGCCTGGTAGCCACCCGGCCAGGCCGAACCGGCCCGGAACGACGCGGTGCAGGTGGCGTCGTCACCGGGGTCGCCCGGATCACCGGGATCACCTGGGACGCCCTGATCGAGAACGTCTGCCAGGGCCGGGTACCAGCGGGCGGCGATCTTCTCGTTGCCGGCGTCGCCCGGGTGCACGCCGTCATAGGTGTCGGTGGCGGTGTCGAAGCCCGTCCACTGGTCGACCACGGTCACCGGGGAACGGGTGGTGCTCGTCTCCGCGGCCCACCCGGGAATCCGCGCGTTGAAGTCGGCGACGCGCTGGGCGCAGCCGGTGCAGCCGGCGGGGTTCATCGGGATGATCTGGGCGACCAGGAGCTGCGTGTCCGGGTTCGCCGCCCGCATCTGAGACACCAGCTTGGTGTAGGCGGCGAGGATGCGGTCGGGGGAGACGCTGCTCCAGACGTCGTTCGTACCGAAGTGCATGACAACGATGTCCGGTCGGGTCGCCGCCAGCCGTCCGGGCAGCAGGTCCTGGTCGGCGAGGTTGGTCACCAGCTCGCCGCCATGACCCTCGTTGTCGCCGTCGTACGCCACGCCGCAGCCCTGGCCGGGCAGGGTGCCGACGAAGTCGATGTCCGTATGGCCGGCGTCCAGCAACCGGTTCCACAGCAGGGCCCGCCAGCAGCCCGGTGAGCCGGTGATCGAGTCGCCCAGCGGCATGACGCGGACGGGGGTCGCGTCCGGCGCGGCGGCCGCGCGGGGTGCGAAGGGGGGAGTGAGGGTGAGGCCGAGCGGGAGGAGCAGAGCGGTCAGTGCGAGGAGAACCCGTAGCGGTAAGTGATCGATGACGCGCATGGCGTTCCCTTCCCTAGGTAATGTGGGAGCGCTCCCATGAAAGTATCAAGCCACCCTTGTCGGTTACGCGTCAAGAGGTTGGAGCGAGGGAGCGCCGGGGGTGGTGGTGTCCGTACGGTCGGCCCGGTGGTGTGCGTGCGGTCGCTCCGCCGGGTGCCGTGCGGTTGGTCCCTCACGGTTTCCCTGTGCCTCATGGGCGTGGCGCACCTGTGCGCCACGCCCATGGCATGCCCTCAAGGAGAACTCCGTGACCGGGATCAGTGCTCGGCGCGCCGGCGGGTCACCACCTTCTTCAGCAGCGGCCAGGCCAGCAGCAGCACGATGATCGCGTACACGGTGACCGAGAAGGGTGTGTTGACCAGGCCCGAGACGCTGCCGTCACTGATCTGCAGGGCGCGGCGGAGCTGTTGCTCGGCGGCCGGGCCGAGGATGACGGCGATGATGGCGGGCAGGACCGGCAGGCCGTATCGCCGCATACCGAAGCCGATCAGACCGATGATCAGCAAGGTCACCAGATCGATCACCTCGCCACCGACCGCGTACGCGCCGATCGCCGCGAAGAACAGGATCCCGGCGTAGAGGTACGGCCGCGGGATGTGCAGCAGCTTCGCCCACACCGGTGCCAGGGGCAGGTTGAGGGCGAGCAGCAGCACCATGCCGACGAACAGCGAGGCGATGAGACCCCACACCAGGTCGGGCTCCCGTTCGAAGAGCAGCGGGCCCGGCTGAATGCCGTACTGCTGGAAAGCGGCCAGCATCACCGCCGCGACCGCGGTGGTCGGCAGACCCAGCGTCAGCATGGACACCAGCGTGCCGGCCGCCGAGGCGGACGCCGCCGACTCCGGCCCCGCCACGCCCTCGATGGCGCCCTTGCCCCACTCGTCCTTGTGCTTGGACAGCCGTTTTTCCGTGACGTACGACAGGAAGGTCGGGATCTCCGCGCCACCCGCCGGGATCGCGCCGAACGGGAAGCCGATGAACGGGCCGCGCGCCCAGGACTTCCACGTGCGCCGCACGTCGTCGCGGCCCAGCCACGGCCGGCCCACCGGAATCGGCTCGGGCGGCCTGCGCCGCAGATGCGCGGCGACCCACAGCGCCTCGCCGATGGCGAACAGGCCCACCGCGACGATCACCACGTCGATGCCGTCGGCCAGCTGGAGGGAGCCGAAGGTCAGCCGCTGCTGGCCGGTCATCTGGTCCAGGCCCACCAGACCGATGGTCAGGCCGATCAGCAGCGAGGCCAGCCCCCGGATCCGCGAGGAACCCAGCACCGACGTCACGGCGATGAACGCCAGCACCATGATGGCGAGGTAGTCCGGAGCTCCGATGTCCACGGCGAGTTCGGCGACCGCAGGCGCCAGCGCGACCAGCAGAACCGTGCCGATCATGCCGCCCGCGAAGTGGCCGATCGCGGCGGCCGCCAGCGCCTGCGCGCCACGACCCGACTTGGCCATGGGGTTGCCTTCCATGGCCGCGACCACGGCGGCGCTCTCCCCCGGTGTGTTCAGCAGGATCGAGGTGGTCGAACCGCCGAACATCGCGCCGTAGTAGATCCCCGCGAACATGATGAACGCGCCGATCGGGTCGAGGCCGTACGTCACCGGCAGCAGCAACGCCACCGCCATCGCCGGGCCGATGCCGGGCAGTACACCGATCGCGGTGCCCAGCAGCACACCGATCGCGGCCCACAGCAGGTTGATCGGGGTCAGGGCGGTACCGAAGCCGTCCATGAGGGAGGTGAGGGCGTTCACGTCACAGCACTCCCATCAGCGGACCACCGGGCAGCGGCACTCCGAGCAGGTTGTTGAACACGGTGTAGGCGACGAGGGAGACGACCGCGGCGATCAGCGGGTCGCGGTCGAATCTGCGGCTGCCCAGGGCGAAGGCCGCCCCCCAGAAGAGCAGCGCGCCGGCGACGGGGAAGCCGAGCGGTTCGATGAGCACGGCCGAACCGAGGAACACCCCGGTGAGCAGCAGCACCGTGCGCCAGTCGGCGGGTTCGGACAGGTCGACGTCCTCGCCGGTCTCGGCCTGGCCCCGCCCGCCGCGCACCACGTCCACCGCGAGCAGGGCGGCGACGACGAGGAGTCCGGCGCCGACCACGACGGGTACCGTCTTCGGTCCGACGGGGCCGCGCTGGGCGATGTCGACGTCCATGGTGAGGGCGTCGGTCAGGACGAGCACACCGAGCATCAACAGCAGTACGCACACACCGAGTTCGGAGTGGTCACGCAACCAGGAGCGCCGTTCGGCGGGCGCGGGGGACAGGTCGGTGGTCGGTGTCGTCACAGTCCGAGCTCCTTCAGAACGGACACCACGCGCTTGTCCTCGGCGTCCAGGAAGTCGCCGAACTCCTCACCCGTCAGGAAGGCGTCGTCCCAGCCGTTCTGCTTCATGGACGCGCGCCATTCCTCCGAGTCGTGCAACTCCTCGATCAGAGCGATGAGTTGGTCGCGCTCGGCATCGGTCAGACCGGGAGGGGCCACGATGCCCCGCCAGTTGGTGAAATTCACGTCGTATCCCGCCTCCTGCAGGGTGGGCGCGTCCAGCCCGGGGACCCGCTCCGGTCCGGTGACCGCGAGCAGGCGCAGCTCGCCCGCCTTGATCTGGTCGAGGTACTCGCCCACGCCGGACACGCCGAACCCGACCTTGTTGCCGAGAATCGAGGCGAGCAGTTCACCGCCGCCGTCGAACGGGATGTAGTTGACCTGCTTCGGGGCGATCCCGGCGGCACGCGCCATCAGCATCGGCGCGAGATGGTCGGGCCCACCGGGCGAGGAACCGCCGCCCACCGGCACCTTGCCGGGGTTCTCCTTCCAGGCGCCGATCAGGTCGTCGATCGTCTTGTACGGGGAGTTCCTGGCGACCACGACGACGTCCTGCTCCTCGGTGAGCCGGGCGACGGGGGTGGTGTCGGCGAGGGTCTTCGGCGCGTCGTTGGACCGGACGGCGCCGACGACACCGAGGCCCATCGACATGGCGAGCTTGCCGTTGCCGTGCTCGCTCACCAGCCTGCTGAGACCGACGGTGCCGCCGGCGCCGGGCAGGTTGAACACCTCGATGTTGTGGGTGAGCCCGGCGTCCTCGGCGTTCTTCGCGGCCGTACGGGCCGTGATGTCGTAGCCGCCGCCGGGTGTGTTGGGAACCATGAAGCGCAGGCCCGGGATCTGTGTGCCGGTCTCGGTGCCGCTGCCGGTCGTGAGCAGCGGCGGACCCACGAGCACCAGCACGGCGGCCCCGAGCAGGGCGAGGGGGGTGCGCAGGCGCACGAATGCCACCACCTGTCGGTCGATCGTCTGGGGGTCACGCAGAGCCCTGTGGGGGCGGGTGACGTGCGCCACATGGTGCACGCGCGCCGCCCGGCTGTCTCGCTTGCGGAACCAACGGAGGTTTTGGTCATTGCGTCAGCGCCTCATTGCCTCAGCGCTTCAGCACGCCAGCGGCCCATTGCGCGGGCACGTCGCCGGGCGCTCCGGTGTCCGCCTCCGCACGTTCACCCGGGCCCATCCCTTCCCGAGAGACACAGGTGGGCGCCATGATGGGGCGCCCGCCACCTGCGCCGCGCCTCGTCGTGCCCGCCGGGGCGTGGGCGCGTCGCCGACCGGAGAGTCCGTCGGCAGGGAGAGTCCGTCGGCCGGCGGGCCCGCCGACAGGAGAGATCGAGTACGTCGTGGCCGTCACCTTCCGTCGTCAGACCCTCGCGGGCGAGATGCTGGTGCTCCAACTCGCCATCGTCGTGATGGTGCTGCTGGCGGTCGCCGCGGTTTCCCTGGCGCAGTCGGAGGCGACCTTCAACCGGGTCGAGGGCCGCCGGGTCGGCGCGCTCGCCGAACAACTGGCCGCGAACCCGCTGGTGCGCAGCAGGCTGGTGCGACCGGTGCCCGGGGAGGCCCTGGCCGCGCTGGTGAACTCCACCCAGACCCAGTCCGGGGTCACCTCGGTGACCGTGGCCGGCCCGGACGGCCGGATCGTCGCCTCCACGAACCCCACGGTGATCGGCGACCGGCTGCCTCCGGGCGAGGGCGCCGTGCGCGGTCGCGGCTGGTCGGGCCCGCTGACGCTCGACGGCAGCCGTGAGCGGGTCGCCCAGGTGCCGGTCCTCGGCGCGACCCAGGACAATCTGGGGCGCCACCTCGGCACGGTGATGATCGGCACGGCCGACCCGACGGTGTGGCAGCGACTCAGCGGCGCCTCCTCGTATCTGCTGGCCTACCTGGGTATCGCCAGCGGGCTCGGGGTGGCCGGCTCCTGGCTGCTCGCGCGACGCGTCAAGCGGCAGACCCTCGGCCTCGAGCCGCGCGAGATCGCGGGACTCGCCGAACACCGTGAAGCCATGCTGTACGGCATCGCCGAGGGCGTGATCGCCCTTGACCCGCAGCACCGGCTCACCCTGGTCAACGAGATGGGCCGCCGTCTGCTGGCCCTGCCCGAGGACTGCGTGGGCCAGAGCCTGGACGCCCTCGGCATCGACGGGCGGCTGCGGGACGTGCTCGCCGGGACGCAGCACGAAGCGGGGAGCCGGCCATCGCACCGGATCGACCGGACGCGGGAGCAGGGCGGTGACCGGTCGCAGGACCGGGAGGGTGACCGGCCGCGGCCCCGAGCGGGTGACCGGCCGCCGCACGAGGCGGGCCGGCGACGCGACGAGGTCGTCGTCCGGAACGGCCGGGTGCTGGTGATGAACCGGATGACCGTCACCAAGGACGGGCGCTCCCTCGGCTCGGTCACCACCCTGCGGGACCGCACCGAACTCGCCCGGCTGGAACGGGAGATCGGTTCCTTCCGCAGCTCCTCCGAACTGCTGCGCGCCCAGGCCCACGAGTTCGCCAACCAACTGCACACGATCTCCGGGCTCATCCAGATCGGTGAACAGGACGAGGTCGTGCGCTACGTCCGGGCCCTGAGCCGGCGCCGCCAGTCCCTCGACGTCACGCTGAGCCGGCGGGTGCGGGACACCGCCCTCGCCGCCCTGCTGACGGCGAAGGCCTCGCTCGCCGCCGAACGCAGGGTGAGCCTGCGCATCTCCGAGAGCACCGCCCTGGACCGGCTCGCCCCCGAGGACGCCGCCGACGTGGCGACGGTCGTGGGCAACCTCGTGGACAACGCGGTGGACGCGGCGGCGGCCACCGCGGGTGACCCCGGGACCGGGGCCGGGGACGACGGGCATGGGGCCTGGGTCGAGGTCGAGCTGCGCCACGACGCCGCCAGCGTGGAGATCGTCGTGCGCGACTCCGGCCCCGGTGTCGCCCCCGAGCTGGCCCGTGAGGTCTTTCAGCACGGCTTCACCACCAAGGCCGCCCAGGAGGGCGAGCGCGGTATCGGCCTGGCGCTCACCCGCCTCGTCTGCGAACGTCACGGCGGTGAGATCTCGGTGACCAACACCCCGGAGGGGGCGATGTTCACCGCCCGCATGACCGTCAGCCACCTCGCCGACGCGGTGGCGGAAGGAGCCGGCCGATGACCAGCACATATGGCGAGTACGCGGAATCCGCGGGCGCCGACGCGATCGACGTGCTCGTGGTCGACGACGACTTCATGGTGGCCCGGGTGCACCGCGCCTTCGTCGAACGCGTCGAGGGATTCCGGGTCGTCGGCGTCGCCGGCACCGGCGAGCAGGCGGTCGCCGCGGTGGACGGACTCCGTCCCGATCTGGTCCTGCTCGACCTGTATCTGCCGGACCTGTTCGGCCTCGACGTGATTCCCCGGCTGCGCAGCGCCGGACACGACTGCGACGTGATGGTCATCAGCGCCGCGCGGGAGGCCGGCACGGTGCGCGGTGCGGTCCGCCAGGGGGTCGTCGACTATCTGCTGAAGCCGTTCGAGTCCGAGGACCTGAGGGCACGACTGGAGCGGTACGCCGTCCGGCGCGGCCGGCTGCTCGGCGCGGTCGTGCGGGGCCAGGCCGATGTCGACCGGGTCCTGGCCGGAGCGCCGGTACCGGTGACCACGGCGCCGGCGTTGCCCAAGGGCATGAGCGTGGAGACCGCCGAACTCGTCGAGCGCGTCCTGCGCGAGGCCGACGGCACGCTGTCGGCCACCGAGTGCGCCGCTCTCACCGGTGTCTCCAGGGTCAGCGCCCGCCGTTATCTGGAGCACTTCCACACCGTGGGCAGGGCCGAGGTCTCCCTGCGGTACGGGGCGGCAGGGCGGCCGGAACGCCGCTACCGGTTCCTGGGACCGCCGGAGGGCCGGCCCGGCCGGGGGACCCGGCGGCAGCCCGCACCGCAGCCCGCACCGCAGATCGACGGGCAGGCCGACGGGCAGGCCGGGGACCAGGCCGACGGGCTCCGCTCGGGCGGCGGGGCGCGGGCGTAGAGGTACGGGCCGGCGCCCCGGCCCGGCCTCGTGCGGGGCGAACCCGCCCACGGCGCGGGGTTGTCCCCGCCCGCACCCGGATCTAGGGTCGAGCAGCGGATGCAAGCGCTTTCTAAAGGCTCGGCGAGGACTTTCCGGGAGCCCGTCGGCAGCGTGGGCCCGCCGACCGTCCGGAGGAGTGCCGATGTCCCTGCCCCCTGTCCGCCGCCGCGTCGCCGTCGTAGGCACCGGCGCCATCGTCGCCGACAGCCACCTGCCGGCGCTGCGGGCCCACATCGACCGCACCGAACTCGTGGCCGCCGTCGATGTGGACCCGGACAGGCTCGACGCCTTCCGCGAACTGGCCGGCGGGCAGGTCGCCGGGTACGCCTCGGTGGAGGTGATGCTCGATGCCGTACGCCCCGACCTGGTGCTGATCGGAACACCGCCGTCGCTGCACCGGGAGCAGACGGTGGCCTCGCTCCGGGCCGGAGCCTGGGCGCTGTGCGAGAAGCCGCTGTGCCTGTCGCTCGCCGAGTACGACGAGATCGCGGCGGCGGAGGCGGCGTCGGGCGCGTACGCCTCCGTGATCTTCCAGCACCGCTACGGTTCGGGCTCCGTCCATGCCCGGGAACTGATCGCGAGCGGTGCGCTGGGCACCCCGCTGGTCGCGCACTGCCAGACCACCTGGCACCGGGACGTCGCGTACTACGCCGTCCCCTGGCGCGGGCGGTGGGCCACCGAGGGCGGCGGGCCGACGATGGGGCACGGCATCCACCAGTACGACCTGCTGCTCCATCTCCTCGGCCCGTGGGAGGAGATACGGGCCATGGCGGGCCGGCTCGTCCACGACACCGAGAGCGAGGACGTCTCCACCGCCCTGGTCCGCTTCCGCGGCGGCGCCCTCGCCACCGTCGTCAACAGCGTGCTCTCGCCGGACGAGGTGAGCCGCGTCCGCGTGGACTGCGCCGACGCCACGGTCGAGCTCACCCACCTGTACGGACACCGCAACGACGACTGGTCGTACACCCCGGCGCGGCACGTCCCCGCCGCACGCGCTGCTGCCTGGCGCACCCCGCCGCCCGACGTACCCAGCTCGCACACGGCCCAGCTCGGCGCACTCCTCGACGCCTACGACGCCGGGGTCCGGCCGCCGGGCAGCGGTCAAGAAGCCCGGGACACCCTCGAGTTCGCCGCCGCCCTGTACAAGTCCGCGTTCACCGGCCGCCCGGTACGGGCCGGCGAGATCGCGGTCGGCGACCCCTTCCACACGGCCATGCACGGCGGCCACCCCGACTGGGCTCCGAAGGAGCACGCATGAGCGCCCGCGCCGAGCATGCCGAGCGTGTCCCCCGCGGTCTCCGCGCCGGTCACCTCGCGGTGAGGCCGTCCCGCGGTGAAGCCGGCACGGTCACTTCCGCAAGCGGCACGGAGATCCTGCGCCACGTCCACCACCGCGACTCCGAGGCCTTCGAGTCCCGCAAGTCGTACGGGTGAACGACTGAACGACCGGACCTTTGGCGGCAGCCCCTGGGGCGCACGCCGGTCACCGCCCCCGCAGCGGCCTGGAGTTCCCGTACGAGTGGGGGAGACGGGCCGATGCCACGGCGAGGGCGGTGGCCGCGCTCGCGATGCCCAGAACCGCGCCGGCGGCGACATCACCCGGGTAGTGCACGCCCGTATGGATGCGTGAGTAGCCGACCGCGCCGGCCAGTGCGCCGAGCGGGACGGAGGCGGCGGGCAGGACCGTACCGACGGCGGTGGCGAAAGCGACCGCCGACGCGGTGTGCCCGGACGGGAAGGAGGCCGATGTCGGCATCGGAACGTGCCGGTCCACGGTCACCCGGGCGGCCTCCCGGTCCGGCCGGTCCCTGCGGACGAGGCGCTTGCCGAGGATGTTGGCCGACGCCGACGCCACCGCTATGGCCCCGACCCCGACGAGCGCGGCCCGGCGCGACCGCGACCCGCCCAGGGCGAGGGCACCGGCGACGGCGAACGAGATCTTCGAGTGGTCGGCGGCGTGCGAGAGACGGCGCAGCGCCCGGTCGAGGGTGGGAGTGGGAGTGGCGGCCACCGCCGCGTACAGGGCGCCGTCGACGGACCTGAGATCACTGAGGACGGCGGACACCACCCGGCGGAGGCCGTCGGCAGGGGGCACAGGCGTCGTGAGCGGGCGGGCTCCGCCCTGGTCGGTGGTGGTCGGCTCGCTCATTCGTCTCTCCCGCGGTGGTGTGGTGGAGCAGGGTCCGCGCGTCCGGGCCCGCTGGGCACACCCGCACCGCGGACCGGGAATCACCAGGTGCCCACGGTACGCGTGGTCAGCCCCGTACGTGCGCGCACCCCTGCCGCCACCCGCGCCGCCACGCCCGGCGACCGCGCCGCACCGGCCTGCCCGGAGCGGCGCGGCCAGGCGCCGTACGGCCGTACGTGCGAGCTTCCGGACGCGGCCGTACGGGGGACCCGCCCGGAACCGGCCGTACGGGATGCCGGCGCCCGCCCGGGTTCCCCCGGTACGCCGCTCGCCCCCCGACGGCAGTGTCCCGTCAGCCCGCCCGGAAGGTACGCAGGCGGAGGGAGTTGCCCACCACGAAGACTGAGGAGAAGGCCATCGCCGCTCCCGCGATCATCGGGTTGAGCAGTCCGGCCGCGGCCAGCGGCAGCGCGGCGACGTTGTAGCCGAAGGCCCAGACGAGATTGCCCTTGATGGTGGCGAGGGTGCGGCGGGACAGCCGGATCGCGTCCGCGGCGGCCCGCAGGTCGCCCCGTACGAGGGTCAGGTCGCCGGCCTCGATCGCCGCGTCCGTGCCGGTGCCCATGGCCAGCCCGAGGTCGGCCTGGGCCAGCGCGGCGGCGTCGTTGACCCCGTCACCGACCATCGCGACCGAACGGCCCTCCGCCTGAAGGCGCTTGATCACCTCCACCTTCTCCTGCGGCAGGACCTCCGGGACGACGTCCTCCGGCGCGATCCCGACCTCGTGGGCGACGGACCGGGCCACCGCCTCGTTGTCACCGGTCAGCAGGAAGGGCCGCAGCCCGAGCGCGCGCAGCCGGCGTACCGCCTCGGGGCTGGTCTCCTTCACGGCGTCGGCGATCTCCAGCACCGCACGCGCCTCGCCGTCCCAGGCCACCAGGACGGCGGTGCGCCCGGCCGCCTCGGCGGCCTCCCGGGCCCGGCCCAGGCCCGCCGACGGCTTCATCTCCCACTCCTCCAGCAGCCGCTCCCGGCCGACGAGCACCGCGTGGCCGTCCACGACTCCCTGGACGCCGAGTCCCGGAACGTTGGCGAAGTCGTCCGGAGCGGGCAGGGCGCCCAGCTTCTCCAGCGCCCCGTCGGCGACGGCACGGGCGATCGGGTGCTCGGAGGCGTGCTCCAACGCGCCTGCCAGCCGCAGAACTTCGGACTCGTCGGTGCCCGCGACCGGGTGCACGGCCAGCAGGGTCATCCGGCCGGTGGTGACCGTGCCGGTCTTGTCGAGGACGACGGTGTCGACGCGGCGGGTGGACTCCAGGACCTCGGGGCCCTTGATGAGGATGCCGAGTTGCGCGCCGCGTCCGGTGCCCACCATGAGCGCGGTCGGGGTGGCCAGCCCGAGGGCGCACGGGCAGGCGATGATCAGCACCGCGACGGCCGCGGTGAAGGCGGCGGTGAGTCCGGCACCGTTGCCCAGCCAGAAGCCCAGCGTGCCCAGCGCCAGCGCGATCACCGCCGGCACGAAGACCGCGGAGATCCGGTCCGCGAGCCGCTGCGCCGAGGCCTTCCCGTTCTGCGCGTCCTCCACCAGCCGTGCCATCCTGGCCAGTTGGGTGTCGGAGCCGACCCGGGTGGCCTCCACGACAAGACGTCCGCCCGCGTTCAGGGTGGCCCCGGTGACCGCGTCCCCGGCACCCACTTCGACGGGGACGGACTCGCCGGTGAGCAGGGAGGCGTCCACCGCCGAGGTGCCCTCGAGGACGGTACCGTCGGTCGCGACCTTCTCGCCCGGACGCACCAGGAAACGGTCGCCCACCGTCAACTCCCCGACGGGAACCTTCTCTTCGCGTCCGTCCGGGCGCAGCACGGTGACGTCCTTCGCGCCCAGGTCCAGCAGCGCCCGCAGCGCCGCACCCGCCTTCCGCTTGGCGCGCGCCTCGAAGTACCGCCCGGCCAGGAGGAACGCGGTGACACCCGCGGCGGCCTCCAGATAGATGTTCCCGGCGCCGTCCGAACGGGTGATGGTCAGCTCGAAGGGGTGGGTCATGCCCGGGGTGCCCGCGGTGCCGAAGAAGAGCGCCCACAGTGACCACAGGAACGCCGCCGAGGTGCCCACCGAGATCAGCGTGTCCATGGTGGCCGCGCCGTGCCGCGCGTTGGTGAGGGCGGCCCGGTGGAAGGGCCACGCCGCGTAGGTCACGACGGGTGCCGCGAGCGTCAGGGACAGCCACTGCCAGTACTCGAACTGCAGGGCCGGGACCATCGCCATCGCCACGACGGGCACCGACAGCACCACGGCCGTGACCAGGCGTTCCCGCAGTGAACGGAGTTCGTCGGGGGCGTCCGGGGCCGGAGCGTCCTCGCCTGCAGGCGGCGCGGGCTCCTGTGCCGTGTAGCCGGTCGCCTCCACGGTGGCGATCAGGTCCTGCACGGTGACGCCTTCGCGGTGCGACACCCGGGCCTTCTCGGTGGCGTAGTTGACGGTGGCGGTGACCCCGTCCATCCGGTTGAGCTTCTTCTCGACCCGCGCCGCGCACGATGCGCAGGTCATCCCGCCGATGACCAGCTCCACCTGTCCCTCGGCGGCCCCGGCCCCGGTCTCTTCACCGGGGCCGGCTGTATGGACGGTCATGAGCGCTCCTGAGGACGAGGGCCGACCGGGACGTATCCGACGGTGGCCGCGGTATACGGGCCGGGGGTATCCCCTCCCGCATGTTCAGATATACCCCCCGGAGGTATATGATTCAAGGGTCGTCCGACCTTGACTCGATACCCCCTAGGGGTATCTTGAGGTGTGTGAACACCGACCCGGAGCCGGGCCGGACGCGCTGTTCCCGAGGAGAGACGGCCATGCAGACCGGACTGAAGATCACCGCATTCGCCGCAGCCCTGGCCGCTGCCTTCGGCGCGGCGTACGGCGTCGGCCAGGGGCTGGACCCGGTCGTCAAGGACGGTGCACCCGCCTCCGCGCACGACGAGCAGCACGCCCCCGGGGCATCCGCGCCGCACGAGCAGGACGGCCACGGCGGGCACGAGACCACCCCGGCGGGAGGCCTGCAGGTCTCGGAGAACGGCTACACCCTCGACCTGAGGACCCCGAGGGTCGAGGCCGGCCACCGGACCGACCTGCGATTCGCCGTCCGGGACGAGAGGGGGCGGGCGGTCACCGAGTACCAGCGCGAGCACGACAAGGAACTCCATCTCATCGTGGCCTCGCGCGACCTGCTCACCTACCGCCATCTGCACCCCGCGCGCGCCGCCGACGGCACCTGGAGCACTCCGGTCGACCTGCCGAAGGCGGGCGGCTACCGGGTCTTCGCCGACTTCACGCCGGCGAAGAAGGGTGCCGGGAACATCACCCTCGGCGCGGATCTCGCCGCCTCCGGCCCCTACCGGCCGCAGCAGCTGCCCGCACCCCGCGACACGGCCCGCGTCGACGGCTACGAGGTCCGGCTGGACGGGACACTGCGGTCGGGGCGGGGGACCGAACTGAACCTGACCGTCTCCCGCGACGGCAAGCCGGTCACCGACCTCCAGCCCTACCTCGGCGCCTACGGCCACCTGGTGGCCCTGCGCTCCGGGGACCTCGCCTATCTGCACGTCCACCCGAGCGGCGAACCCGGCGACGGCAGGACCGAGCCCGGCCCGACGGTCTCGTTCGCGGCCACGGCGCCCAGCGTCGGCAGCTACCGGCTGTTCCTGGACTTCAAGCACGACGGAGTCGTCCGCACCGCGGCGTTCACGCTCCGGGCGGGCACACAGCCGGGGGCGGAAGCGGGAACGGACACGGAAGCGAGGACTCCCGCACCGGACGCACCGGACGCACCGGACGCCGGCACCTCGGATCATCCCGGCGACGACGGCCGAGGAGCAGGCCACGGCCACTGAACCTCAGCCCAGGGCGCGGTCCAGATTGAACGCGGCGCTGATCAGCGAGAGATGCGTGAACGCCTGCGGAAAGTTGCCCTGCTGTTCCCCGCTGTGGCTGATCTCCTCGGCGTACAGGCCGAGATGGTTGGCGTACGTCAGCATCTTCTCGAAGGCGAGGGACGCCTCGTCGAGCCGGCCGGCCCGGGTCAGCGCCTCGACGTACCAGAACGTGCAGATGGAGAACGTGCCCTCGCCGCCGTGCAGGCCGTCCGGGCTCGTCCGTGGGTCGTACCGGTAGACCAGGGAGTCCGACACCAGGTCCTCGGTGAGGGAGTCCAGGGTGGACAGCCACTTCGGGTCGGTCGGCGCGATGAACTTCGCCAGCGGCATCATCAGTACCGCCGCATCCAGCACGTCGCCCTCCTCGTGCTGCACGAAGGCCCGGCGCTTGTCGGACCAGCCATGGCTCATGATCCGCCGGTAGACGCTGTCGCGGCTCGCCTGCCAGTGGGGGAGGTCGGCGGGCAGCCCGCGCCGATGGGCCATGCGGATGGCCCGCTCGATCGCCACCCAGCACATCAGCCGTGAGTAGAGGAATTTCTTGCGCCCGCCGCGCGTCTCCCAGATCCCCTCGTCGGGCTGGTCCCAGTGCGCGCACACCCAGTCCACCAGCGCGCACACACGGTCCCACTGCTCGCTGGAAACCGGCTCGGCCCATTTGTCGTACAGGTAGACCGAGTCGATCAACGCCCCGTAGATGTCGAGTTGCAACTGGTCGGACGCCGCGTTGCCGACCCGCACCGGTGCCGAGCCCCGGTACCCCTCCAGATGTCCGAGCTCGCGCTCGGACAGGTCGGTGCGGCCGTCGATGCCGTACATGATCTGCAGAGGGCCGGAGGGGCGGTCGGTACCCGGGCTGACGTGCCGGGACACGAACCCCATGAACGCCGCGGCCTCCTCGGAGAAGCCCAGCCGCAGCAGCGCGTATACGCAGAAAGCCGCGTCCCGCACCCACACGTACCGGTAGTCCCAGTTGCGCTCCCCGCCGAGCTCCTCCGGCAGACTCGTCGTGGGTGCCGCCACGATCGCCCCGGTCGGCGCGTAGGTGAGCAGCTTCAGGGTGAGGGCGGAGCGGTGCACCATCTCCCGCCAGCGGCCGCGGTAGCGCGAGGAGGACAGCCAGCGCCGCCAGTACCGCACGGTCTCACCGAACTGCTCCTCCGCCTCCCGCTGCGCGCAGCGGCGGGG
>NZ_LIQT01000526.1 GCF_001418415.1 Streptomyces hirsutus
GGGCGGGGCAGGGTCGCCCGGTACTCCCGGCCCGGTCCACCCGTGCCGGGCGTGCGAGCCCTCGTCGTACGCGTCCATCCCGCCCCGTCCCCACAGTCCCGGTCCGAAGTCCCGGTCCGAATTCCGGCCGATCGCCGCCGCCGTCCTGCGTGCGAGGGCGACGTGCCGCCCGCGCACCGCTCCGCAGCGTCGCACGGGAACGGTACTCAGCACCGGCCGTCGCGGCACAGCCCCAGCGGTCCGCGCGTTCCGTGGCCGTCACCACATCCACGGCCGGCCCGGTCGCCCACCGGGGCCCGCCCCCGCCGCCGGTCCCGCTCCGCAGGTTATCCACAGCTGTTGACACCTCGCGGCGCCCGTCTCACCATGGACTCGCACGAACCGAACGATCGGTCGGGAGCGTGTTCCGGGAAGAACCCAGGAAAACCCAGGAAGAACCCAGGTCGAAGGGGACCTCATGGCGACAGCAGTCGACAGCGTCGGCGCCGGCGCGGGCGCGGGCGGCGGGGGTGACGGCACGGAGTACGAGCGCGCCTTCGACGCGGCCGTCGCCGCCGACGAGCGGATCGAACCGCGCGACTGGATGCCCGACGCCTACCGCGCCACGCTCGTCCGGCAGATCGCCCAGCACGCGCACTCCGAGATCATCGGCATGCAGCCGGAGGCCAACTGGATCACCCGTGCGCCGTCGCTGCGCCGCAAGGCGATCCTGATGGCCAAGGTGCAGGACGAGGCCGGACACGGCCTGTACCTCTACAGCGCCGCCGAGACCCTCGGCACCAGCCGCGAGGAGCTGCTGGACAAGCTGCACTCCGGCCGCCAGAAGTACTCCTCGATCTTCAACTACCCCACGCTGACCTGGGCCGACGTCGGCGCGATCGGCTGGCTGGTGGACGGCGCCGCGATCACCAACCAGGTGCCCCTGTGCCGCTGCTCGTACGGTCCGTACGCGCGCGCGATGGTGCGCATCTGCAAGGAGGAGTCCTTCCACCAGCGCCAGGGCTACGAACTGCTGCTGGCCCTGAGCCGCGGCACCCCCGAACAGCACGCGATGGCCCAGGACGCGGTGGACCGCTGGTGGTGGCCGTCCCTGATGATGTTCGGCCCGCCCGACGACGAGTCCCCGCACTCCGCGCAGTCCATGGCCTGGAAGATCAAGCGGCATTCCAACGACGAACTGCGCCAGCGCTTCGTCGACATCTGCGTCCCCCAGGCCGAGTCGCTCGGCCTCACCCTCCCCGACCCGGACCTGCGGTGGAACGAGGAACGGGGGCACCACGACTTCGGCCCGATCGACTGGACCGAGTTCCGGGACGTCCTCAAGGGCAACGGCCCGTGCAACGAGGAGCGGCTGTCCCGGCGCAGGCGCGCCCACGAAGAGGGCGCCTGGGTCAGGGAGTCGGCAGCCGCCTACGCGGCCAAGCACACGACCGGCGAGACAGGAGCGATCCGCGCATGACCGACACCGACTGGCCCCTGTGGGAGGTCTTCGTGCGCTCGCGCCGGGGGCTGTCCCACACCCACGCCGGCAGCCTGCACGCCCCGGACGCGGAGCTGGCCCTGCGCAACGCCCGCGATCTGTACACCCGCCGCGGCGAGGGCGTCTCGATCTGGGTCGTGCCGTCGTCCGCGGTCACCGCGTCCTCGCCCGACGAGAAGGACCCGTTCTTCGAACCGGCCGCCGACAAGCCCTACCGGCACCCGACGTTCTACGAGATCCCCGAGGGGGTGCAGCACCTGTGACGACGACACCCGCCCGGGACACCGTCCTCACGACGGCCGCACTCGCCCTCGGCGACGACGCCCTCGTGCTCTCCCACCGCCTGGGCGAATGGGCCGGCCACGCCCCCGTGCTGGAGGAGGAGGTCGCCCTCGCCAACATCGCGCTGGACCTGCTGGGCCAGGCCCGCGTACTGCTGTCGCTGGCGGGCGACGAGGACGAGCTGGCGTTCCTCCGCGAGGAGCGCGCCTTCCGCAACCTCCAGCTGGTCGAGCAGCCGAACGGCAACTTCGCCCACACCATCGCCCGCCAGCTGTACTTCTCCACCTACCAGCACCTCCTGCACGCCGAACTCGCCGCCGGGGACGGCCCGCTGGCACCGCTGGCCGGCAAGGCCGTCAAGGAGGTCGCCTACCACCACGACCACGCCGAGCAGTGGACCCTGCGGCTCGGCGACGGCACCGCCACCGGCCACACCCGGATGCAGCGGGCGGTGGACGCGCTGTGGCGGTACACCGGCGAGATGTTCCAGCCGGTCGAGGGCCTCGGCATCGACTGGCCGGCCCTGGAGACGGCCTGGCTGGAGCGGATCACGCAGGTGCTGCACAGGGCCACGCTCACCGTGCCCGCCGGCCCGCGCACGGGTGCGTGGGCGGCCGGCGCCGGACGCCAGGGGCTGCACACCGAGCCCTTCGGCCGCATGCTCGCCGAGATGCAGCACCTGCACCGCAGCCACCCGGGGGCGACATGGTGACCCCGGCGGCCACCACCCCGCTGGAGGCGGAACTGCTCGAACTGGCCGGTTCGGTGCCCGACCCCGAACTGCCCGTGCTGACCCTGCGCGAGCTGGGCGTGGTGCGCGCGGTGCACGCACACGGGGCGGACGCCGTAGAGGTCGAGCTGACCCCCACGTACACGGGGTGCCCGGCCGTCGAGGCGATGTCGGCGGACATAGAGCGAGTGCTGCGCGAGCACGGGGTGCGTGAGGTCACCGTCCGCAGAGTGCTCGCGCCCGCCTGGTCGACCGACGACATCACCGACGAAGGACGGCGCAAGTTGCGGGAGTTCGGCATCGCCCCGCCGCGCGTACGGCCGGCGTCCGGTGCGGTCGCGGTGGATCTCGGACCGACCCGCACCCGCGGCCCACGGGCGCACGGAGCGGGCGAACCCGTGCCGGAGCCCGTGCGGTGCCCGCACTGCGGCTCTGCCGACACCGAACTGCTCAGCCGTTTCTCGTCCACCGCGTGCAAGGCGCTGCGCCGGTGCCTGGACTGCCGTGAACCCTTCGACCACTTCAAGGAGTTGTGATGGCGCGCTTCCACCGGCTCCGGGTGGCCGCCGTCGACCGGCTCACCGACGACTCCGTCGCCCTCACCCTCACCGTCCCGCCGGACCTGCGCGAGGAGTACCGCTACGCCCCCGGCCAGCACCTGGCCCTGCGGCGCAGGGCCGACGGCGAGGACATCCGGCGCACCTACTCGATCTGCTCCCCGGCCCCCGACGGCGCGGGACCCGACACGCTGCGGGTGGGGGTGCGGCTGGTCGAGGGCGGCGCCTTCTCGACGTACGCCCTGAAGGAGATCGGCGTCGGGGACGAGCTGGAGGTGATGACCCCGGCGGGCCGTTTCACTCTCCCGCCCGCACCCGGCCGGTACGCGGCGATCGTCGGTGGGAGCGGCATCACCCCGGTGCTTTCCATCGTCTCGACCCTTCTGGAGCGCGAGCCCGGCGCCCGGTTCTGCCTGATCCGCAGTGACCGGACGGCCGCCTCGACGATGTTCCTGGAGGAGGTCGCCGACCTGAAGGACCGCTACCCCGACCGGTTCCAGCTGGTTCCGGTGCTCTCCCGGGAGGAGCGGCAGGCGGGGCTGCCGTCCGGACGGCTCGACGAGGAGCGGCTCGCCGCCCTGCTGCCCGCTCTGCTGCCCGTGGGGCAGGTGGACGGCTGGTTCCTGTGCGGCCCGTACGGGCTGGTCGAGGGGGCCGCACGGGCCCTGCGCGGCCTGGGCGTGGCGCGCTCCCGCATCCACGAGGAGATCTTCCACGTGGACACCGGCGCACCGGCCGCCCCCACGGCACCGGCCCCCGCCCACAGCACCGTCACCGCCCTGCTCGACGGACGCGGTGGCACCTGGCCCGTCCAGGACGGCGAGGCCCTGCTGGAGACGGTGCTGCGCAACCGCCCCGACGCCCCCTACGCCTGCAAGGGCGGGGTGTGCGGAACGTGCCGCGCCTTCCTCGTCTCGGGCGAGGTGCGGATGAACCGCAACTTCGCGCTGGAGTCGGAGGAGACCGACGCGGGCTATGTACTGGCATGCCAGTCGCATCCGGTGACGGAGAGGGTGGAGCTGGACTTCGACCGGTGACGGCCACACCGCCACCGTCCCGGCAGCGCTGTCCACACCGCGCGGACCGTTCCCTGCCTCTTGAACCCGTTCTTCCTTGACACCCCGTCAGAACGGCGGAAGGCAGGGGACGCCGGGTCCGTCGGCGGCGCGGGCCGTGCTCTCCGGGGCCGCGCGGGACGCGGGGACCAGTCCGGCACTCACCTCGGGCCCCGTCGCCGACATGTCCCGACCGCACCCCGGGGGATGAGCGGGCCGACGCGGACCTGCTCATCCTGCTGCTCGCTGCTGCTCGACGCGGAGTACGGCGACGCCGGCCCGGACCCGGTGCCCGATGCGCGGCGCGGCCTGCGATGACCGCCCGCCCGTCCCCGGTACCGCAGAACGCGGGTACTACAGAACGTGCCCGGGCCGGCCGTCATCGGTGACGACGGGGCGTCCCGCGGACTCCCACACCTGCATGCCGCCGTCCACGTTCACGGCGTCGATGCCCTGCTGGACCAGATACATCGTGACCTGGGCCGAGCGCCCGCCGGAACGGCAGATCACATGTACCCGGCCGTCCTGCGGAGCCGCCTCGGTCAGCTCGCCGTAGCGGGCGACGAACTCACTGATCGGGAGGTGCAGCGCCCCTTCGGCATGACCGGACGCCCACTCGTCGCTTTCGCGGACGTCCAGCAGGAAGTCGCCGTCCTTGAGGTCCGAGACCCCGACCGTGGGCACTCCAGTCACAAAACTCATACCCCCGACGCTACCGGAAGCCCCGGCCCAGGGACTCTCACGCCCGCCGGACCGGCTCTCAGCCCTCCAGAGCCTCCAGGGCCGCCAGCTCCGCCTCGCGCTCGGTCACCTCGGCGCGCAACTGCTCGGCGATCTCCTCCAGGAGACGGTCCGGGTCGTCCGGGGCCAGCCGGAGCATCGAGCCGATGGCGCCCTCCTCGAGCTCCTTGGCGACCAGCGTGAGCAGTTCCTTGCGCTGGGCGAGCCATTCGAGCCGGGCATAGAGCTCCTCGCCGGCGCTCGGGGCCTGCTCCTTCAGCTTCGGGCCCGCCGCCCATTCCGCGGTGAGTTCCTTCAGCTCTGCCTCGCTGCCGCGGGCGTAGGCGGCGTTGACGCGGGTGATGAACTCCTCGCGACGGTGGCGTTCCGCCTCCTCCTGCGCCAGGTCCGGGTGGGCCTTGCGGGCGAGGTCGCGGTAGAGCCTGCGGGCCTCCTCGCTGGGCCGCACCCGCTCCGGGGGCCGGACGGGCTGGTCGGTGAGCATGGCCGCGGCCTCCGGGAAGAGGCCGCTGCCGTCCATCCAGCCGCCCAGCAGTTCCTCCACGCCGGGGATCGGCTGCAGCCGGGAGCGCGCGTCGTCGGCCAGCCGACGGTCCTCGGGGTCACCGCTGCGGGCGGCCTTGACCTCCAGGATGCGGGCGTCCAGCTCCTCGAGCCGGGCGTACACGGGGCCGAGCCGCTGCTCGTGCAGCCGGGAGAAGTTCTCGACCTCGATGCGGAAGGTGTCCACCGCGATCTCGAACTCGATCAGCGCCCGCTCCGCGGCCCGCACGGCCTGCTCCAGCCGTGCCTCGGGCCGCTGCGCACCACCGCCGACCGACGCCTGCCCCGCACCGGCACCGCCGCTGCCCTGCTCACCCTCCGAGGTCGTCACCCGAACAGCGTAGGGCACCACCGCCGCCCCCGAATCCCACCACCCTGCTTCCCGACGCCGCCCGCGCTGTCCCCGGGAGCCGGCCGACCGGGCTCTCCACCCGGCCGGCGGAGAACCCCCGGAAGAAGTGAAGCAGTGCTCAGACCCCCATCTCCGCCGCGATCCGGCCCGAGCGGACCGCTGCCACCAGGTCCGCGTGGTCCGCCTCCGTGCGGTCGGCGTAGCGGAAGGCGAAGTCGCCCATCGCCTCGTCGAGTTCGTCGTTCTTGCCGCAGTAGCCCGCGATCAGGCGGGGGTCGGCGCTGTGGGAGTGGGCGCGGGCCAGGAGGGCGCCGGTCATCCGGGCGTAGTCGTCGACCTGGTCGGCGGACAGGGCCGTGGGATCGACGCTGCCCTTGCGGTTGCGGAACTGCCGTACCTGGTAGGGCCGCCCCTCGACGGTCGTCCAGCCCAGCAGGTTGTCGCTGACCACCTGCATCCGCTTCTGGCCCAGGACCACGCGCCGGCCCTCGTGGCCGGCGTCGGGGACGTCGAAGCCGGCCGTCAGCAGATGCGGCACCAGTGCCGAGGCTCGGGCCTCCTTCACCTGGAGGACAAGGGGCTCACCCCGGTGGTCGAGGAGCAGCACGACGTACGAGCGGGTGCCCACGCTGCCCGTGCCGACGACACGGAACGCCACGTCCTGCACCGCGTGCCGGGCCAGCAGCGGAAGCCGGTCGGGCTGGAGGGTGCCGACGTACTCCTCCAGTGAGGAGGCCACCGCCAGGGCCTCGGCGTCGGGGACGCGACGCAGCACCGGCGCGGCGTCGACGAAGCGACGCCCGCCGTCCTCCGTCGCCTCGGTGGACTTGGCCGCGAAACGACCGCTGGTGTTGGCGCGGGCCTTCTCGTAGACCCGCTCCAGCGTGCCGAGCAGATCGTGCGCGTCGGTGTGGGAGACCAACTCCTCGTCGGCGATGGCGTTCCACGCGTCCAGCACCGGCATCCTGGCCAGCAGCCGCATCGTGCGACGGTAGGCGCCCACCGTGTCACGGGCGGCCTTGCGGCAGGTGTCCTCGTCCGCGCCGACCTCCCGTCCCGCGAGCACCAGCGAGGTGGCGAGCCGCTTGAGGTCCCACTCCCAGGGGCCCCACACCGTCTCGTCGAAGTCGTTGAGGTCGATGACCAGCCCACCGCGCGCGTCGCCGTACAGACCGAAGTTCGCCGCGTGCGCGTCGCCGCAGAGCTGCGCGCGGATCCGCGTCATGGGAGTGCGGGCCAGGTCGTGGCCCATCAGGCCCGCCGATCCGCGCAGGAAGGCGAACGGTGTCGCCGCCATCCTGCCCACCCGTATCGGCGTCAGCTCGGACAGCCGGTCACGGCTGGACTCCTCGACCGCACTGACCGCGTCGGGACGGGAGGGATCCAGGTCGAGAGCGGAGTGCGCCCCGCGCGGCACCAGCCGGCGCAGAGCCTTGCCGTCCGCCTTGGCCGAGTCCTCGGGCGGCCACGCCGCGAAGCCCGGTACGCGCGGCAGCCGCCGCACCTCACCGGCAGCGAGGCCCGACTCCGTCTGCTCCGCCGCCCTGCCCGTCCCGGTCCCGCCGGCACCCGTCTCGGTCACCACAACCGCCTCCCCCGTACGCCCACGCGTACGCCCGTACACACGCGTCGGCCGCGCCGCACACGAACGGCCACCGGCCGTCGGCCCGCCTCGACGTCGACACGGGCGGCGGCGCAGGCCATGACATCAACTGTGCCGACCGTACAACCCGGTGGCCGAAATGCGTCAGGCCCTGTGGACAACTCCGGGACCGTGGACGACTTCGTCACCCACCCGCACCCCTGCCACCACCCACCCCGCGACCACCGTCCACCCCATCGTCCGAGCCACGGCTACCGCCTGCCACGCCTGTCCTGCTGTCCCGTTATCCCGCTTCTGCCCCGGTGGTCACATTCCCCGTGGCCGGTTCCAGTCGCCCCGCCTCAAGGGCCCGTCGGCCGCGGTCCGCCGAGATGTCCAGCCGGGCCAGCACCGCCGGCACCGCGATGCCCGGCAGCATGTGCTGGAACAGCACCACGACCCGGTGCTCCAGGTCCTGCCGCTGACAACGCAGCTGGGAGAGGAGCTGCACTCCCGAAAAGCTCGCGACCAGCAGTTCCGCCGTCTCCGTCACCTCGACATGCGGCAGCAGCTCGCCCCTCGCCTTCGCCTCGGCCAGGGTCCGGGTGGTCTGGTCGATCCACATCCGGAACGCCGGAGTCCGGTCCAGTCCCAACGCTCCCTGGTCCAGGGCCAGTCCGACGCTGGCGCGCACCAGCGGGTCCGTGCACAGCCGCAGGGCCAGCACCAGACCGGAGTCGACGAGTTCCTGGAGTTTGCTGGACTGGGGCGGCAGGGTCACCGCCAGCTGCTCCTCGAAAATGCCGAGCGCCAGCTCCTCCTTGGAGCCGAAGTGGAAGTACAGCGCGCCCTTGGTCACTCCGGCCCGGCCCAGAATCTCGCCGATGGTCGCCGAGGTGTAACCGCGTTCGTCGAAGACGGCCGCGGCCGCGTCCAGAATGGTCCGCCGTGTGCGGATCGCGCGCTCCTGTCGCGCCATCGGGTGCCTCCTGATCTCCGTGCATCTCGTGGATCGCCGTGAAGTAGCCATGCGGTAGCCATGCGGTAGCCATGCGGTAGCCGTGCGGTAGCCGTGCGGTCGGCATACCGCCGTACCACGATGCCGTGCGGTCGCGTGGGCTTGTGGGCTCGTCTCCAACGGTGTGGATCACCCTTGAAAAAAACCGGCTCGTCCGTATCTTAGTGCGAAGTCGACCGGAGCCAGGCCTTCTATCCGGAGGGTTCCTCATGCCGCAGTCAGGTGCCACAAGCACGCCCACGGGGGATCGAACCGGACGGCGGAGCGCGCCCGCAACCACCATCGGACAGGCCGCCGGGACACCCACCGCCACCCGCGTCACCGCGGAACTCGCCCACCGGACCCGTGCGGCGGACATCTTCCCGACGGAATGGGTCCGCCTGTCCGAATTCGGCTTCCGCGTCACCGCGTACTGGCCCGCCGACCACTCCTTCTTCGGCCCGGTGGACGACCTCCACCAGGATCCGATGATCATCGCCGAGACGCTGCGCCAGACCACGATGGCCCTCGCCCATGCCGAGTTCGGCGCCCCCCTCGACACCCACTTCGTCATGGGGGACCTGGGAATCTCCACCGCCCCCTCCGAACTCCTGCTCGCGGATGCCGCGGAGCCGGTCACCGTCGAC
>NZ_LIQT01000527.1 GCF_001418415.1 Streptomyces hirsutus
TCATGTCGGTCCCGGCCGGGCAACATCGGCGTCTGCGTCGGCACCTCGGGCCCGGCCGGGACCGACATGATCACCGGCCTGTACTCCGCGACCGGCGACTCCGTCCCGATCCTGTGCATCACCGGCCAGGCCCCGACCACGGTGATCCACAAGGAGGACTTCCAGGCCGTCGACATCGCCGCCATCGCGCGGCCGGTCACCAAGATGGCGGTGACCGTCCTCGAGGCCGCGCAGGTTCCCGGCGTCTTCCAGCAGGCCTTCCATCTCATGCGCTCCGGCCGGCCGGGCCCCGTCCTGATCGACCTGCCGATCGACGTGCAGCAGACGGAGATCGCGTTCGACCCCGGCACGTACGAACCGCTGCCGGTCCACAAACCCGCCGCGAGCCGCGCCCAGATCGAGAAGGCACTCGGCATGCTGAACGCCGCCGAGCGCCCGCTGATCGTGGCGGGCGGCGGAGTCATCAACGCCGACGCGTCCGAACTTCTGGTGCAGTTCGCGGAGTTGACCGGCACACCGGTCGTGCCGACCCTGATGGGCTGGGGTGTTCTCCCCGACGACCACGAGCTGAACGCCGGGATGGTCGGCCTCCAGACCTCGCACCGCCACGGCAACGCGACCTTCCTGGAAGCCGACTTCGTCCTCGGCATCGGCAACCGCTGGGCCAACCGCCACACCGGCCGACTCGACGTCTACACGGCCGGCCGGACCTTCGTCCACGTCGACATCGAACCCACCCAGATCGGGCGGATCTTCGCCCCCGACTACGGCATCGCCTCCGACGCGCGCGCCGCGCTGGAGCTGTTCGTCCGGGTCGCGAAGGAACACGGGGCCGAGGGCGGGCTGCCCGACCGTTCCGCCTGGGCGGCGGCGGCCCAGGAGAAGCGGGCCACCCTCCAGCGGCGTACGCACTTCGACGACATCCCGATCAAACCGCAGCGCGTCTACGAGGAGATGAACCGGGCCTTCGGCCCCGAGACCCGGTACGTCTCGGCCATCGGCCTCTCCCAGATCGCCGGCGCCCAGATGCTCCACGTCCACCGCCCGCGGCACTGGATCAACTGCGGCCAGGCCGGCCCCCTCGGCTGGACCGTCCCGGCGGCACTCGGCGTGGCCAGGGCCGACCCCGGAGCCCAGGTCGTCGCCCTGTCCGGCGACTACGACTTCCAGTTCATGCTCGAAGAGCTGGCCGTCGGAGCGCAGCACAAGATCCCGTACATCCACGTGCTGGTGAACAACTCCTACCTCGGCCTCATCCGGCAGGCGCAGCGGGCGTTCGACATCGACTTCCAGGTCAGCCTGGAGTTCGAGAACATCAACGCGCCCGAACTGGGCGTCTACGGCGTCGACCACGTCCGGGTCACCGAAGGCCTCGGCTGCAAGGCGATCCGGGTGACCGACCCCGGTGAGCTGGGCGCGGCCCTGGAACGGGCGAAGGAGCTCGCCGCGGAACACAGGGTGCCGGTCGTCGTCGAGGTCATCCTCGAACGGGTCACCGACATCGCCATGTCGACCACCAACGACATAAGCGACGTCGTCGAGTTCGAGGAGACCGCCACGGAACCGTGGCACGCTCCGACGTCGATCAGGACGCTGAAGGTCTGAAGGTCTGAAGGTCTGATGGGCGGGCCGGCGAGTTCGGTGCGTCGCTGTGCAGGTCGGTGGTGCGGTGGCCGTGCACCACCGAGCGGATCTCTCCTGGCGACCGGGCAGCGTGAGCCAGGACTCTCCCTCGTGCGTGAGGAAGGGCATTCACATCCCGCCGCCGCCGCAACCGCCCCCGCTTCCGCCTCCGCAGTAGTGGAAGCCGCCGGAGCCGCCGTAGGTCCCGGAGCTGCGGGAAGGCCGGAGCATGCTCTTGTTCCCGATCCTGACCCGGGCGGTGAGCCCCGCCCGGAGGGCGAAGCGCGGCACGAACACCCGCAGGCCCTGCTCACCGTGGAGCGCGACGGCGAGCAGGGTGTCGTCCGGGGTGAGGCCGCGCCGGACGGCGGGGAGCGGGTGCTGTTCCCGCAGGGTCCGTACCCGGCGGCGGGCGGCGCGGGTCGGCCTGAGCAGGGGATAGGTCAGCAGTCCGGCCTCCGCGAGGCCGACGCGCACCTCGGCCACCGCCCAGCGCACCTCCGGGTGCCGGACCAACTCGCCCAGACCGGTGGGTTCGTCGAGGGCGCCGTGCACCGCGCTCTCCAGGATCAGGGCCCGGTACGCGGTGTCGACGGCCCCTGCGGGGCGCGCGCCGTCCGTGACCGGCGGGTCCAGCGGGACTCCGACGGGAGGGAGCGGCGGTAGGGGCGGCAAGGGATGCTCCGCGTCACCGGCCTCCGTCGGCCGGGAGGCCCGCACGGTACCCGGCGGACCCGCTTCGAGGACGCCCCGCAGATGGAGGGCGACGACGGCGACGGTGACCGCGGCCCGCGGGCCGCCGCGGAGCAGCGCGATCTCGTGCGGCGTCCGCCGAGCGTCGGCGCAGTGGATGCAGTCGCCCATGGTTCCCCCTGGAGCGGGGCCCGCCGCCCCCGTGCCGGCGGGCCCCGCGTGAGGGGTTTCTGCCCGGCGGCGGGGGTGTTCGAAGCCTCCAGGGCGCGGTTCAGAGGTTGATTTGAGGGTGCCGTAGCGGGTCTACGGCCGCTGCCGTAGACCGGTGGCGGTCAGGCCTCGTGATGCTCCTCCGACAGGCCCGGCCAGTCCTCGGGGCCGCCTCCCTGCCACTCGATGAGGTCCGCCCCCTCCACGTCGGTGACGTAGAGATCGGCGAGCCGCAGGATCTCGCCCACGTCGTCGATGTGCGAGGCGACGCCCAGCGTCTCGTCGCCGGAGGTGACCCGGCGCGAGCCGTCCAATGCCGGGGAGTGCACCACGATGTGCGGATGCTCCGTGCGATCTGCCATGCCTCCAGGCTGCTGCCCGCCGGGCGGATCCGCACCCGGAGGTCCCGGCGTCCTCAGACCCGGGTGCCGGACAGGCGCTCCACCGCGCGCAGCAGCGCGGAGTGGTCCAGTCCGCCGTCGCCCTGCGCGCGCAGGCTCGCGACGAGTTGCGCGACCACGGCGCCCACGGGCAGGGCCGCCCCGACGGTGCGGGCGGCGTCGGTGACGATGCCCATGTCCTTGTGGTGCAGGTCGATCCGGAAACCGGGCTCGAAGTCCCGGCCGAGGAAGTTGTCCTTCTTGCGGGTCAGTACGGTCGAGCCCGCGAGGCCGCCGTTCAGGACGTCCAGTGCGGCCGCCAGATCCACGCCGGACTTCTCGAGGAAGACCACGGCCTCGGCGCACGCCTGGATGTTGACGGCGACGATCAGCTGGTTGGCGGCCTTCACGGTCTGCCCGCAACCGTGCGGGCCGCACCGGACGATGGTCCTGCCGAGCACCTCGAACAGCGGTTTCGCGGCGTCGAAGTCGGCCTGTTCACCGCCGACCATGATGGACAGCACCGCCTCGACGGCCCCCGCCTCACCACCGGACACCGGGGCGTCGAGCACACGGATGCCCTTGTCCTTCGCGGCGGCGGCCAGGTCGACGGACGTCTGCGGGGTGATCGAGGACATGTCGATCAGCAGGGCGCCGGGCCGCGCGTTCTCGAGGATGCCGTCGGGACCGTACGCGACGGCCTCGACCTGCGGGGAGGCGGGCACCATCGTGATGATCACGTCCGCGTCCCGGACCGCCCCGGCGAGGGAGGAGGCCGGGGTGCCGCCCGCGGCGGCCAGCCGGTCCAGCTTCTCCTGCTCCAGGGTGTGGCCGGTGACGTCGTAGCCCGCCCCGATCAGGTTCTCGGACATGGGGGAGCCCATGATGCCGAGACCGATCCAGGCGACCCTGGGAAGGGTGTCAGGGGTGTCGGG
>NZ_LIQT01000528.1 GCF_001418415.1 Streptomyces hirsutus
AACATCACACAGGCCCTAGGGCGGGTTCGTGGCGCAGCCGGTCCAGCTCGGTTCGCAGGGCCGCCGCCTCGTCGCGGGCGGGGTTCTGCTGTGTTTCGGCCGGTACCGGGTCCCGGTCGACCGCCGTCGTGCCTTTGTGTCGGCTAGGGCGCGTATCAGGCAGCCTTCGCCCTGTTGGCGTCATGGGGTGGTGCGTGCTTCGGCGGCGGAGGCGACCTTCTGGCGCTGCTGGTGGCGCCGTTCGTACTCCTGGACCTGGCGGGCGACGCCGGCGGGGACGTTCTGCAACCGAGCGGTGATCTCGTCCGGGCTCATGGTGGCGTAGCCGGGCCAGGGTTCGCTGCCGCGCAGCTGCTCGATGGCGTCCAGGACTCCGGGCCGCTTGGCGTGGGTGCGTTCGTATCCCTCGATGACCGTCAGGTCCGACTGGGAGAGTGTGCGCAGTCGCTGCTGAATTTCGTCGACGCTGAGCTGGCTGAAGCGGAGGATCGGCAACTCCTCCTCCCGGGTCACCGCACCCTGGACCTCTTCGGCCATGCGGGTCGGCTCGGGCATCTCGCGCACCACGCCCCCGGCCGCACCCCGGGCCCGCCGACTGCCGGTCTGGGCGACGTCGTGCACCCGGTCGGCGACGGTCCGCACGGCGCGGGCGGCCGCGCCGGCCCAGCCGCCGCCGTTCTCCTGGACGAAGCCGTTGGCCGCGGCCGCCACGGCCCGGGCGTTCTGGGCGACGCTGTCCTCCAGTGTTTCGAGCAGTTCCTCGTCCCGGCGGCGCAGTGCGGCGAGCAGATCGGCGGTGGCCTGGTCGTGGGCCTCTTCGGCGATGCTCTGTCCGGCCCGGCAGGCCGCCAGCGCCCGGGCTGTGACCGCGTACTCGTCTTCGGCGTTCCTCAGCAGCCGCCGCTCGTCGGTCGGCCGCCGGCCGCGCAGCATGTCCGTCACGAGCGTGGATCCGATGGTCAGCGGCAGCATGGCGGTGCGCACGGCGCTGCGTGAGATGAGCCGCGCGATATCGACGCGGTCCCCGACAAGCCCGCTGGGGGGCCGCAGATCGCGCACGTGGTCCTCGATGCGCTGGAGGCTGTCCTGGACGTCGTCCACCTCGCGCTCGAGCATCTGCCGGTACGGGCCGGCCGGCGTGACCGTCGCATCCGCCCGCAACCGGTCGACGAGCGCCTCATGCGCCTCGCGGGCGTCTTCCAGCGCCGGTACGAGCGCGTCCGTCATCACTGCCATGGGGTGCTCTCCCTGGGGTGGGGGTCAGGCGGCCGGCCCACGCTCGCCGCGCCTCGGGAATCGGCTGCCTGCCGGGCATTGCCGAGGCCGGGCAACCAGGGACCATCCTGTGGGACCCCCGGCAAGACTGCCCGGCGGCCGGTTCGCGTCCGGTACAGCCAAGGCCGGCCGGGACGCTTCATGCCTGCCGCCCGCCACCCCTGTAGGGCCCACGGCACCAGGCGGGGAAGACCTTTTCGGGGCGGTTCGGCCCCGCGGCCCCGGGTGGGCGCCGCGGTGAAGGCAGCGTGGGCTGAACGGGTGAGGGCGGCGGTGGCGCTGTGTCGAAAATCCCGATCACGCGTTGGTCCGGGCGTGAATCCTCGCGTCGACGACGCGGTGCCCTGTGCGGCACCGCTCGGGCTTACCGGCTCCCAGCCCGATCGCGCCGACCTGGGCACCGGCGTCCAGCGGGACGGCAGGTGGGACCGGGCCGTAATGGTCATCTGCTCATCGGTGATCGTTGCCGCTGCCGTGGTGCTTGCCCTTGCGGACCGGCTCGCTTGAGAGACTCAGAGATGACTGGCCGGGGTAGGCCAGATGGTCCACCGGCAGCCGGGGTGGATGCGGATGCGTGCCTGCGTGACCGGCTGGCCGAGGCGATCGCCTCCCTACGCTCGCAGACAGCAGTGATGCTGTCGCACGCCCCCGGCCCTGTCAGTGAAGCCGGTGCCACCGGGCCGGACAGCCAGTCGTCACCTGGCTCGCAGTCCTGATCAGAACCTGGGCAAGCCCGGGTGGGCAGCCAGGGCGTGTTGTCGGCCGACGATGCCGCCACCCGTCGGCGACCGGGCGGTGCGGGCCTGGGCAGCTTCGGCGGCGCGGCGATAGCGGGTCGGGAGCCAGCGAGCAGGGCCGCTCTGCAAGGCGCCTCACAGGGCGTCTCTCAGGGTGCTCTACGAGGCGCTTGCCGGGGTGCCTCACAAGGCGCCTCAGCCGCGCGCGGAAATGAGGAAGAGTCGCAGGTCAGCGCGCTGGTCAAGGGGGCCGGCCGCGCCGACTACTTCCCTCGAAGACCCCTTCGGCCAGCACCGGCCCGGTTCCGCCGGGTCCCGGCGCCCTGCTCCGGACCGGGCAGCGCCGCCGCCAGGACCACCGCCGCGCACGTACGCGACCCGCGCGCGCCCTGGGGCCCGCCGCCGCCCAAGGCGATTCCGGTGATGGAGAACAACTCGTGCCGGGCGAGAATCCGGCATGACCGACCGCCGCCCGCCGGGCACCGGACCGACCCGCACCGCCACCGAAGCGGAGCTGCCGCCCGCGCCACGCGCCCAGCTCGCCGCCGAACGCCTGCCCGCCACCCCGGCCGCCGACGACCCAATGCCCGCGCGCCCAATCACCGGACGCCGCGCCCTGGGCGCCGGCCCCGGCGGTAATCCGCAGCCACCCACAGCCGAATACTCAGCTGCGCAGCCTCCCACGGTCTGACTGCGCAGCCCGGCCCTACAGGTCGAACTCCAGGTGCTCAACGTCGGTGAACTCCACCTCCAGGCTGGCTTCGTTCACGACCCGTGAAAAAAGCCAGCTTGGGCACCGCGTTCGCTAGCCTGCCCGTGCAGGCCGTGGTCGCCTGTGTCCTCGCCATGCTGATCCCGTCCGTACTCGAGTACGCCGCCCACCGTTACGAGACGCGTCGCCGGTTCGACTTCGCCAACGCGCTGCTGGACTCCAGGGGCGCGTTGCCCGAGCCCGACCGCGTCGCTCTCAGCTGCCACCTCGCCCAAGCCCTCTTCCACGGCACTGCCCCGCCATCGCCTAGTGTCCTGCGCCAGAGAT
>NZ_LIQT01000529.1 GCF_001418415.1 Streptomyces hirsutus
AGATGTGTATAAGGGCCAAGGCCGCCCCAGCCACCGGCAAGGCCACCGGCGTCCAGCGCCAGGCGCGGGCCGTCCGCCTGGGCCCGCGTTCGCTGGTGGCGCTGGCCCTGGTGAGCGCGGTGGGCGTGGCCGCGTTCGGCTGGCCCTTCCTGGCCCCGCCCGCCTCCACCCTCAACGCCCACGCGCAGGACGCGCCGTGGCTGTTCGCGGGGCTCCTCGTGCTGCTGGTCGGGGTGGTGGCGGCGACGATCTCGGAGTCGGGCCTGGGCCCGAAGGCGGTCGCGATGCTGGGCGTGCTGGCGGCGGCGGGGGCGGCGCTGCGCCCCATCGGCGCGGGGACGGCCGGTCTGGAACCCATGTTCTTCCTGATGGTCCTCAGCGGCCGGGTCCTCGGGCCGGGTTTCGGCTTCGTGCTCGGCTCGGTGACGATGTTCGCGTCCGCGCTGCTCACGGGCGGGGTGGGCCCGTGGCTCCCGTTCCAGATGCTGTCGATGGGCTGGTTCACGATGGGCGCGGGCCTGCTCCCGGGCCAGGACAGACTGCGGGGCCGGGCGGAGCTGTGCCTGCTCGCCGCCTACGGCTTCCTGGCGGCCTTCGCCTACGGCACGATGATGAACATGGCGGGCTGGCCCTTCATGGCCGCCCTGGCCTCGAACATCTCCTTCGACCCGGACGCGCCGGTCCCCGCCAACCTGGCCCGTTTCCTGGCGTACTGCCTGGCCACGTCACTCGGCTGGGACCTGGGCCGGGCCCTGCTGACCGTCGTCCTGGCCCTGACGCTGGGGCCCCCGGTGCTCCGTGCCCTGCGCCGCGCCACCCGCAGGGCGGCTTTCGAGACCCCGGTCACATTCACCGGTCACCCCTGAGTGATCCCGTGCACGCCGACGGTGACGGAACTGACGGCCCGTCGTGAGGCGCCCCACATGACCCGGCTCACATACGAAGCGGGGTCGTAGCCCCGCGGGCCTCCTCCGCTCCCGCGCCCGCCCGCTCCGGCCTGCGCGGATGACCGTCGGCCACAGGCCGGCACTCCCCCGGAATGCGAACACGATTAGTAAAAGGGACCTTTGCGGACAAACCCCCGAGGCTGCTTCTGTGGAGCAGTCGCCAGGCGCCGACGTGCCCCACCCGGGCCGCGGCGTCGACGTATGCCCCACCCCCACGCACCACCAGGTGTTCCGGGGGGCCGGACCTACGACGACCGCCCTGTAGCCGAAGAAAGGTTCCTACGTGACCGCCGCTTCCATCCTCCGCACCGTCGCCACCCCGAAGAAGGCCCTCGCCGGTGCCGCTCTCGCAGCCGCCGCCTGCGGCTCGCTGATCGCCGCCGCCCCCGCGCAGGCCGCCACCACGGCCACGGGCTCGGCCCAGGCGACCGCGCAGTCGATGATCGGCGACTCCGCCCAGTACCAGTGCTTCTCGAACATCGTCCAGCGCGAGAGCGGTTGGAACCACACCGCCACCAACGCCTCCAGCGGCGCCTACGGCCTGGTCCAGGCCCTGCCCGCCTCGAAGATGGCCTCGGCCGGCTCGGACTGGAAGACCAACCCCTCCACCCAGATCTCCTGGGGCATCGGCTACATGAACGAGCGCTACGGCAGCCCGTGCGCCGCCTGGGACTTCTGGCAGGCCAACAACTGGTACTGACCGACCCGGCACCAGCCCCTCGCACCACCCCGGCACCACCCGCATCACCCCGCATACCGAAAGCGGCGGCCCCCAGATCCCCGGGGCCGCCGCTTTCGCCGTGCCCGGCGAAGCCTTCACCGCTGAGCCTTCACCGCCGAGTCCTCGCGGACGGCTGCGGCGAGGACCGCGCAGGCACCTGCTTCCGGGCCGGTTCCTCCTGTGCGGGGGCGGGGTACGGCGGCCTCGCCCCCGGGACCTGGGGCCCTGGCGCCGGGTCGGTGACGGCGGCGGCCGTCACCGACCGGGCCCGTGGCCCCTGGAAGAGGTACGTCAGGCCGAGACCGGCCACGACGACGAGGGCGCCGCCCACCGCGTCCAGGACCCAGTGGTTGCCGGTGGCCACGATCGCGGCGACGGTGAACAGGGGGTGGAGCAGACCGAGCGCCTTCATCCACATCCTGGGCGCGATGACCGCGATGGCCAGGCCGCACCACAGGGACCAGCCGAAGTGCAGGGACGGCATCGCCGCGTACTGGTTGGTGAGGGCGGTGAGGGTGCCGTAGTCCGGCTTGGAGAAGTCCTGCACGCCGTGCACGGTGTCGATGATCCCGAGGTTCGGCATCAGGCGCGGCGGGGCCAGCGGGTAGAGCCAGAAGCCGACCAGGGCCAGCAGCGTGGTGAAGCCGAGGCTCGCGCGCGCCCAGCGGTAGTCGACGGGGCGCCGCCAGTACAGCAGGCCGAGGACCGTGAGCGGGACGGCGAAGTGGAACGACGTGTAGTAGAAGTCGAAGAAGTTCCGCAGCCAGCCGATCCCCACGACCGCGTGGTTGACCGCGTGCTCGATGTCCAGGTGCAGCAGGCGCTCGAGGTCGAGGATCTGGTGGGCGTGCTCCTCCGCGCGCTCCCGGCCGCCGGTCGCCGCGAGCCGCACCTTGGAGTACGCGGCGTAGGTGACGCGGATCAGCAGCAGTTCCAGCAGCAGGTTGGGGCGGGTCACGACCCGGCGCAGGAACGGCAGCAGCGGGACGTGCCGGAAGCGGGTGGGGACGGGGTCGGCGTACCGGGTCGGGACGGGCGTGCGGAAGTACGGCGAGGTGCGTGACAGGAACGGGACGAGCGTGGCGGCGGCGAGGGCGGCGAGCAGGACGATGTTGTCCCGGACGGGGTGCAGCACCGGCAGGTTCGGCAGGATCATCGTGGCCGGCAACGTCATCACCAGGACGACGGCGACGGGCCACACCAGCCGGTCGGAGGCGCGTCTGCCGACCGCGCCGACGACGGTGAGCAGCACCCACAGCAGCTGGTGCTGCCATGCGGCCGGGGAGACGACGATGGCGGCGCAGCCGGTGATCGCGACGGCGAGCAGCAGCTGGCCGTCGTGGGCGTAGCGCACCGCGCGACGCAGGCCGAGGGTGACGACGGCCGCGCCGATCAGCAGGAAGAGACCGATCTCCAGGGGACCCTCGGCTCCCAGGCGGAGCAGGGCACCGTGCAGGGACTGGTTGGCGAGGTCGTCGGCCCGGCCGCCGAGTCCGGCGCCCCCCATGTGGTGCACCCAGTAGGTGTGCGAGTCCTGGGGCATCGCGGCCCAGGCGAGCGCGGTGCCCGTGGCGAAGGTGACACCGGACGCGGCGGCGGCCCGGCGGCGGCCGGTGAACCAGAGCAGGGGGGCGAAGAGCAGCAGGGCCGGCTGGAGGGCGGCGGCGACACCGATCAGGATGCCGCCGGCCCGCTGTCCGCGGGCGACGAAGCAGCCCAGCAGGACGAGGAGGACCGGGATGATGCTGGTCTGCCCGAGCCACAGGGTGTTGCGCACGGGCAGGGACAGCATGAGCAGGCTGATCGCGACCGGCGCGGCCAGCGACGCGGTGCGGCGGCCGACCGGCTGGGGCAGGGCGCGGGCGGCGATCAGGCCGAGCGCGACGACCAGCAGCAGCGTGCCGAAGGTCCAGCCCCAGCCGAGCGCTTGTTCAGCCGATCGGGTGAGGGGTTTGAGGACGAGCCCGCCGAACGGCGTGCCGGTGAAGCGGGTCGATGCGTAGAGCGAGCCGCTGACCTGCAGCACGCCGTCGTGTCCGAACCAGGTCTCGAGGTCCGTGAGCCGCTCCCCGCGCGGGGTGGTCAGGACGGCCGCGACCTGGCGTACGGCGAGGACGGCGGCGAGCAGCCACAGCCCGATCCGCACCGTGTGCAGGCGTGATCCCGTGTCTCCGACGGCCGCGGCCGGGAAAGCCTCCGCCGGTCGCCCCCTGTGTTCCGCGTTCGCCACGCCTCGTCGGCCTCCCGCCCCGTTGTTCCCACGCGTCCCGCGCGTGGGAGTCCCTCCGCGAACCCTATGAGGCTCGCGCCGCCCCCGGAAGGGACGCAGGAAACCCCCGGTTCACCTGACGTCCGTCCCGCTTTGGTCCCGCTTTGGTCCGGCTTTGGTCCGGCTTCGGTCGGGATGACCATAGACGGAGGGGGACGGGTCGCTCGCCGGGGAGGCGCAAGGGATCACGGGGAAGGCCGCAGGCGCGTACCTTCACCCGCGCGACCGGATGGGCCGGACCGGTTGGTCCGGTACGACGGCTTCGCACTGGCGCGGGTGCTGGAGTGAGCCGGTGTGCCCGGGCGGCAGCGGCTTCCCGCCTCACACCTCGTGGTAGAAGCCCACGTTGACGCTGCGCGGGGCCGAGCGGTCCAGGATGACGACCTCGCCGTTGCCGCCCCGGGGCAGGGCGACGCTGCCGCCGTAGGCGACCGGGTGGGTCTGGTCCCCGATGGTCAGCCGGACCTCGGAGGACGGCTCGGGGAGCGAACCGCGCAGCCAGCTCAGGTACCAGGTGCCGTCCTGGGCGCACTGGAACTCCAGGTGGACCCTGGACACGAACAGCCAGTCGTCCGGCGTGGAGAGCCGGCACACCGCCCTGTCCCGGCCCACCCGCAGCACGGCGCCCGGCTCGGTCGGCGCGTCGGCCATGAGCATGCCGGCCGTGGCCCCCGATTCCGCCGACGACACGGTGGCCATGGTGAGTTCGAGCACGTGCGCTCCTTCTGAGACGTTCTGGCGGACCGGCTGTACCGGCCCGACGGCGGCCGGACGGCCTGGTGCGGCGGCCGGAACGGCTCGCTGTCGCCGCATGATAAAACGCCCGGCTCCGTCCCGTCCGTCCGGCGGGCACAATGGCTCCATGACCGAGCGAAAGCCGCCGGGCGTCGATTTCGAATCGTGGGTGGACCGGCAGATCCGTGATGCCGAGGCGCGCGGGGACTTCGCGCGGCTGCCGGGAGCGGGCAAACCCCTCCCGCGCGACATGGAGACCCCGTACGACGAGATGTGGTGGGTCAAGCGGAAGCTGGCCCGCGAGGGCTACTCGGTGCTGCCGCCGACGCTGGCCCTGCGCAAGGAGGCCGAGGACGCCCTGGAGGCGGCCTACGCGGCTCCCTCGGAGCGGGTCGTCCGGAGGATCCTCACGGAGATCAACGTCAAGATCCGCGACATGATGTACAAGCCGCCGCCCGGCCCCCCGCTGGGCAAGAAGCCGTACGACGTCGAGGGCGTCGTACGGCAGTGGCGGGAGCGCCGGGCGGCGGCGGACGGGCCGGAGCCCGGGGACGCCTGACGGCGGCCCCGGGCGCGGGGCCGGTCAGGCGTGCAGGAGCCGTTCCGCCAGTTCGCGGTAGTCCCGCAGGGCCAGGCGCAGTTGCTCGGTGCCGGTCTCGGCGGCGTTCGGGCCCTCGCCGACGTCCTCGGTCCGCCAGGACCGGCGCAGGGTACGGCGCCGCTCGGTCACCGCGTCCGTGAAGCGGGCGGCGAGTTCCTCCAGCACGCGATCGGCCTCCGCGACGGAGTCCCGCGGGGTGTCCACGAAACCTGCCACGGCGTGCTGCAACTGCGCGGAGAGCTTGTCGCGGTCGTCGTGCGGGAGCAGACGGGGGCCGTGCGCCTCCTCGAGGGCGCGGTCGCCTCCGTGGCGGTCGCGGCGCTCGTCCAGGGAGGTGTACGTGTCCGGCGTGCCACCGGTCCGCGAGCGGCCGGCCGCCGAAGAGCCCGCGCCGCCGGGGGCGGGCGTCACTGTGCCGGTGTCCTCGCGGAGGTCCGGGGCACCGGACCGGGCGCCCTTCTCGTAGGCGTCACGGCGGGGGTCGCCGTGGAGGTCCTGCTGAACGTCCTCGCCGACGCCGTCACGGGTCCCGGGGACAGTCGTGCGGCTGGTGGTGCGGGGCGCCTCGGTCAGCGGTTCGTCGCCGGGGCGTCGGGGCGTGTCGGTCATCTCGGTCAGCTCTCCTTCGCCTGTCGCCGGTGGAGCAGTGAGGGCGTGTGGGGGCGGCCGCGTTCGGCCGTCCTCGCGCGGTGGCCGTCGGGCTCGCCGCGGTGGTCTCCGCCGTCGTGGCGGGACGGCCGCACCAGGTCGTCGAAGAGGGCGCGGGCCTCGACCATGGCCTCGCGCATCTCCTCGGTGCCGGCGCCGCCTTCGTGCCCGCCGTTCACGCGGGCCTGCGCGACCCGGTGCACCCGGCGGTAGCCGTCGACGTGGTGGGCGTGGTGCACGGACAGTGCGGCGAGCTGCTCCTCGTACTGTCCGCCGTCGGGGTAGCCCCGGGCGGCGGCGAGGTCGGCGAGCAGCCGGTCCGCCTCGACGACGGCCTCCCGCGGCGAGTCGACGAACCGCTCCTGCGCGGCCGTCCAGCCCGCCTCGTACCGCTCCCGTTCGGCGGCCTCCAGCGGTCGTGCCCGCAGGTCGCCGTGGAGCTTCACGCGCTGGGCCAGTTCACGTTCGGCGGCTTCCGCGTCCCCGTCGTGCCGGGCGACGGCCCGGTCGTACTCGGGTCCGAAACGCCGCTTCAGGTGCGCGCCGTGGCGTGGACCACGGGCGCGCAGGGTCAGTACGGCCGCCGCGACGACAACGACCGCCACGATCACGATCAAGGCAATGATCAGGCCAGTGGACATGGATGCCTTCCGGTTCGTCGGCCAACCGGCGCTCCTCGCGCGCCGGTTCTCCGTTCGGGTTGCCCGAAGACCGGCCCGCAAACAGAGTTGCGGGCCCGGGGACAGGCATACGCAGAATGCGGGCATGACGTGGACCATCCGCCCCGAGCTCCCCGACTCCCCCGTCGCCGCCGCGCTCTGGCAGGCGTACTACACGGAAGTCAGCGACCGCTGGTATCTGCTGCACGAGGGGCGCCGGACCGATCCGGAGGAGCTGGAGCGCGAGATCGCCGCGGAGTCGGGCGCCGACCTCGTGCCGCCGCGCGGGCATCTGCTGGTCGCGCGGTACGGGGCCGAGGCGGCGGGCAGTGCGGGGATCCGGCTGCTGGACGCGGCGACCGCCGAACTCACCCGGGTCTTCCTGCACCCGGGGATGCGGGGCAGGGGCGGGGCGGCGCTCCTGGTGCGCGCGGCCGAGGACGTGGCCCGCGCTTCGGGGGCCACCCGGCTGATCCTGGACACCCGCGGCGACCTGGTGGAGGCCCGCGCCCTGTACGCGCGGCTCGGCTTCACCGAGACGGAACCGCACAACAGCGGACCGTTCGCCGAGCACTGGTTCACCAAACGGCTCGGCTGAACCCACCCCGCGAACCCAGCGCTCACTCACACACGCCAGAACACACTCGTGCTCGGTCGAATCCCAGCAGTTGCCAACCCCCGTGCGGGCTCATCCGACCTGCGTACCCGGTCGCCCCCCGTGCGCACCCTCCGGACGCCCGCCGGTGGTGTGCGGGCGTTCCCCGCGCGATCCGCTCAGTTCCGCCGACAGTTCGTGCACCAGGCGCACCAGATCGGTGGGCCGGTCCGGCCCCCACCAGTCGCCGAGCAGCTCGGCCAGGGAATCCTCCCGGGCCCGCGCCAGCCGCTCGGCGGCCTCGAACCCGTCGTCGGTCAGGAGGAGGCCGAGGCCCTCGCGCCGGGCGAGGTGCCGCACCTCGGCCTGCCGGGCGGCCTCCATGACGACATCGAGCGGGACGGTGCTGCGCTCGGCGAGCAGGGCCGGTTCCACCGAGCCGTGCCTCCTGATCCGCAGCAGCAGCCAGCTCGTGGCGGGCAGCAGGTCGTAGCCCGCGCGGGCGGTGGTCTTCCGGTAGATGTCGCGCCGGCCCTCTCGGGTGCCGAGCAGGGACAGCGCGCGGCACACCTCGTCGTACGACGACCGCTCCACCGGGTTGCTGGCCAGTGTCTCGGTGCCGTCGGGCGCGGTGACCGAGGCGCGCAGCTTGTCCTCCTTGAGGAACCAGGCGAGGACGAACCCGGCGAGGACGACGGGAACGGCGTACAGGAAGACGTCGGTGATGGCGGAGGCGTACGCGTGGACGACCTCCGGACGCAGGGCGGCCGGCAGGTCTCCGATGCCGCGCGGGTCGGACTCCAGCGCGTCGGCGGAGACGCCGGGTGGGAGCTGGACACCGCGGAAGGCGGCGGTGAGTTTGTCGCCGAGGCCGTTCGTGAAGATCATGCCGAAGACGGCGACGCCGAAGGAGGCTCCGATGGAGCGGAAGAAGGTCGCGCCGGAGGTGGCGACGCCCAGGTCCTGGTAGGAGACGGCGTTCTGCACGATCAGCACCAGGACCTGGATCACCAGGCCGAGCCCCAGGCCGAAGACGAAGAAGAAGGCGCTCATCACGCCGGTGGAGCTGTTCTCGTCGAGCTGGTGGAGCAGCAGCAGGCCGACGGTGATGAGGCCGGTGCCCGCGATCGGGAACACCTTCCAGCGGCCGGTACGGCTGACGATCTGTCCGGAGGTGGTCGAGGCCACCAGCGTTCCGGCCACCATCGGCAACATGTGCACGCCGGACATGGTCGGGGTGACGCCCTGGGCCACCTGGAGGAACGTCGGCAGATAGACGCTCGTGCCGAACATGGCGAAGCCGACGATGAAGCTGATCACGGCGGCGAGCGTGAAGGTGCGGATCCGGAACAGCCCCAGCGGCAGCACCGGTTCGGCGGCCCGGCGCTCCACGGCCACGAACGCGACGGTGAGGACCGCGCCCAGCACCGCGAGGCCGATGATCTGCTGCGAGCCCCAGGCCCAGGTGGTGCCGCCGAGGGAGGCGACCAGGACGAGGCAGGTCGCGACGGAGGCGATGAGGAAAGTACCGAGGTAGTCGATGACGTGCCGGGTCGACCTGCGCGGGATGTGCAGCACCGTCGCGATGACGGCGAGGGCGAGGATCCCGAGGGGCAGGTTGATGTAGAACACCCAGCGCCAGCTCAGATGCTCGGTGAACAGTCCGCCCAGCAGCGGCCCGAGGACGCTCGTCGTCCCGAAGACGGCGCCGAACATGCCCTGGTACTTGCCGCGTTCGCGGGGCGGGACGAGGTCGCCGACGATCGCCATGGACAGCACGATCAGTCCGCCGCCGCCCAGCCCCTGGAGCGCGCGGAAACCGATCAGCTGGGCCATGTCCTGTGCCGTGCCGCACAGCGCGGACCCCACCAGGAAGATGACGATCGCGGTCTGGAACAGCCGCTTGCGGCCGTACTGGTCGCCGAGCTTGCCCCACAGCGGGGTCGCGGCGGTCGAGGCCAGCAGATAAGCGGTGACCACCCAGGACAGGTGCTCCAGGCCCCCCAGGTCACTGACGATGGTGGGCAGGGCGGTGGCCACGATGGTCTGGTCGAGGGCGGCGAGCAGCAGGCCGAGGAGCAGCGCGCCCATCGAGACGACGACGTTGCGGGACACCTGCTCACGGGGACCGCCCGGACCTCCCGGGCCACCCGGACCTCCCGGACCGGCGCCGGGGGCCGGCGGTCCGGAACCGGCACCGGGCGAGGGCCGCGCGCTGCCCGCCCTCTCCGTCCTGCCGTGCGCGTCCCCGGACATGGCCACCTCCACAGGTTCTCGTTTCACGGTCCATCGTGATCGGTGTGACCGGTTATGGCCTGTTGAGTCCATCCGGAAGACCGCATTCCGGGGGCGTGTGCGTCGGCGTGTGGAGAAGATCTGCATAATCTCTGGAGATCGCGAGGGGAGGGACTCCACGTGGATGATTCGACGGGCACCCCGTGCCCGGAATGCGGTGCGCCCAGGAACAGGGACAACACCCCTTCCTGCGCCTGCACCCTGCGTGCGTCCGACGCCCTCCGCGAGGCCCGTACGGCGCAGGCGGCAGAGGCCGAGGACTTCACCCCGCTCCGCATCCGCCCGTACGTCGAACTCGACGACGGCACGACGGCCGCACCGGGTACGCCGAACAGCGGTGGTGCGCCGGGCGGCGGCCGCACACCGGAGCCGGAAGCCGGACGAGGAGTCGGCCAGGCGGAACAGGCCGGCCAGGCGGGACAGGTGGGACAGGCGGGCCGGCCCGACCAAAAGGCGGAAGAGTCACCCGCCCCGTCCGGCACCGACCAGCAGGACGCACCGGCGGCTCACGGCGGGCTCTCGGCGCGCAACGAGCAGACCCCGCAGGGCGGGGAGACGACGCCCGGCGCACCGCAGCCGGCCGACGCGACCATGCAACTGCGCGCCCTCACCCCGGACGCACTCGCCGCGCCCGAGACCCCGGACACTCCCGTCGTTTCCGGAGCCTCGGGGGTCCCCGGAGACCCGGACGCGACATCCGTACTCCCCTCGGCCACCCCGGTGACGGCTCCTCAGCCCTCGCCCCTCGCCGCGCCCCTCGCTCCGCCCACCACGGAGCCGAGCGCCACCGACCTGAACCTGTTCGACTCCACTCGCCCCCTCGGAGTGGTGTCCGCCGCGGCAGGGCCGCACGCGGGCCCGGGGCCGGGCCCGGCTCCAAACGCCGGCGAACTCTCTCCCCCCGGTGGCCGCCGCCGTCGCACCACGCTGCTCGTGGCCGCCGGCGCCGTCGTGGCGGTGATCGGGGCCGCCGGGTGGGCCAGCGGGCTGTTCGCCCACGAGACGCCGTCGCGGGACGGCGCGCTGCCGAAGGACGTACGGGCGAGCGTGCTGGACGCGCCGTCCGACGCGCCCTCGGCGGCACCGGCCACGAGCGTGTCCGGCTCACCGGAGGCGTCCGCCCCGGCGTCGGCCTCGGCCCCGCCCTCCGGGAGCGCGAGCCCGTCGGCGTCGCCGTCGGCCTCGGAGTCGGAGGCGGAGACGGAGCCGGGCGCTTCGGCGGCCCCGTCGGATGCGGCGGAGCCCTCCGCGGCCCCGACGGCCACCGCCCCCGCCGACGTCCCGGAGGAGGCGGAGGAAGTGGACGAGGGCACCACCGCCGGGCCCACCCTGAGGCGCGGCGACCGGGGTCCGGAGGTCGTCGACCTCCAGCAGCGCCTGAGCAAGCTGTACCTGTACAACGAACCCGCCAACGGCCGGTTCAACCGCCGCACGGAGGACGCCGTCCGCAACTACCAGTGGTCCCGGGGCATCCGCGGCGACGAGCTGGGCGTGTACGGACCGGAGACCCGGGCCCGCCTGGAGGCGGAGACCGGCAACCGCTGAGGCGACGGAACGTGCCGCACCGGCCCCGCCGCGGCGACGGGCGACGTCAGCCCGTGTGCCCGGCGTCCGTGATGTGCAGCAGGATCGTCCCGTCCTCGCCGCGCTCCACCCGTACCTGGGTCAGGTCGCGTACGACCACGTCCGGGTCGTGGAATCCGGCGCGCGGGCCGATGCCGACGACGCGCATGCCGGCCGCGCGTCCCGCGGCGATCCCCGCCCCGGAGTCCTCGAAGACCACGCAGTCGGCCGGTGCGACGCCCAGTTCCGCCGCGCCCTTGAGGAAGCCCTCGGGGTCGGGCTTGCTCGCGCCGACCGACTCGGCGGTCACCCGCACCTCGGGCTGCTCCAGCCCCGCGGCGGCCATCCGCGCCGTGGACAGGGCGACGTCGGCGGAGGTCACCAGG
>NZ_LIQT01000053.1 GCF_001418415.1 Streptomyces hirsutus
GGATCCGGCGACGCCCCCGGCACCGCGTCGGCGATCTCGCGCAGATGCGCCGGGGGCGTCGCCGGATCCTCCCGGCCGGCCACCAGCAGCGTCGGCGCCCCGATGTGTGCGAGGCGGTCCCGCAGGTCGAACGCGGCCAGCGCGTCGCAGCAGGCGGCGTACGCCCCGGGATCGGCGTCCCGGTGGTCACGGACCAGCTCCGGCACCGTGAAACCGGGCGTGAACCAGCGGGAGTCCGCGCTCTGCGCAAGCCCCGCGAGGCCCTCGCTCCGCACCAGCGCCGCCCGCTCCTCCCACGTCTTCGCGCCGTTGAAGTGCGCCGAGGAGCAGATCACGGCCAGCGACGACACCCGCTGCGGATACCGCACGGCCAGCTCCAGCCCCACCGCGCCGCCCAGCGACACCCCCGCGTAGGCGAACCGCTCGATGTCGAGGGCGTCGGCGAGCGCGATCACCAGATCCGCCAGATCACCGACGGTCGCGCCGGGACCGATCAGCCCGGCCGACGAACCGCCGTGCCCCGGCAGGTCCCAGCGGACCACCCGGTGCGCGGCCGACAACTCGGGCGCCACCTTGTCCCACAGGGCGTACGACGTGCCCAGCGAAGGGCCGAGCAGCAGCGGGGGAGCGGAACCGGAACCTTCGGTACGGTGGTTGAGGAGAGTGTCGGTCACGAGCGCTCCAGTGCACGGTCGGTGAGAAGTCCGGCGGAGCCGGTGTAACGGGCGGGGTCGGTCGCTGCGGTGAGGTCGAAGCGCTTCCACTCCGGGCGCTCGGCCAACTCCGGCTCCTTCGCGAGCAGTTCATCGAGCATGTCGCCGAGCAGCGCTCCGAGGTCGCGGCCCTCCGCGTACGCGCGCCGCGCCAGGCCGGTGAGCAGTTCCTTCGCCCGGCCGCGCCCGAGGAGGGGTGCCAGCTCGGCGGACAGCCGCTCGGAGACGATCAACCCATGGGTCAGGCCGAGGTGTTCGCGCATCACGTCCGCGTGCACCCGCAGTCCACCGGTGAGTTCGGCGGCGTCCCGGGCCGCGCCGCCGGCCAGGCGCAGCAGCTCCCGCAGCGGCTCCCACTCGGCGTGCCAGGCCCCGGCCGGCCGTTCGTCCTCGGCCGTCAGCGAGCCGTACAGCGTGGCCGCGAGCTGCGGTGCCTGCCGGGCCGCCGCCGCGATCAGCGTCGAACGCACCGGGTTGGCCTTGTGCGGCATGGCCGAGGACCCGCCGCCGCTGCCCTCGGCGACCTCCGCGATCTCGGTGCGGGAGTACGTGAGCACGTCCGCGGCGAGCTTGCCCAGGGCCCCGGCGGTGAAGGCGAGAGCGCCGGCGAGATCGGCGACCGGTGTGCGCAGCGTGTGCCAGGGGAGAGCGGGCGGGCACAGTCCGAGCTCCCGGGCGTAGAGCGCGGGAAGCCCGGTCGGGTCCGTCGCCCCGTACGCCGTGAACGCGGCCAGCGTCCCGGCCGCACCGCCGAGCTGGGCGGGGAGCGAGACGCGTACGGCCGTTGTCCGGTCGCGGGCGTCGAGCACGAGGGAGCGCCACCCGGCGGCCTTCAGCCCGAACGTTGTCGGCACCGCGTGCTGGGTCAGCGTGCGCCCCGGCAGCACCGTGTCGCGGTGCTCGGCGGCGAGGCCGGACAGCGCCCGCTGGGCGCGGTCGAGGTCGTCGAGGAGCGGGCCGAGGGCGCGGTGGGCCACCAGCATCAGAGCGGTGTCCATGATGTCCTGGCTGGTCGCCCCCCGGTGCACATAGGAGCCGTGGGGCTCACCCACCGCCCGGGTCAGATCCGCGACCAGCGGGATCACCGGGTTCCCGCCGTCCCGCGCCCGCTCGGCGAGGGAGACGAGGTCGAAGCGCCCGGGGTAGGCGGCCGCCTCCGTGACCGCCGCCGCCGCCTCGGCGGGGGCGAACCCGGCCGCCGCCTGCGCCCGGGTCAGCGCGGCCTCCGCGTCGAGCAGCGCCCGCAGGACGGCGCCGTCCCCGGCCTCGGCGGCGGCCGGGGAACCGGCCCACCCGGGGGAGAGCAGGCCGGTGCCGGCATCGGACGATGTCACCGGAACTCCAGGAAGACCGTTTCGCCCTCGCCCTGGAGGCGGACGTCGAAACGGTAGGTCCCCCGCCCCTCGTCCGCCGCGATCAGCGTGGCGCGGCGCTCTGTGTCGAGCCGGGACAGCAGCGGGTCCGCCGCGAGCGCGGCCTCGTCGTCCGGCAGGTGGATCCGGGTGAACAGATGCGTCAGCAGGCCCCGCGCGAACACGCACAGACTGAGGTACGGCGCGTTTCGCCCCCGGGCCCCCGGCCGCAGCGTGCGCACGTACCAGTGGCCGTCGGCGTCGGTCTGGATCCGGCCGAAGCCGGTGAACTCCACCCCGTTGCGGCCCAGGAAGTCGCCGCTCGCCGGGTCCCGCCGCATCGAACCGTCGGCGGTCGCCAGGTCGCCCTCCGGGTCCGGCCCCCACACCTCCAGCAGCGCGTCCGGCAGCGGGGCGCCCTCGCCGTCGTACACGTAACCGTGCACGGTGACGGTGTCCGGGTGGCCGGCCGGCGCTATGTCCTCACCGCCGCGGAACGGCAGCGCATAGCCGTAGAAGGGGCCGACGGTGTGCGAGGGGGTGGGCAGCACGTTCTCCGGATTGCCCGTGTCGATCTTCGTCATGACGGTCAGCGCCCTTCTTCCGTCCAGGTGGCCCGCGGGCCGTCGAGCACGATGTCCCAGTGGTAGCCGAGGGAGAACTCCGGCACCGACAGACTGTGGTCGTAGGTCGCCACCAGTCGCTGACGGGCCGCGTCGTCGGTCACCGACTGCAGGATCGGGTCGTACGGGAACAGCGGGTCGTTCGGGAAGTACATCTGCGTCACCAGCCGCTGGGTGAAGGCGGTGCCGAAGACGGAGAAGTGGATGTGCGCCGGGCGCCACGCGTTGACGTGGTTGCGCCATGGATACGGTCCCGGCTGGATGGTCGTGAAGCGGTAGAAGCCTTCGCCGTCGGTGAGGGTGCGGCCGGCGCCGGTGAAGTTCGGGTCCAGCGGTGCGTCGTGCTGCTCACGCTGATGGGCGTACCGCCCGGCCGAGTTGGCCTGCCAGACCTCCACCAACTGGCCGCGCACGGGACGGCCGTCCCGGTCCAGCAGCCGCCCGGAGACGGTTATTCGCTCGCCGACGGGCTCGCCGGGGTGCTGCCGGGTGAGGTCGTTGTCGGTCTCGGTGACGTCCCGTTCCCCCCAGGCGGGGGAGGACAGCTCCACCAGCTCGGGGTCCTTGGTCACGTCGACCGCGATCGCCGGCTGCCGGGGGTGGCGCAGCACCGACGAACGGTACGGCCGGTAGTCGCGGCGTGGATGGTGCTCGACCGGGGCACCGTCCGCCACCCGCTTATCGTACGCGGCGTGCTCGGCCGCGATCTCCCGGTCGATGTCGTGCTGGGTGAGAACGTTCGTCACGGAGGCCACCACCTTGTCCATCCGAGGTACCCCATTCCTTCCGGCCCAGTCGGCCGGACGCGCGTCGTCGGTCTGCGTCGCCGGTCCCGAATTAGTCAGGGCACTGAGTATTTTCTTAGTACTTCCTTCACGCTGCCATCGCCGGGCGGGAGCGTCAATACCCCCGTGCGTCCTGCATCGACGTCGTCACGTACCGCAGACGGGGTCGGTACTGCGCGGGTATTGTTCAGTGCACCAACGAATCACACCAACGAATCACACCAACGAACCGCAGCAATGAACCGCGGCAGTGGACCGCGGCATCGGCAGTGAGGGGCGTACATGGCCGCGGTGGACCTCAGCACCCATCCCGGGCACCTGGCCCGGCGGCTCCAGCAGGCGCACCACCTGCTGTGGAACACGATGGTCTCCGAGGAGATCACCTCCCCGCAGTTCGCGGTCCTCAACGCGCTCGTCGCCGAGCCGGGGCTGGACCAGCGCACCGTGGGGGAGCGGGTCGGGCTGGACCGGTCCACCATCGCGGAGGTGATCGGCCGGCTCATCCGGCGGGAACTGCTCGACAAGGTCCGTGACCCGCAGGACGGCCGCCGCTTCCTGCTCCGGCTCACGGACGACGGCCTGCGCACCCATCGCAAGCTGGCGGTGCGCACCGCCCGGATGAACCAGGTCTTCCTGGGCCCGCTGGACGCCGGCGAGCAGGCCGCGTTCTTCGCGTTGATCCGGCGGGTGGCGGACGCGGCCGAGGGGCTGCGCCGCCCCGGCGAGCCGGCCGCCCCGCGCTGATCAGGCGGCCTCCGCGTAGACCACCCACACCTGCCCCTGCGCGAAGTTCACCTCGGTGCCGTCGTCCGTCGTGAACGCGGTGCCGTCCGAGGCGTCCGGGCGGCTCCAGCGGACGTCGTGGGCGCGTCCGTCGCGCAGCACGGTGGCCTTCCCGGAGCCCACCGTCTCGGTGTACGGCGTGTTGTTGCCGCGGGAGTCGTGGTAGTCGGACGGGCGGACGGTCACGTACTGCACGACGACGGTCGCGGGCGCCACCGGCTCGCCCCGCGCGGTGAGCGTGGGGGTGCCGTCCATGGAGACGAGCCAGCGGCCGTGGGCGTCGGACCAGCTGAAGGTGAACCGGGCCGCCGGATAGCGCACCGTGCGCGTGCCCGTGGGTTCGCCGCCCGGGGGCGGCGGGCCCTGGCGGAAGCCGGTGGTCAGCGAGGCCCGGCCGGGCGGGCCGTCCATGAGCCGCCGGGGCTGGAGGAAGAGGTTGTGCGGGGCGGACCGCGTGGTGCCCCGGACGTAGACGCCCGCCTCCGTGCCGGACGTCGCGGGCGTCAGGGGCTCCAACGGCGCCCGGTCGATCAGCGGCAGCAGTCTGCCCTGTGCCCCGGAGAACGCCAGGATCGGCCGGTCGAACTGGCGCAGCAGTTCCAGGTCGGCCTCCCGGACGCTGCGCACCGGCCCGACGGACTCGGGCAGCCGGGTGGCGTAGACCGCCATCAGTCGGCTCAGACCGCCCTCGACCTGCTCGACGTACACCACGTCCGCCGACTCCAGGCCCGTCTGGGGGCGGGCCGCGGAGGCGTTGTCGATCTTCACCGCGAGGACCGGCGGGCGGTCGTCCGCGTGGGTCTCGTCCGTCCCGGCCGGGCGTGAGGTGCGCGACGCCCCGCGTCCGTCGTCCCCCGGACCGTTCGATGCCGTGCAGCCCGCCGCCAGACCGGCTGTCAACAGCGTCGCCAGCAGCGCTCTCGCCGTCGCGTCGCGTCGTGCGCGTGCTCTTCGTCCCGTGCCCACCGTCGCCACTCTGCCTGCCCCACATCATCGGTTGTCTTGATTGTGCGCTTTTCCGATCGTCGGTGGCCATCGGTGATCGGTGGTGTTCCCGCGCGGGGGCTTCCGCCGATCGGCCCAGTGGAGAGCGGTTCGGCAGGGGCCGCCCGGGTACCCGGAGCGCTCGCCGTACGCACGGCCGGCAGCACGCACCGCGGCAGACCGTACGGACGGCGCACCGGCCACTACGACGTAGGGAGCAGGCGGCGATGAGGGCAGTGACCTGGCAGGGAAAGCGGGACGTTCGCGTGGAGGAGGTGCCCGACCCGCGGATCGAGGAACCGACGGACGCCGTCATCCGCGTCACGTCCACCGGACTGTGCGGCTCCGACCTGCACCTCTACGAGGTGCTCACCCCCTTCATGACCCCGGGCGACATCCTCGGCCACGAGCCCATGGGCATCGTCGAGGAGGTCGGCGCCGGAGTACCGGACCTCCAGGCCGGTGACCGTGTCGTCGTGCCCTTCCAGATCGCCTGCGGCAACTGCTGGATGTGCCTCACGGGCCTGCCCACCCAGTGCGAGACCACCCAGGTCAGCGCCGAGGGCATGGGCGCGGCCCTGTTCGGCTACACCCGCCTCTACGGCGCGGTCCCGGGCGGTCAGGCCGAGTACCTGCGGGTCCCGCAGGCCCAGTACGGCCCGATCAAGGTCCCCGAGGGGCCGCCCGACGACCGGTTCGTCTACCTCTCCGACGTCCTGCCCACCGCCTGGCAGGCGGTGGCCTACGCCGACATCCCCAAGGGCGGCAGCATCGCCGTGCTCGGCCTCGGTCCCATCGGCGACATGGCCTGCCGGATCGCCCGGCTCAAGGGCGCCGACCGGGTCTTCGGCGTGGACCTGGTCCCCGAACGGCTGCGCCGGGCGCAGGAACGGGGCGTGGAAACCTTCGACCTGCGCTCCTTCGACGACGAGAAGGAGCTGGTCACCGCGATCCGCGACCGGACCGACGGCCGCGGCCCCGACGCCGTGATCGACGCCGTCGGCACCGAGGCGCACGGCAGCGCGGTGGCCCGCCTGGTGCAGAACACCGCGGCGCTGCTGCCCCGGAAACTCAGCGGCCCCCTGGCCGAACGCTTCAGCGTCGACCGGCTCGCCGCCCTGCACACCGCGATCGACCTGGTGCGCCGCGGCGGCACCGTCTCGGTGTCCGGCGTCTACGGCGGCTCGGCGGACCCCATGCCCCTGCTCACCATGTTCGACAAGCAGATACAGATGCGCATGGGGCAGGCGAACGTGCGCCGCTGGAGCGACGAGATCATCCCCCACCTCACGGACGACGACCCCCTCGGCGTGGAGGACTTCGCCACCCACCGCCTGCCGCTGTCGGACGCGCCCCACGCCTACGACATGTTCCAGCACAAGCGGGACGGCGCGGTCAAGGTCCTCATGCAGCCGTGAGCCGGCCGGGTACGGCCGCGCCGGGCCGGGAAGCCCGAAACCGCGGCTTCCCGGCCCGGCGCGGCGATTCGCCTTCGCGGGGGAACTCAGCCCTGTGTCACGGCAGTTCGCGTCACAGCAGGGTTTTCACAGCAGGGTTTTCACAGCAGGGTTCTCACGGCAGCTCCTTGATCCGGACGTCCCGGTACGAGACCACGTCCGTCGTGCCGTGCACCTGGAGGCCGATGTAACCGGAGGCGAACCGCCGCCCGTCCGTGCCCGGGTCGTCCGAGCGCGGCGGGGTGAAGTCCTGACCGCCGGTGTTGTCGAACTCGTTGATCAGCACGCCGTTGCGGAGGACCGAGTAGTGCTGGCCCTCCACCCGGATCTCGTAGTCGTTCCAGGTGCCCTTCTGGGTCACACCCGCACCGGCCAGCCCCACCCGGTCGAAGCCGTAGACCGAACCGGTCTTGTACATGTCGCCGGTGGGCGAGTCGAACACCTGGACCTCGTGCCCGTACTTGATGGCGGCCCACTCCGGCCGGGTCTCCTCCGGGTGGTCGTGGACCTGCGGGAACCGCACGAACACGCCGGAGTTGGCGTTCCCGGTCCCCGGGGCGTCGTCACGCCACTGCAGCTTCAGCGAGAAGTCGCCGTACTTGCGCTCGGGGAACCACAGCATGCCGAGCCCGGACTTCGTGGTGCCCGACGTGATCGATCCGTCCGGGTTCAGTGCGAACGAACCACCGCCCACCTGCTGCCACTTGGCGAACGCCGCCGCGCTGCCGTCGAGGATCTTGCGGTAGCCGTCGGTCTGGCCCGGCTCGCCGATCCCGGACTGGCGGGCCGCCTGGTTGACGGCCCGGTACTCGCGCTGGTCGACGACGCCTTCCTTCCTGAGCTTGTCCAGCACGCTCTTCACGTGCTTCAGGAACAGGGCGCTGGACGTCCACTCCTTCTCGTCCTCGATCAACTCGCCGATCCGGCACCGGTTGTTGGTGACCCGGTTGGGCACACCCGAGTCGACCTCGCCGACGATCACCGTCAGCCGCTCGTCGTACTCCGGACAGGGCGGCGCGGGGACCTGGCCGGTCACGACGGTGAAGCTCACCGTGAGCGGCGCGGAGGTGTTGCCCGCCTTGTCGCTCGCCCGGTACGCCACGGTGTGCCGGCCCGCACGGTCGACGACCACGGGCTGCGTGTACGCCAGGTAGGGCCCGCCGTCGAGCGAGTACTCGATGCCGGCGACGCCGGAACCGTGCGCGTCGGTGGCGCTGACGGTCACCTTCGCGCTGCCGACGTACGCGCCGTCGGAGTTCTTCGAACCCTCGACGTTCACGCCCGTCACCGGCGGGGTGGTGTCCTGCGGGGGTGCGGCGACGACGGTGAACCCGACGCTCTTGACCGCCGAGACGTTGCCCGCCTTGTCGGTGGCGCGGTAGCGCACCGTGTGTGTGCCGACCTGATGCACCATCACCGGTCCGCCGTACGTCTGCCAGGCGCCGGAACCGACCGCGTACTCGATGGTGTTGACACCGGATCCCGTGTCGGAGGCGCTGACGGTGACGGTCGCCATGTCGATGTAGGCGCCGTCGGGGTTCTTCTCGCCGGCCACCGTCGCCGAGGTCTCCGGGGCGGTGGTGTCGTCCGACTGCGGGGCGACGACGGCGAACTCGACGCTCTTGACCGCCGAGACGTTGCCCGCCTTGTCCAGGGCGCGGTAGCGCACCGTGTGCGTGCCGACCTGGTCGACGACCACCGGTGCGGTGTACGGCTGCCAGGCGCCGTCGGCGCCGATCGCGTACTCGATCCGGTCGACGCCCGAGCCCTCGTCGGTGGCCTCGACGGCGACGCTCGCCGAACCGACGTACGCGCCCTCGGTGTTCTGCGTGCCGGTCACCTCGGCCGTCGCCTCGGGCGCCGTGGTGTCCTCCCCGCTGCCCTCGGTCACCACCAGGATGCCCTGCATCGCCCCGTGACCGGGGATCGTGCAGTGGTAGAAGTAGCGGCCCGGCGTGAGCGTGACCTCGGCGGTGTGCCGGCCGCCCTGGGCGTCACCGGGATTGGCGAGGATGTTCAGCTGGACGTCGTTGTTGAACTCCGGGTCCGACGTGGCGAACGTCAGCGTGTGCGGCATACCGGTGGTGTTGCCGGTGGCCGCACTGTTCTCGAAGACGATCGTCGCCGTTCCGGCCACCGCGGTCGCCGGTGCGGAGAGGTACTTGTCGATGTCGTTGCCCGCGGTCCAGGTGAGCACCTGGTCCGCCGCGGCCCCGGCCTTCCCCGTCTGCCCGGCCTCCGGTTCACCGGCGGTGGAGACGGTCTGCAGGCCGAACACCACGAGGAGGGCGGCCAGCAGGGCGGCCCAGACTCTTCGTTGCCCGCGCATCACTGGTTTCACTCTGCCTTCCTCGCCAGCAGGCCGGCGGCCGGGGTCGGGCCGCCGCCCGTGTAGGTGACCCGCCACAGGGCGGACTTGGAGTCCGAGGTGAAGAAGCCGCGGCCGTAGTCGAGGACGTACAGCGCGCCGTCCGGACCGAACTTCCAGTCCATCAGGTTCTTGATGCCGTCGTTGCCGACCGGCACGATCTTCTTCAGCGACTCCGCGTGCACCGGCAGTCCGCCGTCGCCCTGCGTCTTCGGGTTCATGATCACCGCGTTGCGCGGCTGGTCGGCGTCGTAGAAGTCGCCGACGAACCACTTGCCGTCCCAGTAGGAAGGCCACTTGACGGCACTGTCGCTCGCCTCGTCGAAACGGTAGACGGGCCCGTTCATCGCGGCCTGGCCGCCGCCCTTGAGCCAGGGAAGCCGGTAGGTGGCCTCGTCCTGCTTGTAGGAGGGGACACCGTTCGCGTTCCGGGGGAAGTCCGGGCCGCCGCCCTGCGGCGAGTACCAGATGTTGTTGCCGGTCACCGGCGGCAGATTGACCAGGCCGTCGTTGTTCGGCGACTCGTTCTTCGGGTGGTCGCAGTCGTACCAGCCCAGCGGCTGCGACGGGTCGGGCAGGTTGCGGTCCCGGTAGGGCTGCTTGTTGCCCATGCAGTACGGCCAGCCGCGGTTGGACGCCTTCGTGATCACGGCGAAGGTGTCGTACTTGGCCGGGCCCCAGGTCGTCGACGGCTGACCGGCGTCCGGGCCGACCCAGCCGGCGTAGAGCACGTCGGTCCGCGGGTCGACGGAGATGCGCGCCGGGTTACGCACACCCATCACGTAGATCTCGCCGCGCGTCTTGCCGCCGCCCTCGGCGCTCTCCTCACCGGTGAACAGGTTTCCCTCGGGGAGGGTGTACGTGCCGTCCGGCTCCGGGTGGATGCGCAGGATCTTGCCGTTGAGGTTGTTGGTGTTGCCGGACGTGCGGCGCGCGTCCGCGAAGGAGACGCCCTTGTAGTTCGGCTCGGGGTTGTTGCCCGAGTAACCACCGCTGAAGCCGCTGGAGTTGTTGTCACCGGTGGCGATGTACAGGTTGCCCTTGGAGTCCCAGGCCAGCCCGCCGCCCGAGTGGCAGCAACTGTGGATCTGTACCGGCCAGTCGAGCAGGACCTTCTCGCTGGCCAGGTCCAGCTTGCCGGTGGACTCGTCGAACGTGAAGCGCGAGACCCGCCGGTCGGCCATGCGCTTGTCGCGGTCGATCTCCGAGTGGGGCGTGTAGTGCAGGTACACCCACCCGTTCCGCTCGAACCGCGGGTCCAGTTCGATGCCGAGCAGGCCCTCCTCGACCTTGACCAGTTCGTCGCCGCCGCCCTTGTTGCCGAAGACGGTGAGTGCGCCGGCGAGCGTGACCTTCTTGGTCTTGGGGTCGTAGACGTGGATCTCGCCGGTGCCCTTGCCGATGTTCGGATTGTTCCAGTCGGTGATCACGGGCCGTGAGGAGTCGGCGCCGCCGCGGCCGATGTAGAAGACGCGGCCGTCGGGCGCGGTGACCAGTCCGTGCGGCTCGCCGATCTGGTCGTTCTGCCCCGGCTGGTTGGGCTGGGTCAGCCGCTCCGCCTTGTAGTTGCCGTTGATGGCCGTTTTGCAGTCGGCCTGCACCAGCCGGCTGGTCCACAGCAGCGCGCCGCGCAGGTGGTCGCGGAAGTCGGTCTCGTCGTACGACGACGCCGTGCCGCCCATCCCGGTGTAGAAGGACCGTCCGCCGTCGTAGTCGCGGCACCAGCTCACGGGGTGGTCCGCGCCGTTGGCGCCCGCCCCGGGCCGGTAGGTCGACTCGCGGACCCTGGCGACGGTGTGCACCTCGCCGGACGGGTTCCGCTCCCAGTTCAGCCACTTGTCCGGCCGCTTCCACTCCTGCGGCAGGCTCTTGGTCGCCGGGTGCTGCCGGTCGCCGACCTCGACGGTCGCCCGCTGGACGTCCGCCGGGCCGGACGCGGCCGGGCGGGCCCCGATGAGACCGGTGAACCAGTCCGAGTACGGCTCCGCGCGGGCCGCGTCATGGATGCCGACGAACCCGCCGCCGGCCTCCATGTAGGCCTCCAGGCCCGCCTCCTGCGCCGGGTCGAGGACGTCCCCGCCGCCGGTGAGGAAGACGACCGCGTTGAAGCGGCTCAGCCTGGTGTCGTTGGTGAACACCGAGGCGTTGTCCGTCGCCGTGACCTGGAACCGCTGGTTCTCCGGACCGGACAGCCCGATTTTCTCGATCGCCTCGATCCCGGCGTTCACCAGCGGCGACTCGTCGCCGGCCGCGGCGGAACCGTGGAACAGCAGCACCCGTACGTTCGCGCCGCCCGGGGGCGACTTGATCGACATCGTTGTCAGGGCCGGGTCCGGGGCCGGGCGCGCGTTGGCGGCGGGCCCCGACAGCAGTCCGGCGGCGACGACCCCGGCGGCAACGGTCGCCGCCCAGGCCCTTCGCCTCGTTCTGTTCGTTCTCGTGCTTCTCGTGCTCAACCCGTGCAAGCGCATGGGTCCTTGATGCGATGTGAACCGCACGTGGCCACCCACCCCTCCTCGGTCGCAGCAACAGCGTCAAGGAAGCTAGACCTCTTTGCGTCACACGCCAATACCTATGGCCGCAATGAAACGAACTTTGTCCTGAGTGTGGATAAACAGGGGAGCGGCCGCTACGGTTTCTCAGGTTCATGACAGCCACTTCACAGCCGGCGTGCACACGCCTTCCGATGCTCGGCACCATCGAGTCCCGTACCAGTAAGGGGAGTTCGGCATGGACAGACGCGGCTTCAACCGGCGGGTGCTGCTGGGCGGCGCGGTCGCGGCGACATCGTTGTCCCTGGGATCCTCCGAGGCCGTGAGCGCCCCGACCCCGGCAAGGACGGCTCCCGCGGGCGGTGAGGTGAGGCGCGTCAAGCTGTACGCCGAACGCCTCGACGGCGGGAAGATGGGCTATGGACTGGAGAAGGGCAAGGCGTCCGTCCCCGGCCCGCTGATCGAGCTCAACGAGGGCGACACGCTGCACGTGGAGTTCGAGAACACCATGGACGTACCGGTGAGCCTGCACGTCCACGGCCTGGACTACGAGATCTCCAGCGACGGCACCAAGATGAACCGCAGCGACGTCGCACCCGGCGGCACCCGCACCTACACCTGGCGCACCCACAAGCCCGGACGGCGCTCGGACGGCACCTGGCGCTCGGGCAGCGCCGGCTACTGGCACTACCACGACCACGTCGTCGGCACGGAACACGGCACCGGCGGCATCCGCAACGGCCTGTACGGGGCGGTGATCGTGCGGCGCAAGGGAGACGTCCTGCCGGACCGCACGCACACGATCGTCTTCAACGACATGACGATCAACAACAGGCCCGCCCACACCGGCCCCGACCTCGAGGCCACCGTCGGAGACCGTGTCGAGATCGTCATGATCACGCACGGCGAGTACTACCACACCTTCCACATGCACGGTCACCGCTGGGCCGACAACCGTACCGGCATGCTCACCGGACCCGACGACCCGAGCCAGGTCATCGACAACAAGATCGTCGGACCCGCGGACTCCTTCGGTTTCCAGATCATCGCGGGGGAGGGGGTGGGAGCGGGCGCCTGGATGTACCACTGCCACGTCCAGAGCCACTCCGACATGGGCATGACCGGGCTGTTCCTGGTGAAGAAGCCGGACGGCACGATCCCCGGCTACGACCCGCACGCACACGGACACGGCCAAGAGTCCGCCCCGGAGGAGAAGGAGGGCGGGAAGCACGAGCACTGACGGGTCCGGACCTCGGGGCAAGGGATACGGGGGACACGGGCGTACGGCGGGGCACCCCCCGGGGAGAGCGCTCTCACCGCCCGGGGCACCGGGGCTATCCTGATCGGCAGCCGCAGGTGAGGAGTCCCCGACGTGACCGAGACAGTGCCGCGCCCCACCTTGGAGGCCGTGGCCGCGCGGGCCGGGGTCTCACGGGCCACCGTCTCCCGCGTGGTCAACGGGGCCGACGGCGTCACCGAACCCCTGGCCGAGCGGGTCCGGCTGGCGGTGGAGGAGCTCGGCTACGTGCCCAACCAGGCCGCCCGCAGCCTGGTGACGAACCGGCACGACGCCATCGCCGTCGTCGTGGCCGAACCCGAGAGCCGCGTCTTCGCCGACCCCTTCTTCGCCCGCCAGCTGCGCGGCATCAGCAGGGAGCTGACGGCGCACGACAACCAGCTCGTCCTCCTGCTCACCGAGGGCCGCCACGACCACGCCCGCGTCGCCCGTTACCTGGCCGGCGGCCATGTCGACGGCGCGCTGGTCTTCTCCCTGCACCTCGACGACCCGCTGCCCGAGCTGATCCAGCGCGCGGGGGTCCCGGTCGTGTTCGGCGGCCGGCCCGACTGGTCCGGCGGCCGGAACGGCGTCGTCTACGTCGACAGCGACAACCGCGGCGGCGCCCGCGACGCCGTACGGCACCTGCTCGGCCTCGGCCGCGGCCGCGTCGCGCACATCACCGGCGCCCTGGACCAGACCTCGGCCGTGGACCGGCTGGACGGCTACCGGGACGCCATGGCCGACGCCGATCCGCGGCTCGTCGCGGAGGGCGACTTCACCCTGGCCGGCGGCGAGCGGGCGATGCGGGAGCTGCTGGAGAGCTGCCCCGGCCTGGACGCCGTGTTCGCCGCCAACGATCTCACGGCGGTGGGCGCGCTGCGGGTGCTGCGCGAGCACGGGCGGCGGGTGCCGGACGACGTGGCGGTGGTCGGCTTCGACGACTTTCCGCTCGCACAGCACACCGATCCGAAGCTGACGACGGTGGCCGAGGTGACGGCCGAACTGGCCGAGCTCGAGGACCCGAAGGCACGCGAGGTGAACGAGAGACACGGTGACGATCACGGTGTGAACCTCGGCAAGCTGCGTGCGCTCGCGAAGCGGCTGAGGACGCAGCAGGAACTCGCCCGCGAGCTCTGGGAGACGGGCGACACCGCGGCGCGACTGCTGGCGATCCTGATCTGCCGCCCGAAGGTGTTCGAACGTGACGAGTTGGACGTCATGGTTCGCGGTGCG
>NZ_LIQT01000530.1 GCF_001418415.1 Streptomyces hirsutus
CTTCCTCTGGGGCTCCGCGACCTCCGCCTACCAGATCGAGGGCGCGGTGCGGGAGGACGGGCGAACCCCGTCCATCTGGGACACCTTCAGCCACACGCCGGGAAAGACCGCCGGCGGCGACACCGGTGACATCGCCAACGACCACTACCACCGCTACCGCGACGACGTGGCGATGATGGCGGACCTGGGCCTGGACGCCTACCGCTTCTCCATCTCCTGGCCCCGGGTGCAGCCGACCGGCCGCGGCCCGGCCGTACAGCGCGGCCTGGACTTCTACCGCAAACTGGTCGACGAACTGCTGGAGCACGGCATCAAGCCGGCCGTCACCCTCTACCACTGGGACCTGCCGCAGGAGCTGGAGGACGCGGGCGGCTGGCCGGAGCGCGACACCGCCTACCGTTTCGCCGAGTACGCGCGGATCGTCGGCGAGGCGCTCGGCGACCGGGTGGAGCAGTGGATCACGCTCAACGAGCCGTGGTGCAGCGCCTTCCTGGGCTACGCCTCCGGTGTGCACGCGCCCGGCCGTACCGACCCGGTGGACTCGCTGCGGGCCGCCCACCACCTGAACCTGGCACACGGGCTGGGCGCCAAGGCGCTGCGGTCGGTGATGCCGGCCCGCAACTCCGTCGCGATCAGCCTCAACTCCTCGGTGGTCCGGCCGCTTTCGCCCGGTGACCCGGCGGACCTCGCGGCGGTGCGCACCATCGACGACCGGGCCAACGGAATCTTCCACGGGCCGATCCTGAAGGGCGCCTACCCCGAGTCGCTGCTGGAGTCGACCTCGTCCCTCACCGACTGGTCGTACGTCCAGGACGGCGACCTGGAGCTGATCCACCAGCCGCTGGACGCGCTGGGCCTCAACTACTACACGCCCTCCCTGGTGTCGGCGGCCGACCCCGACGCGAAGGGACCGCGGGCGGACGGCCACGGGGAGAGCGCGCACTCGCCGTGGCCCGCCGCGGACCACGTGGCCTTCCACCAGGCACCGGGCGAGCGCACCGAGATGGGCTGGGCCGTCGACCCGACGGGACTGCACGACCTGATCATGCGGTACACCCGTGAGGCGCCCGGCCTGCCGCTCTACATCACCGAGAACGGCGCCGCGTACGACGACAAGCCCGGCGCCGACGGCACCGTGCACGACCCGGAGCGGATCGCCTACCTGCACGGCCACCTCTCCGCGGTCCGCCGGGCCATCACCGACGGCGCGGACGTGCGCGGCTACTACCTGTGGTCCCTGATGGACAACTTCGAGTGGGCGTACGGCTACGAGAAGCGGTTCGGCGCGGTCTACGTCGACTACGCGACCCAGGTACGGACCCCGAAGGCCAGCGCCCTCTGGTACGGCCGGGCGGCCCGCTCGGGAGCCCTGCCGGAGCCGGACGGCATCTGATCCTCCCGGGCACGGGGGACATGGGGGAACCGGGAGCGGGGGAAGGGGGCGCGGCGTCCCAGGGGGAGCGCCGCGCCCCACGCGGGTGTCCGCACCCCGCCCGGGGCGTGTCCGGGGCCGTCTTCCTGCCGGGCGGTGCCCGGACAGGTACCGGGGCGGACGCCCGGACCGGTGCGCGCCCCGGCCGGACGGGGACCGGCCGGGGCGCGCCCCGGTGTGTTCTCCCGATCAGCCCCGGAAGTCCGGTTCCGGAAGGCGGGGTCGAAAAACCGGCCCCGAACGCCGGGCCCGGAACCTCGGGCCCCGAACGCCGGGCCCGAAGCCTCAGGCCCGGAACGTCGGCACCAGGCGCCCCGGGCGACGGCGGCGTACGGTCCCGCGGTGGCCGCGGCCCCGGCCGCCGCGGGGCGCGCCCTCGCGTCCGTCCAGCTGGATCCAGATCCGTATCTCGGTTCCGCCGAGCACCGACGAGCCGATGCGGACGTCCCCTCCGGTGGTCTCCGCGAGGCGGCGCACTATGTCCAGGCCGAGCCCGGTGGAGCCGTCGTTGCCGGAGCCCCGGCCGCGGGCCATCGCCGCCTCGGGGTCGGGTATGCCGGGGCCCGCGTCGGAGACGAGCACGATCACCGCGTCCTCGCCGTTGTGCACGTCGACCGCGAAGGCGGTGCCCTCGGGGGTGTGCCGGAACACGTTGCCGAGCAGGGCGTCGAGGGTGGCGGCCAGATCGGCGCGGGCCACGGGGATGCGCACGGGGGTGTCCGCGCCGGCCACCCGCCACTTGCGGCCCTCGTCCTCGGCGAGCGCCGACCAGAACACCATCCGCTCCCGGACCACTTCGGCCGCGTCGCAGCCGGCGCCCGGACCGGCGGCGGCCGTCTGCGGTTTGGCGTCCCGGGCGGTGCGGATGATGGTGTCGACCTCGCGCTCCAGTTGTTCCACCGCCGCGCGGGTCTGTTCGGCGGCCGGTCCGTCGCCGAGCGAGGCGGCGTTCAGCCGCAGCACGGTCAGCGGGGTGCGCAGCCGGTGGGAGAGGTCGGCGGCCAGTTCCCGCTCGTTGGCGAGGAGCTGGACGACCTGGTCGGCCATGGAGTTGAACGCCACGGCCGCCAGCCGCAGTTCGGTCGGCCCCTTCTCGGGCACCCGCGCGCCCAGCTTGCCCTCCCCCAGTTCGTGCGCGCCCTCGACCAGCCGCTGCGCGGGCCGCACCATCCGTACGCCCAGCCGGTCGGCGACCGCGACCGAGCCGAGGACGAGGGCGGCGCCCACCGCCGCGAGCACCGCCCAGGCCGTGCCCACCCCGTTGGTGACCTCGGCCTCGGGGACGTACACCTCGACCACGGCGATCTCGCCGCTGCTGAGCGCGACCGGCTGGAGCAGCGCGGAGCCGCCGGACACCTGGGAGGTGGAGACGCGCCCCAGCTTCCGTACCGCCTCGACGTCCTCCGCGGTGGCGCGCCGACGGCCGATGTCGAAGGGCTTCGCGCCGTCCGCCGCGGGGAGGTGCACGGCCATTCCCGCGTCGGACCCGCCGGAGCCGGCGGAGGCGACGACGCGTTCGAGCTGGTCGCGGTCGGTGGTGATGGACAGCGCGGGGGCGACCGCGGCGGCTTCCCGCTCGGCGTTGGAGAAGGCGCGGTCGCGGGCCATCTCGCGGATGACCAGACCGAGCGGCACCGCGAAGGCGACCACGACCATCGCGGTCACCGCCACGGACACCTTCACCAGGGCCCACCTCATCGCGGCTGCTCCGCCCCGGGGACCTGAGCGGCGGGCGGCTCCAGCTTCACGCCGACGCCCCGCAGGGTGTGCAGATAGCGCGGCCGGGCGGCCGTCTCCCCCAGTTTCCGGCGCAGCCAGGACAGATGGACGTCGATGGTCTGGTCGTCCCCGTACGCCTGCTGCCACACCTCGGCGAGGAGTTCCCTGCGGGCGACGACGACTCCGGGCCGCCCGGCGAGGAAGGCGAGGAGGTCGAACTCGCGCCGGGTCAGGTCGAGCCGTACGCCGTCGAGTTCGGCCTGGCGGCGCAGCGGGTCGACGGTCAGCCCGCCGACCCGGATCACCGGGGACGGCGCGGCCTCCCCCGCGAGGGAACGGGCCCGGCGCAGGACGGCCGCCATGCGGGCCGACAGGTGTTCCGCCGAGAAGGGCTTGGTCAGGTAGTCGTCCGCGCCCGCGTTCAACAGCCGTACGATCTCCGCCTCGTCGTCCCGCGCGGTGGCGATGATCACCGGCACGTCCGTGATGCCGCGCAGCATCTTCAGCGCCTCGGAGCCGTCGAGGTCGGGCAGCCCGAGGTCCAGGACGACGACGTCGAAACGGAAGTGGGCGACCTCGCGCAGCGCCTCCAGCGCCGTCCCCACACTGCGCACGGTGTGCGCGGCGTCGGTCAACTGCCGGATGAGCGCCGAGCGTACGAACGGGTCGTCCTCGACCACGAGAACACTTGCCATGGGCGGCACCGTACGCCATGCCGGGCGGGCCGGCGGCGGCCTGTGGACAACTCCGGATCCCGGAGGAGACGCGACACTCGTGGGGCGGGTGAGGCAGTATGGCCGGCGATGCGCAGAGGACTCGTACACCTGTTGGCCTGGCTGCTCGCCACGGGCGCGGCGGTCACGCTGTCGTGGTGGGGTGTGCACACCGTGATGGCGGGCACCGCCTACGACCCTCCGCGTGCGCTGCCCGTCACGGCCGGGGACGCGACGACGCAGGAGTCGAAGCCGGTCTCGTCCTCGACCCGGCACCCGTCCGGCGGAGAGCCGTCGAAGGACGCCGAGGGCGGCGAGGACGACAAGGACGGCGAAGGCTCGAAGGCCAAGGACGGCGGCAAGGACGCGGAGGGTGCCGAGGACTCGGACGCGAAGTCCTCCGACTCCTCGCGGCAGTCGTCTCGGGAGCCCGGCGGGACGTCCGCCGCACCCGAGCCGAAGCCGGCCGATCCCGCGCCGGCCGGCGGCGACCCGGCCCCGGCGACCTCCGGCGAGGTCAAGGCCTACGACACCGCGGGCGGGCGGGCGGTCTTCGACCTCGGCGAGGCGTCCGCGTCCTTGGTGTCGGCGACGCCCGGGGCGGGCTGGTCGATGCAGGTGTGGAAGACGGAGTCGTGGATCCGGGTGGAGTTCGCGGCGGGCGCGGAGCGGGTGTCGGTCTTCTGCACCTGGCACGACGGCCCGCCGCGCGTGGAGATCGGCACGTACTGACCGGCACGTACCGAGGGGGCCGGCCCGAGGGGGTCGGCGGAACCCGAGGTGTTCAGCGGAACACCGACGCCGGTGGCGCCGGTGAGGCGACCGCCGCCAGGTCGGTGACCGGGGCGGCTCCGCCGGTGAAGTCCCTGAGTTCCGGGCCGTGCTGGACGCGGCCGGGGTGCGGGTCGGAGGCGGCGCGGCGGGTCAGTTCGGCGATCGGGAGGGGTGTGTCGGAGGCGACCAGCACGGCGTTGCCGAAGCGCTTGCCGCGCAGGACCGCCGGGTCGGCGATCAGTGCGAGTTCGGCGAACCGGGCGGCGGCGGTGGCGATCTGGCCGCGCAGATGGGCCAGCGGCGGTCCGTCGGCGAGGTTGGCGGCGTAGACCCCGCCGGGTGCGAGGGCCCTGCGGACGTCGTCCAGGAATTCGGTCGAGGTCAGGTGGGCGGGGGTGCGGGCGCCGCTGAACACGTCGGCGACGACGAGGCCGGCCCATCCGTCCGGTACCTTCGCGAGCCCTTCCCGGGCGTCCACCGAGCGCACCCTGATCCGTGACCTGGGGTCCACCGGAAGCTCCCGGCGGACCAGTTGCACCAGCTTCGCGTCCCGCTCGACGACCTGCTGGGTGGACCGGGGCCGGGTGGCGGCGACGTACCGGGCGAGGGTGAACGCGCCGCCGCCGAGATGCACGGCCTGCAGGGGCCGGCCGGCCGGTGCGACGGTGTCGACGACGTGTCCGAGCCGCCGCTGGTACTCGAACGAGAGGTACGCCGGGTCGTCGAGGTCGACGTGCGACTGCGGGGCGTCGTCGATCAGTAGCGTCCACGCCCTCGGCCGCTCCCGGTCGGGGACGAGCCGGGCGAGCCCTCCGTCGACGTTCTCGACGACGGTTTCGGCGGCGGCCTGCCCGCGCCCGGAGTTCCTGGTCCTGCCCATGGAGCCATTGTCACCCGACGCCCGCCCGCTCC
>NZ_LIQT01000531.1 GCF_001418415.1 Streptomyces hirsutus
GTACCCGGGCCGGGCGCCGACACACGTCAGCCGTCGGCGCCCGGCCCGGGTACGGGCGGGCGCGGGCGCTGCCCGTGCCGTGCGGGCGCGCCCGGCGCCAGGGCCCAGCGGATGCCGGCGGTGACGGCGATGCCCAGCGGGCGGACGACCACACCCTCGGCGGGCGGCACCCGGGGCAGCCGCAGCGCGCGCGAGGCCCAGAGGGGCAGCAGCGACACCGCGCCGGCCGCGAGGGCGCCGTACGGCAGCCGGGCGAGAACCGGCACGGGCGGGTGGAGCAGCAGGAAGCGCGCCACGCCGCGTGCCTCGGGTGTGGAGCGCAGCTCGCCCCGGTAGGCGGCGAGCCGGTCGGTGAGCTCGGCACGGTTCGTCGGCGGGTCGGGCACGCCGAGCGCGGTGGCGATGCGCGCCATGTCCTCGACGTACGCGTCGCAGCCGGCGGCATCCAGCGGCCGGGCGCCGAAGCGCTGGTGGGCACGGAGGAAGCAGTCGACCTCCGCGATGTGCACCCAGCACAGCAGATGGGGGTCGGCGGCGCGGTACTCCCGACCGTCGGGGGTGGTGCCGTACACCGTCGCGTGCACGGCCCGTACCCGGTCGACCGCCCGCTGGGCGCTGTCGGCCGGACCGTAGGTGGTCATGGCGAGGAAGGTACTGGTCCGCTGGAGGCGTCCCCAGGGGTCGCCGCGGAACCCCGAGTGCCCCGCGACGGCGGCCATGGCCAGCGGATGGAGCGACTGGAGCAGCAGCGCCGACAGCCCGCCGATGAACATCGAGGCGTCCCCGTGCACCTGCCGGACGGGGCGCTCGGGACCGAACCAGCGCGGGCCGGGCGCCCCGTGGATACGGGCGCGGTTGTCGGGGCCGTCCGGTCCCGCCACCCGGGAGAAGATCGCCTCGCCGATCCGGTCGCGCAGTACCCGGCCGTTGTCCGAAAGGAGTCCCATGGCTCGCACCGCCTCCTTGCACCCTCGACGCCCGGTCGGCGCGTGACCGGCCGGCGCCCCGGCGCTGTGCCTGCTCCCACGCCTGCCCGCTCCCCGTCCGGTACCCGCGATCCGCCAGGTCACCGCGCCCGCCTCACTCCCCGGCACGCTCACGGAACGTCCCCCCTCCAGTCGAACACCCTCCCGTCCCCGGCGCGGGGCACGTACACGGCGCGGCCGCCCGCGCCGTAGCGCCCTATCTCGGTGGGCAGCCCGACACCGCCTCGCAGTTCCGTCCCGCAAAGGTCGGTGATGTCCAGCAGCAGACCGTCCAGCGGCCCGCCGGCCAGTTCCACGTAGGACCGCCCGTCGCGCGGTCCCGGATCGTCGTGGTCCGCCCCGTAGACCCGGCCACGCATGAACTCCAGCTCGTCCATACCGGCAGGGTGGCATCCCCCACTGACAATCGCCGCCCCGCGCCGGAGCGGAGCCGGGGCTTCCGTCCTCCCCGCGTCCGCTCCGGCCGGGCGGTGCGGGAGGTCAGCGGGCGCCCGTCCAGCTGTGGGCGACGTCGATGACGAGGCGGTCCTGGAGCTGCAGCACCCGGAACGGCAGCCGGGCGCGCACGCCGAGCCCGATCTGGGTGTCGCCCTCGAAGCTGGCGGCGAACCGGGTGTCCCTGAAGGTGCGGTACCCGGCCGGGTTCACACCCGGCAGCGGCTGCCCGGCGCGGGCGGGGTAGGTGGGCTCGCCGGTCTCGGGGGCGTAGGACGGTGCGGCCACCCGTACTTCGAGGACGGCGCCGCCGGTGACGGGGATGTGCGTGCCGGAGCCGTCCTGGTACAGCCGGTCGACGTACCGGACCGTGTACCCGACCGCTCCGGCACTGCCGCCGCCCGTGCCCGGCAGGTCGACGACCATCCGGTCGTAGCAGTCGTGGCGGCCGGTCCTGACGTCGCGGACCGGCGTGGTCGTGGCGGTGCCGGCCGTGGCGCTCTTGGCCAGACTGCCCCAGCCGGTGGGGCAGACCGGGGACGGGGCCGTCGCCGCCGGAGCGGCGGACGGGGCGGCGAGGGCGGGCGTCGCCGCCGTACTCAGCGCGGCACCTACGAGTGCCAGGGTCACGTAGATGGTTCTGGTTTGCATTATTTCCTGCCCCCAGGGGTTGCATCCTGCTGATATCGGGTGAGACGACCTGGTTGACCCAAAGGTTGCGTTCTTCTGGGCAGATCCCGTTTCGCGCTCGGAGCACGTCCAACAGCATGTCCGGTTCATGCCCGGGGCGCCTCCGGACCGGACACCGGCCGTGCTTTCGCGATCCGGATCCGCCATGCCCCGCCGCTGCTGCGCCACCCCGCCGGCCGTACCGAGACCCTGGATCTCGTGGGCGGCGTGATGCCGGGCGTCGAGGCGGACGCCCTCTCCCCGGTCACGGCGCTCACCCTGGAGCCCGGCAGCGTCCTCGCGCTGTACACCGACGGGCTGGTCGAGCAGCCCGGCAGCGACATCGAGACCAGGATCGGGCTCGGGACCGTTCGCCGCACCCTCGCGCACAGCGGTACGGACTCGGTGGAGGAGCTCGCCGGTCGGCTGGTCCGGACGGCCCGCAGGACAAAGGACCGGCCCGACGACGTGGCACTGCTGCTCACGGCGTACCGCCGGGCGACAGGGGTCCGACCTTCCCCGCGCCGGAATCCTCGCTGCCGGTGCCCTCACCGGTGTTCTCCTGCTCTCCTGCTCTCCTGCTCACCGACTGCGGCTCCGAGAGCGCTCGGGCCGGACTGGTGTGGCGCAACACGGTGGAGCACGGCACGGCACGGCCGTCCACGCCCCCTACGCACGGGTGCGGGCGAAGCCCGGCGCGGACCGGGTGACGGTCGTCCCCGAACCCGACCTGGGCACGACGGGCAGGCTCGGGGCCGGGTGACACGGACGCCTCGGGTGCCGGGCATGCGACGGCGGCAGGTCCCGGGGGGACCTGCCGCCGTCGTACCGTGCCCGCACCTCACCAGGCGGGACGTTTCGGTTCAGGCGCGTCGCACGCGACGCAGGAGCACGACTCCCGCGACGAGCAGGACGGCGCCCAGCGCCGCCGGCCAGAGCTGGGCTCCGGTGTCGGCCAGACCTCCGTTCACTGCCTGCGGCTCGGTGGAGTCCGCGGCAGCGGCCTGCTGTCCGCCGTCGTTGGTCGCCGTGCCCACGTCCGGCGTCGCCTGGCCGGCTCCGTCGTCGTCCTGACCGGCGCCTGCCACGTTGTCGCCCTTGGCCGAGGCCCGGACCTCGGGCTGCGCGTCGCCAGGCGGGGTGGTGGCGTCGTCACCCGCGGGCTCCTCGGTGGCCGGGGCGTCGGCCGGGGGCTCCGAGGGGTTCTCCTGCTGGTCGTCACCGCCGTTGCCGTTGTCCTTGCCCCCGTTGTCCTTGCCGCCGTTGTCCTTGCCGCCGTTGTCACCCGGCTGCGCGCCGCCGTTGTCGTTGCCGCCCTCCTCGGGGACCTCGGGCGCCTCGGTGGGCTCCTCCTCCGGGTCCTCACCCGGCTGCTCGCCACCGCCGGCACCCGCACCGCAGGTGCGGTCGCCGTTGATGCAGTCGACCATCTCCTGCATCAGGTCCTCGTCGAAGACGTTGATGAAGTCGCCGTGGTCGGTGCCCGGCTTGTGCAGCTGCTCCGGGAAGGAGTCCACGGCGAACAGCGGGGTCGTCGCGCCGCCGTCGTTCAGGCTGGGCGCGTCGACGTCGTAGACGATGCGCTGGACCAGCTGCGGCACGGGCGTGAAGCCGGACGGGCAGTTGCCCTGGGCGTCCACGAACGCCATGTGCGTACGGTGGTTGGCGCTGTCGATGTTGCGGCCGTCCCAGCAGCTCTGGAAGTCGAAGGTACGGACCACGTCACTGCCCTGCGGGCACAGCGGGTACTTGTCCGCCAGCTGCCGGTCCTCGAAACCGGTGCAGCTCCAGGACGCGTTGGCGTTGGCGGGGCCGTTGACGAAGGACTTGGCGTCACCGGTGATGATGCGCAGCAGCCTCGGCATGGCCGTGACCTCGCCCTGCGGATTGCCCACGAAGGTCAGCGTGACCTCCTTGGGCGTCACGATCTCACCGACGTTGCCCTCGATTCCGCCGCCGGGTGAATTGGCGTCCTGCTCCTCGGTGCCGTTCTGCAGCCGCAGCACGGGCCAGTAGTACGACGACTTGTCGCCCTGGTTCTCACAGGTGGTGTCGGCCGCCGCCAGCTCGTCGTCGCTGGAGAAGGCGTTGGTGGCCTGGTTGCCGATGTAGTCGTGGAAGTGGTGCGCGCCGTTGGCGACGCCCGGGGCGGCGATCACGTTGTCCGAGTTGAACAGGCCGTTCTCGTTGACGCCGCACCTGCTGACGAAGGTGCCCTTCGAGGCGTCGCCCGACTCGACGGGCTTGGCCGCGTTGGGCTGGATGCTCTTGATGTCCACGAAGTCCGCGGCGACGGGCCCGTTGCCCGCCTGGCCGCCGTTTCCGCCGCCCTGCTCCTGGCCTGCGCCCCCGCCGCCGCCCTGTTCGCCTTCTTCTCCCTGTCCGCCCTCCTGGCCGTTCCCGTCCTGTCCGTCGCCGGGCTGGGCGGACGCGTTACCGGAGTCGACCACGGAGCAGTCGGCGAGTTCGCCGAGGCCCTCGGGGCGGTCGCCCTCCTGCTCCATGGCGCCCGAGATGCGGTCGAGGGTCGCGGAGCGCTCCTTCTCGAGCGGGCCCACGACCTTCTCGTCGGCGACGCCGGGGTCCTGCTGAATGGCCGGAGCGGACTCCGCCAGGCGCTGGTAGGCCTGGGCGATCTGCTCGTCCAGCGCCGCGAGTTCCTTGTCGACGGCCGGCCGCGCCTTCTCGGGGACCGTGGTCAGGTTGGTCCCCACGTCGGGGCAGTCGATGGTGGCGCCACCGAGAACCCGCGTCTGACCGGCCCCGTCGGCGTCGTCCTCCGTCGCGGAAGCATAGACATTGGCCGCCATCAACCCCCCTCCGCCCAGGATCAGCGCGACCGCTGCGAAGGTCGCGCGCTGTGGCCCTCGGGGGCGCCTGCGTGTGTTGCGTGCCAAGGCAGTACTCCTACGCTTCTGTCGCGGGGGGCATGAAATTCCCACGCCTCATACGTAGATGCTCCGCGGTGTGTTCAAGCGCCTCACGATTTCTTCGAAGAATCTCAGGCCCCCCGACACACCCGAGCCCCCGGGTCCCGCCCGACTCGGCCTGCACGGAGGGGACTTCGGGGGCCGGGCAGTGCAAGGAACGGCTGGTCAGCCGAAGTTCACGTCACTGCACAGGAAATACGTCTGGTCCATGTGCGAGGCCTGCCAGACCGTGTAGACGACATGGCGGCCGCTGTAGCCGGACGTACTCACCGGAATCGAGTAGTTCCGGCTCGGGCCGTACGAGCCGGTGGTGGCCACCAGTTCGAGGTCGTCCCAGGTCAGCGGCTGGGCGGTGGGGTCGAAGCCCTGCCGGGTGACGTAGACGAGGAAGTAGTCCGCGCCATGGCTCGCCTGGTCGTACAACTGGACGGTGAAGTCGTTGTCCACGTCGGTGGTCCGCCAGGCGCCCACCGTGTCCATGGAGTTGTAGCGACCGCCCTCGGTCCGTCCGCCGCTGCACAACTGACCGTCGGGGATCACTGCCTCGAAATCACCGGCGGAGCCGTCGCGGTAGAGACCGTTCCAGTTCCACATGGCGTTGGGGTTGGGAGCTGCTGGGGTTTGGCTGAGCACGAGTGTGTTC
>NZ_LIQT01000532.1 GCF_001418415.1 Streptomyces hirsutus
CCGGCACCGCGACGGTCACCGCCCGAGCGACCGAGGACCTGACCGCGCTGAACCTGGACCTCGAGGGCCTGGACGTCGAGCGGGTCACCGTCGACGGCGGTACCGCCCGCTGGCGGCGCGCCGGTCAGGAGCTGACCGTCCGGCCGGCGAAGCGACTGGACCGGGGCCGGACGTTCCGGGTGGTCGTCCGCTACTCCGGCGCCCCGGTGACCGTCACCGACCCGGACGGCTCCGAGGAGGGCTGGCTGCGCACCGCGGACGGGGCGGTGGCGCTGGGCCAGCCGACGGGCTCGATGGCGTGGTTCCCGGGCAACCACCACCCCTTCGACAAGGCGACGTACACCGTCACGGCGACGGTGCCCAAGGGCCTGCGGGCGGTGTCCAACGGCGAACCCGCGGGGGAGCGGACCAAGGGGGACCGGACGACCTTCACCTGGCGTACCACCGAGCCGATGGCGAGCTACCTCGCCGTGCTCGCCGTCGGCCGGTACGAGACCGGCCGCACCACGACCCGCGACGGCCTTCCCGTCCACACCGCCGTCGATCCGCGGCAGGCGGCGGCGAGCCGTGCGGTGCTGGCGCGGCTCCCGGAGGCCGTGGAGTGGGCGGAGGACTGGTTCGGCCCGTACCCCTTCTCCTCGGCGGGAGCGATCGTCGAGCGTCCCGAGGACGCCGGGTACGCCCTGGAGACCCAGAACCGGCCCGTGTTCGCCGGGGCGCCCAGCACCCTGCTCCTGGTGCACGAGCTGGTCCACCAGTGGTACGGCAACTCCGTCACGCCGAAGACCTGGCGGGACATGTGGCTCAACGAGGGGTTCGCGACCTACGCGGAGTGGCTGTGGCGGGAGGACCACGGGGACGGCACCGCCCAGGAGACCTTCGACGCCCTGTACGCCGGGACGTACTTCCCCGACGCGGAGACGAACGAGGCGGTCTGGTCGTTCCCGCCCGCGCGGCCGCCCGACGCGGCGCACATCTCCGGTGTCCCCGTCTACCAGCGCGGCGCGATGGTCCTGCACAGGATCCGGCGGACGGTCGGCGACGACGCCTTCCGCGCCCTCCTCCGCGGCTGGGCGGCGGAGCACCGCCACGGCAACGCGGACACCGCCGGCTTCACTGCGTACGTGGAGAGGTCGGCCCCGGACAAGGACTTCGACGGAATCTGGTCGGACTGGTTGTACGGGGAGGGGAAGCCGGTACGGCCGTCCAAGCCCTGAAGCCCTGAAGACCCGGAGTCCTGAAGACCCGGAGTCCCGAAGACCCGGAGTCCCGAAGACCCGAAGCTCCGTAGTCCTGGAACAGGCCCTGCCCGTGCCGGAGCCCCCGGCCGCCGACAAGGAGGCGGGCCGGGGGCTCCGAAGCGCGGCGCGGGGCGTCCGTCAGACGTTGACGCCGAAGTCCTGGGCGATGCCCGTCAGGCCCGAGGCGTAGCCCTGGCCGACGGCGCGGAACTTCCACTCGGCACCGTTGCGGTACAGCTCGCCGAAGACCATGGCGGTCTCGGTGGCCGCGTCCTCGGACAGGTCGTAGCGGGCGATCTCGGCGCCGCCGGCCTGGTTGAGGATGCGGATGTACGCGTTGCGCACCTGGCCGAAGTTCTGGCTGCGGTTCTCGGCGTCGTAGATCGAGACCGGGAAGACGATCTTGTCGATGTCCGCCGGGAGGCCGGCCAGGTTGACGTTGATCTGCTCGTCGTCGCCCTCGCCCTCACCGGTGCGGTTGTCGCCGGTGTGGACGATGGTGTTGTCCGGGGTCTGCTTGTTGTTGAAGAAGACGAAGTGACCGTCGGAGTACACCTTGCTCTGCGGGTTGACCGCGATCGCGGAGGCGTCGAGGTCGAAGTCCGTGCCGGTGGTGGTGCGGACGTCCCAGCCGAGGCCCACGGTGACGGCGGTCAGGCCCGGAGCCTCCTTGGTGAGCGAGACGTTGCCACCCTTGGACAGGCTTACAGCCATTGTTGGGAGTCCCTTCCCTCGTGTACGTACGGCTACGAAGCTACAGCTACCTCTCTGAACGCGAGAGGAGCACGCGAGGTTCCAGGTGGCTTTACTTTCTTTACCCGGGATATTCGGGTGACGCGGACCGGTCAGGGGCGGGACCATGGACGGCATGTCCGGTCCCCATGTCATCCGCGGCTCCGTCCTCCTGCCCGAGGCCGAGCTCCTGTGGCGTTTCTCGCGCTCGTCGGGGCCCGGCGGGCAGCACGTGAACACCACCGACTCGCAGGTCGAGCTGCGTTTCGACCTCGCCGCCACCGAAGCGCTGCCCGAGGTGTGGAAGCAGCGGGCGCTGGAGCGGCTGGCGGGGCGGCTGTCCGACGGTGTCGTCACCGTCCGGGCCTCCGAGCACCGCTCCCAGTGGCGCAACCGCGAGACCGCCGCCGTGCGCCTCGCGGCGCTCCTCGCCG
>NZ_LIQT01000533.1 GCF_001418415.1 Streptomyces hirsutus
GAGGTCGCCCGGCGGGCGGGGGCACCGGTGTACGGGGTCGGGCTGCCCGACCACGAAGTGGCCGGGCCGGACACGCGGGGCGGGGCGGCCCGGGAGCGGCAGGTGCTCGTCGATCCCTTCGACGGCGGCCGGGTGCTGACCGGGGCCGATACGGAGCTGCTGGTCGCCGGGGCGACGGGGGCGCCGCTGGACCCGTCGATGCTGGCACCGGCCGATCCGCTGAATGTCGTGCTGCGCGTCCTGAACAACATCCGGGCGTGGGCCGAGGCCCGCCCGGAGCGGTCGGACGTGGCGCTGTGGGCGCTGGACCTGTCCCTGCTGCTCCCCTCCCGGCCGGCGGAGCTGCGGTACGAACGGGCCCGGTTGCTGGTGCGGCGCGGAGACTTCCTCGACGGCGCGGACGAGCTGGAGGCCTACGCCGAGGTGGTGGCCGCGGTGGACGGGCCGGCGGCGGACCGGATCCGCGACGAGGCCCGGGCGGCCCGGGCGCTGCTCAACTGAGAGGCGCCCGCAAGCCCCGCTGTGCACTCTCGGTGAGACCCGCCTCATACCTCGCTTGACATAGGTATTTTCAGATACCTAATATCTACGGGTGTCCACCAGGAGTGCCTCCGAACAGCGCGTCGCACGCGTGAGCTCCGAGCTCGCGGCGTGCCTTCCCGTGCTGCACCGGGCCCTGGAGCGGCGGGTGGCGAGCGAGTATCCGCACCCGAAGCCGCCCGAGGGGCAGCTGGCACTGCTGCGGTTCGTCGCACAGCGTGAGGGCGCCACGGTCCGTGAGGCGGCCGAGGCGCTGCTGATGAAGCCGAACAACGTCAGCGCACTGGTCTCCCAGCTCACCGAGCGGGGAGAGCTGGAGCGCCGGCAGGACGGCGTCGACAAGCGGATCGCCCACCTCCACCTCACGGAGTCCTCGCGGCAGCGGATCGCCGAGGTCACCGCCCTGGAGGAGAGCCACCTCGGCCAGGCGATGCTGTCCCTCACCGACGGCGAGCTGGACGCGCTCGGTTCCGCCGTCGGCGCGCTGAAACTGCTGACCCGGAACCTTCACTCGGCAGCCCTCTGACGAGAGCGTCACGGACCGGCACCTCGCGCGAGGTCGCGCGGTGAAGCGCTCGTCCGGTGTTCCGCGCGTCCGCCCCCTCCCCCTTTCCTGAGGCAGTCCTTCCCGGACCGCCCCGTGCACGGCCCCGTGCGCTCCGCCCCGCCCTTGACCGGCCGGGCGGGCGCTGCGGGCCGGCTGCCGCTTCTCGGCCCCGCCGTGCAGTCCGTTCGTCCCCCTTTGAGAAAGAAACGGCTCCTTTCATGGCGTCCACACCTGTGGATCACTCCGCTCCCGACACGGCCGCCCGGTCGAAGGTCGAGCGCTTCCGGGCCAATCCCTGGCTCGCGCTGATCGCCGTGTCGTTCGGCCTGCTCATGGTGCAGCTCGACGGTTCCGTCGTCGCCATCGCCAACCCGGCGATCGGCAAGGACCTCGATGCCAGCACCGCGGAACTGCAGTGGGTCACCAACTCCTACCTGATCGCGCTCGCCGCCTCGATGATCCTCGGCGGCAAGCTCGGTGACCGGTTCGGCCGGCGCTTCTACTACCTCGTCGGCATCGGCGGGTTCATCGTCACCTCGGTCGCCATCGGCGTGGTCGGCAGCATCGAGGGCGTCATCGTCTTCCGTGCCCTGCAGGGTCTGGCGGGCGGCATCCTGATGCCCAACACCCTGGGCATCCTGCGCGCCGTCTTCCCGCCGAGGAAGTTCGCCCTCGCGGTGGGCATCTGGGGCATGGTCTCGGCCGTGTCGACCTCGCTGGGCCCGATCGTCGGCGGTCTGCTCGTCGAGCACGTCAACTGGGAGTCGGTCTTCTACCTGAACGTGCCGATCGGCCTCGTCGCGCTGGTGTTCAGCGCGGTGGTCCTCGCCGAGTCCAAGAACTCCGGCGGTCGGCAGCGTTTCGACATCCCCGGCGTCGTCCTGCTGGCGGCGGGCATGGTCGCGCTCGTCTTCGGCATCGTCAAGGGCGAGACGTGGGGCTGGGCCTCCGCCGGCACCCTCGGCGCCATCGTCCTGGGTCTGGCGCTGCTGGTCGTCTTCGGCTGGTACGAGACCCGGCAGGAGCACCCGCTGCTGCCGATGCGCCTGTTCCGCAACCGCTCGCTGACCACCGGTGCGGTCATGACCCTGCTGAACTTCTTCGTGATGCTCGGCGGCATCTTCTTCATCATGCTGTACCTGCAGAACGTGCGCGGCTACACGCCGGTCGAGGCCGGTATCAGCACGCTGCCGATGTCGCTCGCGTCGCTGGTCGCCTCTCCGCTCGGTTCCCAGCTGACCGCCCGCTTCGGCGCGCGCGCCACGATTCCGCTGGGCCTGCTCCTGTCGGGCGCCGGCATGTTCGGCATGCTGTCGTGGAGCGTCGACTCGTCCTACGCGACGATGTGGCCGCCGTTCATCGCGATAGGCCTGGGCGTCGGCATCGTGCTGCCCGCCACCGCCGCCACGATCATCGGCAACGCGCCCGTCAGGGACGGCGGTGTGGCCTCCGGCCTGCAGTCCACCATGCTGCAGATCGGTGGTGCCCTCGGTACCTCGGTGCTGATCACCGTGATCGCCGGCAAGGTCGGTTCCTCGCTGTTCGGTGAGCTGACCGGCGCGGGTGTCCCGACGGGTCTGGCGCACGGTCTGGAGCAGGCCGAGGACGCCGTCACGATGGGCATCGCCCCGGTCTCCGGCGACATGTCGGCGCAGATCAGGGCCGCCGTCATCGAGGGCAGTGGCCAGGCGTTCGTCAACGGTCTGCACGCCGCCGTCACCGTCACCGGCGTCCTGTGCGTCCTCGGTGCCGCGGCCGCCGTCCTCGGCATCAAGAGCCGCGCCGAGGAAGCGAAGGAGATGAGCGCCCAGTCGGCGGACGGCGAGGAGGCCGTGGTGGCCGTCGCCGCTCACTGAGCGAGCCCGCGCACACCACGCGTGCCCCTGCGCGGGAAGCGGCGCCGCCGGGACCGGACCAGGTCCCGGCGGCGCCGCTTTCGCATGGCCGCGGACGCCCCGGGCCGTACCGCCGCGCCGCGCGGGACCGGAGGGAGGCTGGGATGCTGGTGGGGTGAAGCCCTGCGCGTGACGCGGCCGGCGGACCCGGACGGTGGGTGGTGAGTGCGGTGACCATCGGCGACCTCCCTGAGCCGGAACCGGAACCGAGACCGGGGCCGGAGCCGGAGCCGGAGCCGGAGCCGGAGCCGGAGCCGGAGCCGGTACCGGGACTGGAGTCGGTACCGGAGTCGGGACCGGTACCGGAGTCGGGACCGGGCGGCGGTCCCGGGTGTTCCGGGGTCGATCCCCGGGGCGACCCGTTCCTGCGGACCCGGTACGCCATTCCCCCGAGGCCCGTCACCTTCCTGCGGCGGGAGCGCCTGACCCGGCATCTCGACCGTGCCCTGACCACTCCCCTGACGATCGTCAACGGAGCGGCCGGCGCCGGGAAGACCCTGCTCGTCGCGGACTGGGCGGCCGGTCTCGGACGGCCCGTGGCCTGGTTCACCACCGACGCGGAGGAGCTGCGCCCCGGCGTGTTCTGGGCGTACGTCCTGCAGGCCCTGCGCGCCGCCGGGGTGCCGGTGCCCGCGGCGGTGGGCTCGCCCGCCGACCCGGGCCGGGTGGACGAGGCGCTGCTGAACCGGCTGGCCGCGGAGCTGAGCGGCCCGATGACGGCGGGGCGGCCGGCGGTCCTCGTGCTCGACGAGTTCGACCGGGTCGCCGCGCCGGACACGGCCGCCCAGCTGGACTTCGTCCTGCGGCACGCGGGGCCGGGCCTGCGTCTGGTCGTGGCGTCCCGTACGGAACCGCTGCTGCCGCTGCACCGCTACCGGGCCGCCGGGGAGCTGACGGAGATCCGGGACGCGGAGCTGGCGTTCACCGCGCGGGAGGCCGGTGAGCTCCTCGGCCGGCACGGGCTGTCCCTGCCCGAGGCCGTCACGGACGCCCTCGTGGACCGTACCCGGGGCTGGGCCGCCGGACTGCGGCTGTGCGCGCTGGCCGCGCGGGAGAGCCCCGACCCGGAGACGTATCTGAAGGAGTTCGAGGCCGGGCAGAGCACGGTGGCCGACTTCCTCCTGGCGGAGGTGCTGGACATCCAGCCGCCCGGTACGCAGGACCTGCTGCTGCGGGTCAGCGTCCTGGAGCGGTTCTGTCCCGGCCTGGCGAACGCGCTGACCGGGCGTTCGGACGCCGGGGCCGTGCTGGCCTCGCTGCACCACCGCAACGCGTTCGTGCAGCATCTCGGGCACTCCTGGTACCGGCTGCACCCGCTCTTCGGGGAGATCCTGCGGGCGCATCTGGAGGTGCGGCGGCCCGGTCTGGCGCCGGAGCTCCACCGGCGGGCGGCGCGCTGGCTGAAGGCCGCGGGGTTCCTTCCGGAGACGCTCGTCCACGGCGCCGCCGCCGGTGACTGGGAGTTCGCCGCCGACGCCCTGGTGGGCGATCTGGCCGTCGGCCAGTTGTTCACCGGTCTGCGCTCGGCCGGTCTGGGCGACCTGTTCTCCCGTATGCCGTCCGGGGCGACCGGCCCCGCGCCGGAACTCGTCCGGGCGGCCCTCGGCCTCGCCCGCGGCGACCTGGAACGGGGCCCGGTCCACCTGGAACGGGCCGGAAAGCTGCTGGCCGGCGACGCCGGCGACGTCCTGGGTCGGGAGGGCGGCGAGAGCCCGGAGCGCGACCGGGAGGCCGCGCTGCTGTGCTGGGCGCTGCTCGAGGTGTTCGCCGCCCGGCTGACGGGGGCACCGGCACGCGCGGAACGGGCCGTCCGGCTGGCCGGGGAACTGCGCGGTGCCGTGCCCGCCGGGCTGCTGGACCGGCATCCCGAGCTGACCGCGCTGCTGCTGGCGCATCTGGGCTCGACCCGGCTGTGGGCGGGTCGTTTCGAAGACGCCCGGACGGTCCTGACCGCGGCCGTGGCGGGTCCCGGCGGGGCGTCGACGGCGCTGCCCCGGGAGGACGCCCTGGCCCAGCTCGCGCTGATCGACCAGCTCAACGGCTGGCCGGGCCGGGCGGAGCACAAGGCGTCCCAGGCGCTGGCCGAGACCGCGCGGTACAGCCTTCCCGGCCCGCCCGGCACCGGGCTGGAGCGGCTGGTGCTGGCGGCGGTGGCGGTCGACCGCGACGAGCTGGACCGGGCCCGGGAACTCCTCGACGAGGCGGCCACGCCCGCACACGACCCGCACGCCCCGGCCGACCCGTGCGTCCCGGCCGATCCGGTCGCCCGGGCGGCGCGGGCCGTCGTCACGGCCCGGCTGCTGCTGGCCCGGGGCGAGCCGCACGCCGCGCTCCGGGCGGCCGTCGGCACCACGCGCCCCGACGCGACCGCCGCCCTCGCCGCCGCCGAGGCGTCCTCCCCTTGGCTGCGGGGCCACGCGGCGCTGGTGACGGCCGCCGCGCACCTGGCAGGGGGGCGGCCGGACGCGGCCGCCGAGGCGCTCCGCGAGGTCCCCCTCGACCAGCCGGCCTGTGTGGTGGAGGCCGCCAGGATGCAGCTCGCGGCGGGCCGTCCGGACGCGGCGGCCGGTCTGCTCGACGCGCTGCGCTGCGCGGGCCGGACCGGCCCCGGGGTGTCCGTGCGGGCCGCACTCGTACGGGCCCGGAGCGGCCATCTGGCGGGAGACCCGGCCACTGCCCGCCGATGGCTCGCGGTGGCGCTGCGCGGCGCCCGGCACGAGCACCTGCGGCGCCCCTTCGTGGAGGCGGGGCCGTGGATCGGGCCGCTGCTGGACACGGACCCGCTGCGGGGCCTGGCCGCGGGCTGGCTCGTCACCGGGTCCGCGGACGTGCCGCCGCCCGGTGTGAAGGAGCCGGTGAACGACTGGGGGAAGGAGCCGGTGGAGGAGCTGAGCGGCCGGGAGCGGGACGTGCTGCGGCGGCTGGCCCGGATGATGACGACCGAGGAGATCGCCGCCGACCTGTACGTGTCGGTCAACACGGTGAAGACCCACCTCAGGAACATCTACCGGAAGCTCGACGTCAACCGCCGCGCCGACGCCGTACGCCGGGCCCGCGCCCTCCGGCTGCTGTGAGCCCCGCGCGCCCTCCCTCACCTGCCCCGGGTGAGGGCGTACGGCCGCCCGGGGTGGACGATCGCAGGGCAGGGGCGGTTTGCCGCCTGCGCCCGAGCCGTGGGAGGGGAGGAGGGCCGCATGCACTACGAGATCCGCGTCGACGGACACATGTCCGAGGCGCTGACCAAGACCTTCCCCGAACTGGACCATGTCGTGATGTGGGGTCAGACCGTGCTGTTCGGTCATGTCGTCGACGAGGCGCATCTGTACGGGCTGCTGGCCCGCCTGCGTTCGCTGGGCCTGCGTGTGGTCGAGATGCGCCCGACCCCTAGGTGACACCCGGCCCCTGGGTGACATCCGGCGCCTGGGTGACATCCGGCGCCCGGCACGTCGGCCCGGCCCGCCGGTGAGCGGTCTGAGTGCCTCTGCAGACGTCAGAGGACGTTCTCAGAGGCTCTTCGCGGTGAGCCGTCCCGAGCGTACGGCGGCCCCGAGCTTCTTGAAGTCCCGTTCGTTGCGGTCGGCGTAGGCCTGTGCGAAGCCGGGGAGGGCGCGGTCGAAAAGGTCGCCGCTGCCCAGATAGGCGGAGATCGCGACGGGATCGCCGGAGCGGGCGTGGGCGCGGGCGAGGCTGCCTCCGCACCAGCCGCCGAAGAGGGCGAGCATGCGGGGGTCCATGGTCTCCGGGCGGGCGATGCCCTTCCAGTCCCGGAGTTGGCGTACGTAGAAGTCCCGTTCCCTGCCGTCCAGGCCCAGGACGTGGGTCCAGCCGAGGAAGATGTCGCTGGAGGTCTGGATCAGACGCTGACCGGTCACCACGCGGCGGCCCTGGTTGTCGAAGCGTTCGCCGTCCGTGTGCGGCGCGAGCACCGATTCCTGCGCCTCCTTGGCCTGGAGCAGCAGCGGGTCGTCGTCGTCGCGGCCGAGCATGAGCAGGATCCAGCAGCGGGTGCCGACGCTGCCGACGCCGACCACCTTGCGGGCCGTGTCCGCGAGCCGGTAGCGGTGCAGGAGGTGCCGGCGTTCGGAGGAGAGGGTGTCCGTGTAGCTCTCGACGATGGTGCGCAGTTCGGTTTCCTCGCCGCGGTCGGGCGCGTCGGTCAGCAGGTCCCGCAGGGGGATGATCAGGGGCGGGTCCGGGGTGATCCGCCGGCCCTCGGGGGTGACCCGGGTGAGCCGGTCGATGGCCTGGAGATAGGTGTGGGTGCGGGCCTTCGCGGCGGCCCGGTCGGTGCGGCGCAGGACGGACGAATCCAGGGAGGAGTCGAGGAGTTCGCGCATCCGGTCGACGTCGTCCTGGGCGTACCAGATGTCCAGGGTGCGCATGCCGGCGAAACGGTGCATCCGTGCGCGGTACTCCTGGACGCAGGCGGTGACCGCCTTGTTCTGCTGCCGCGTCGAGAAGCCGTTGGCGCGGCCCGCGATGACCAGGCTGGCGGCGAGGCGTTTGACGTCCCATTCGAAGGGGCCGGGGAAGGTCTCGTCGAAGTCGTTGATGTCGAAGACGAGGTGCCGTTCCGGCGAGGCCAGCAGCCGGAAGTTCAGCAGGTGGGCGTCGCCGCACAGCTGCACCTCGAGTCCGGTGTGCGGGAGTGTCGCCAGGTCGGCGGCCATGATCGCGGCGGCGCCCCGGTAGAACCGGAACGGCGATTCCAACATGCGCCCGTACCGGATCGGGACCAGTTCGGGCACCCGTGTGGCCGACTGGCGCGCGAGCACGTCGACCGGATCGAAGCGGTCGGCGCCGGGGTCGAACAGGCCGTGCGCCGAGCGGGGTACGCGTTTGCGGGCCGTCCGGCCCCGGTCGATCCGCTCGGCCGGTGTGGGTGCCGCGGCGACGGCGCTCGGTGCGGTCATGGTCCGCCCTCCTGGCTTCGGCGTACGTCTGTTCTCCAGCTCACCGCGGCCCGGCCCGTCCGGGATCACCCGTCAGGGGTGAGGCCCCACGGACGCGGCCGGGGCAGCCTGGTAAGGCACGCGTCACCCTCGCCGGACGCCTGACGAAGGAGAGCCATGAGCTCCGCGACCTATCTCGCGTACGACTACCCCCTGCTCGGGGCCTTCTGGACGATGCTGCTGCTGTTCCTGTGGGTCATGTGGTTCGTCCTGCTGTTCCGGGTCATCGCCGACCTCTTCCGGGATAACGAGCTGAGCGGTTGGGCCAAGACCGGGTGGCTGGTCTTCGTCATCGTGCTGCCGTTCATCGGCGTGTTCGTCTACGTCGTGGCCCGCGGCCGGAACATGGGCAGGCGGGAGATCGCGCAGGCCCGTGCGCGGCAGGAGGCGTTCGACAGCTACATCAAGGAGACCGCGGCGGGCCACGGCGGGCAGGCCGGCACCGCCGACGAACTGCACCGGCTGTCCGAGATCCGCTCGCGCGGCGACCTCACCGACGAGGAGTTCGACCGGGCCAAGGAACTGGTGCTGAGCGGCCACGGCGCGGGAAGCACCCGCTGACCGCACGCACCGCACGCCGAACCAGTACGAGCAACCCGTACGACACAGAAAGGGGCGGTGAAATGGCTACGGCTCACGCCCATCACGCACAGTCGCAGGCACGTGCGCACACATCCTCCGCCAAACGCGAGTGGGCCGGCGGGCTGACCGTCTTCGGCGGCGTCATGCTGATGCTCGCCGGAATCCTGAACATCGTCCGGGGCATCTCCGGGATCGCCCAGGACGACGTCTTCGTGGCCACGCAGAACTACGTCTTCAAGTTCGACCTCACGTCCTGGGGCTGGATCCACCTGATCCTGGGCGCGGTGGCCGTGCTCATCAGCGTGGGGCTGTTCCAGGCCAGTACGTGGGCGCGGGTGGCCGGTGTGGCGATCGGCGGGCTCATCATGATCGCCAACTTCATGTCCCTGCCGTACGCCCCGGTCTGGTCGGTCGTGATGATCGCCCTCTCCGGCGTCATGATCTGGGCGCTGTGCACGGTGCGGCGCGGAGAAACCTGAGCCGGACGCCCTGACGCCCCGACTCTCGAACGAACGGAGCACGGCAGCGGCGGCCCCAAGCCGGGCCGCCGCTGCCGTGCTGCCGTGCTGCCGTGCTGCCGTGCTAGAGCCAGCCCTTCTCGCGAGCCACGCGGGCCGCTTCCGCCCGGTTGCGGACGGCCAGTTCCTGGATGGCGGTGGAGAGGTAGTTGCGGACGGTGCCCTGGGAGGGGTGCAGGGTGCGGGCCAGTTCCGCGTTGGTGGAGCCGTCGGCGGCGGCGCGCAGGACCTCGCGTTCGCGGTCGGTGAGGGGATGGGCGCCGTCGGTGAGGGCCACGGCGGCGAGGGCGGGGTCGATGACCCGCTCCCCCGTCAGCACCGTGCGGACCGCGGCGGCGAGCAGCGCGACGGTGGCGCGGGCCTCGCGCAACGCGACGGTGGTCCGCACGAGTTCGCGTACGCCGGTCATGGCGAAGGCGCCGAGGAGTGCCGGGACGAGCAGCGCGCCCACGAACGCCCTCCCGTCCGGCACCACGAAGGCGAGCGCCGCCATCAGCGCCGACGCCTCCCCCGTCGTCGACCGGGACGACGGGGTCACAGGCGGTTTTCGTCGCTGCGCTCATGGCGACCGTCGTGACGCGCACGGGGCCCGGAGGGCAGTGCCTGTCGTCCTGATCCCCGCATGACGGATGTCATGCGGGGATCAGGACGACAAGTCGGTCCCGGTTCAGCTCGGGTTCGTCTCGATGACCGCGACCCGGTCGGTCGTGCTGGTCAGCGCCTGGCGGAGGGCGCCATAAACGTCCTGGGGAGTGACAGGTGTCTTCTCGCCGTTGCCCCGGGTGATGAGCACACCGTCGAATGCCTGGCCGTAGAGCTCCTCCAGGGCCTTCAGGTCGGGCTTGTCGACCAGCTTGCCGTTGACGGCCTCCACCCTGAGGAACTTCCACAGCGAGTTCTGCGGGCTCATCGGCACCGAGTGCTCCGCGTCGGTCTGCACCGTCACGTTGGCCGACATCGCCGGTTCGGCGAACTCCTTCATCATCCGGTCGACCTCGGCCTTGGAGATCGTGGGTTCCTGAGTGGTGGTCGGCACCGTCACCGTGGGCGAGGAGCCGGTCTCCACCTGGGTCCGGTACGCCTCCTCGACCGCCTCGGTCGACTTGTCGACGTCGATGCCCGCGCCGGGCTTGCCGTAGACGGCGACGGCCTTGCCGGACTTGAACGTGATCGTGCCGTCGTTGCCGGAGCCGCCGCCCGCGGCCTCCAGGGCGGCGTGCAGCTTCTCCTCGTCGACGGGGATGACGGGGTCGACGACCCGGCTGTTGCCGAAGAGGGAGCCGATGACGGAGACCGGGTTGTAGTCGCTGCGGGCCGCCGCGCCGATGGTGGCGTCGGTGTCGAGCTGGAGTCCGGCCTTGTCCGGCTCCAGTTCGACGGTCTTGTCGCCGACGGCCAGCTTGAGCGGCTTGTTCAGCCGGTCGGCGAGCGCCTTGTCGAGCGTCTTCACGGCCTCGTCGCGGGTGCCGCCGCCGATGTCGACGCCGAGCACGGTGGTGCCCTTGGGCACGTCGGAGTGGTTCATCAGCAGGCCGGCGCCGTAGACGCCACCGGCGAGCAGGATCACGGCGCCGCCGAGCAGGGGCAGCTTGCTGCGGCCCTTCTTCTTCGGCGCCTTCGAGGAGGCCGCCGGGGGCGGGGTGGCCGGTCCGGGCAGCCTGGGCGGCGTGTACGTGCCGGGGCCGCCGGCCGGGAAATCCGCGTCGAAGGAGGCGCTCGCCGGTACGACCGGGATGCCGCTGGTGACGGTGTGTCCGGAGAGGTTGTCGTGGCGGGCTCCGTAGCCCGGGGCGCCGGATTCGGGGGCGGGGAACTGCGGGGTGAGGCTCGCGGTGTCGTCGCCCAGTCCGCCGCCGGGGTGGGGACCGCCGCGGGGGCCGCGCGGGCCGGGCCCACCGGTGACCGGCCCGGCCGTGGGGCCGCCGGCCCCGGGACGGGCAGGACCACCGGGCCCGCCCTGGTCGCCGTACGGCGACTGGCCGGAGGGGCCGGGCTGGCCGGGGTACCTCGCCTGGCCGTTCCGTGCTTCGAGGTCGTCGTCGGTGAAGAACGGCAGGTCGTCGAGGCGCGGTTCGCCGCCCCCGTTCCCGCCCGCACCCGGGCCCGTGCCCGTGCCCGGACGCGTACCGCCGCTGCCGAGCGGGCCGGCGGCGAGTGCCTCGGTCACGTCGAAGGAACCGGTGCCGCCGCCGTGTCCGGGCGCGACCGGCCCGCCGGTGGCGCCGGAGAGCCCGGAGCCGTTGCCGCCGGGTGCGGAACCGTTCGTGCCACCGGGACCACCGGAGCCGCCGGGCCGGGAGCCGCCCGTCACGCTCATCCCGCCGGCCACACCGGCCGGGCGTCCGCCCGGACGCGCACCGCCACCGGAAGTTCCCGAAGCGCCGCCCGCAGGACCCGAAGTGCCCTCCGGGCCCGCCCCGTTGCCGGATCCGCCACCCGTACCGCTCTTGCCCGCACCGGACTTGCGCGGCGCGAACCAGTCGCTGGCCGGCTTCTCCGCCGGGGCCGCCTGCTGCGGGACCGACTGCTGCGGGGCGGGCCGCGGGCCACCCGCGGCGCCGGTGGCGGTCGCGGCGGAGGGCTCGACGGCACGGGGGCCGGAACCCGGGCCGGAAGCGGCACCGCTGCCGGCGCCCAGAGCCCTGGGGGCACCCGGTGCGGGCGCCGAGGGCCGGTCCTTGGCCCCACCCGGGGCCGCGCCCTGGGTGTCGCCGGCGCCCGTGCTCTCGCCGTCCTTGACGGTTTTGCGCACGACGACCGGCGGAATGGGCCGGGAACCGGGGATGTTGATCCGGATTCTGGTCGTCAGCGTGGTCTCGGTCTTGCGTTCATCCGAACGTGGGCCGCCCGACCGCTGGTCACCCGGGCGCTGTTCGTCCGGCCGCGCGGCGGGTCGGCCCGCGGCCGCCGCCTCACCCGGAACCGCCGGAATGCCGTAGGGCGGGGTGCCCGACGGGTATGCGGCTCCGCCGTGCCCGTTGGGCCCGGTGGACGGAGTGTCAGTTTCACGACTCAAGGCAGGTTCTCCCGGTTGGCTCCGCCGCCCGTCACGACCTCACGGTGGGGGTCTCCCCCAACTCGACCGGAGCCGAGAGTTCGGGGAGGCTCAGCGGCGCGCGCACCACCATACTGGCCGCATCCGGCCCGTATTGCCGGACCGTGGCGGAAACCCCCGCCGGAACCGCACGCGCGCACCGCGGCGAAGTAGTACGTCACTTCCCAAGTCGGACAGGATCGCCCTGCGGTTGCCGCCCCGGCGCGAGGGTGGCACACATCACAGCGACGGCGATGCCGCCGAGCAGGAAGAGGTACGAGCCGGCTCCCGCGGCGAACAGGAAGTCGCCTTCCGGACGGCTGACGGTGAGCAGGAGGACGACGATGACCCAGCCGCCGCCGGCCGACGCGGCCCCGGCGCGGCTGCGCAGCGCGAGCGCCCCGCCCAGGCAGAGGCCGGCCTCGGCGGCGAGGGCGAGCAGCAGTCCGCCCGGGAACCAGGCGGGCTGCACCAGCGCCCCGGCCACCCCCACCACGGCGCCGAGCAGGAACAGCCCCAGGCAGGCGGCGATCCGCCTGCCGGAGGGCAGCCGCAGCGGCTGAGCCAGCGCCGACACCGGCGCGCTCCCGCTCGTCCGCCCGCTCATGACGCCTCCCCGGTGCCGGCCGTGGTGCCGCTGCCGGTCCCGGTCCCGGCGAAGAGGTCGTTCTCCCGGCCGCCGGGGGTCCGCGCGCCGCGCACCAACTCGTAGTACTCGGTCGTGAACAGCGGCTGCGCGAGTTCGTTGGAGAGCACGAAGTAGGGCGCGTACGGTTCGGCCACGGTGATCTGGGTGGCGTGGGCGCGCATCGCGGCGGCCTTGGCGGCGGCGTACGCGGTGCCGTCGATCTCGGTGGTGACCAGGGCGTCGTCGACGACTCCGGGGACGTCACCGATCTCGCCCGCCTTGTCGAACGGCAGCCCGGGCAGGTCGTCGTCCAGTCGCGCGAAGGCGGCCTCGGCGACGGAGCGGGGAACCCGGTTCCAGTAGACCTTGGGGACGTCCCACCCGTCCCGGGCGGCGAGCTCGACGGCCCGCATGGCGACGCGGTGCGCCTGGATGTGGTCGGGGTGCCCGTAGCCGCCGTCGTCGTCGTACGTGACGAGCACCTGGGGCCGGACCTCGAGGATCACCTGGGCGAGCAGACCGGCGGCCTGATCGACGTCGGCCTGCCAGAAGCAGCCGGGGTCGTCGTTGTCGGGCAGGCCCATCATCCCGGAGTCGCTGTAGCGCCCGGCGCCGCCGAGCAGCCGGAAGTCGTCGACGCCGAGGGCGCGCATCGCCTCGGCCAGCTCTCCCATCCGGTGCTGCCCGAGGGCGGCGCCGCTCAGGTGGGCCGACTCGGGCGGGATGACCTCGCCGCGCTCACCGAGCGTGCAGGTGACCAGGGTCACGTGCGCGCTCTCGGCGGCGTACCGGGCCATGGTGGCGCCGTTGTTGATCGACTCGTCGTCCGGGTGGGCGTGCACCAGCATCAGCCGCCGGGCGGCGAGGGATGAAGGTTCCCCCGGCTGGGGACTGGGGGAGGGCTGTTCCGTCATGGTTCCACCCTATGAGGCGGCGGGTCCTGACGCCGCGCTCCCGTCCGGCAGGGTGCGGGAGCACCGTGAAGACATCGAGAGAATCGTCGCCGTCGGCTCGTATGCCGTGGCCGCTCCCGATCGACGACGGGGCCGGAGGTGATCGCCTGTGATCATGAGACGTATGCCCGGGGAACGGGCGGGCGTTGGGGTTGATTCGGCCGCCCTGCGAGCGCCGGAACTCGCGCCGTCGGCGTTGGTCAATTCCACCCGGTCCTGCTCCGACCAGCCGCCGGCTCGTCATTCACTGTGTGCGCCTTGTGGAGAAGACGGGCATCAAGCAGTGAGGGGCGAACGGCCCCGGGCATGTGCGCGGGGCCGTCCCTTGGGTCGCCGCGAGTCACCTTGCTTGCCGGTTGATCACTTGGCTTGGGCGAGCCGGACGGCGTCGGGGCCGGCCGGGAACTGCAGCCGGCCGGTCGTGTCGTGCACGGCTTCCCATACCGTCTTGGCGACGTCGCTCTCCTTGGTGAAGGCGACCTGGCCTGTGAATTCCCCCATGGCCTTCCTGGCGAACTCCGCGTAGGGCGCCGGCACCAGTTCGTCCGGCGAAGCTCCGTTGGTCGCTTTGGCGGCGAAGCCGGTGGTGAGGCAGGCGCCCGGCTCGACGGTCTTCGCCCGCACGCCGAAGGGGGCGAGTTCGAGGGCGAGGGACGAGGTGAACCCTTCGATGGCCATCTTGCTTGCCTTGTAGATGGCCGAGAGCGGCATGTCCCCCAGGACCACGCTGGACGTCACGTTGACTATGACGCCGGATCCGCGCTCGCGGAAGCGGGGGAGGACTGCTTGGGTCGTTGCCATCACGCCGAAGGTATTGGTTTCGAACACCTCCCGTACGCGGGTCATGGGGGTGCCCTCGAACACGCTGATCGAGGGGACGCCCGCGTTGTTGACCAGGACGTCGATGGGGCCCGCTGCTTCGAAGGCGGCGGTGATGCCGTCCGGCTCGGTCACGTCGAGTTCGATGATGCGGAGCCGGTCCGACTCGGGGAGGACATCCGGACGGGGGGTGCGCATGGTGGCGATGACGTTCCAGCCCTGGTGGTGGAAGTGGAGGGCTGTCTCCCGTCCGTATCCGGAAGAGGAGCCGGTGATGAGAATGGTCTTCATGGCGGGTCCTTGCGAGGGGTGGGATCGACGGCCGGGCAGGCACTTCTCTGCTCTGCAAAAGAACCGGCACTACCATTGAATCGCTCTGACCTGCTGAAACAGTAGAACTATCCTCGCTTCTCCTTGCGTAATCCTGCCTGCTCAACTCACGGGAGTGTGCTCGCCGGCGTGCGTACGGTGCTCCGCAGCCTGGCGGCGTCCCGGCTCGGAGGTGCGCCGAACTGACGGCGGTATTCCCTGCTGAACTGTGACGGGTTGTCGTAGCCGACGCGCTGGCCCACCCGTGTGACGTCGCCCGGGTGGGTGGCCAGCAGTATCCGCGCCTCCTGCAGCCGGATCCGTTTCTGGAACTGGATGGGGCTCATGGCGGTCACCGCCTGGAAGTTGCGGTGGAAAGCGGAGACGCTCATGCCGGACATGCGGGCCACGTCCTCGACCCGGAAGGGCTGCGCGTAGTGCTCGCGGATCCAGCGCACGGCCCGGGAGACGTGACTGAGGCCGCTATCGGCCAGGCCGAGCTGGCGAACCGTCGCACCCTGCTCGCCGGCGATCAGGCGCCACAGGATCTCGCGCTTGATCAGCGGGGCAAGCACAGCCCGGTCGCGAGGCTCATCGAGCAGGCGCAGCAGTCGGACCACCGCATCGAGCAGTGCGTCTGAAGCGTCGCCGACGGCGATTCCCGACGGAACATTTCCGCCGACCGGGGGGATGTCCTCGGGACCGGCCTCAAGCAGCAGCTCGGCGATGACCGACGGTTCCAGCAGGAGACCGAAGCCGATCGCCGGCTGCTCGGGGTCGGCCTGGAGGAACTGCCCCGTGACGGGCAGGTCCACGGACGCGACCACATATTGACCGGGGCCGTACTCGTAGACCCGGTCGCCCAGCGCGAGGCGCTTGGCGCCCTGGGCGATGACCGCCAGGACCGTGCCGGACATGGACGGCTCCGGCGGGTCCGGCCGGTCGACCTTCGAGATGAGGACGCCGTCCAGAGCGGTGGTCCAGTCGGAGCGGGCATGGCGAGTCAGCAGGGTGCGGAGTTCGTCGAGGCACATACCTCCACTGCAGCACCCTTCTGCTTTTTGCTCCCGAGTTTGAGAGGAACGTGCAGATGCGAAAGAGCATCGTTCTAACGTTTCTGCAGGTCACAGGGTTTGAATGGAATTACTTCACCTCGACGTCCCAGACGAAGGAACCCACCGATGAGCGCCGCATACGGCTTCAACGCCACTTTGACCGCCAAGCCCGGAAAGGGCGACCGACTGATCGAGCTCCTGCTCACCGGCCTGGACGAGGGCGCCCCCGGCGCGAGCGAACACTGCCTCGTCTACCTCGTGTCCCGTTCCGCGTCCGACCCCGACACCGTCCACGTCACTGAGGGATGGACCAGCGAAGAGGACCACCACCGGATCTTCGCCGGCGAAGCCGCCCGGGCCATCGTGGCGAAGATCGGCGGACTGCTGGCCAAGGAGTCCGAGTACACCGACTACGTCCCCGTCCGCGGCAAGGCCGGCTTCTGAGATCCACCGAACCGACTTCCGGCCCGCTGCCCCGGTTTCCGCCGAACGCCCTGACTCATCAGCGCCCCGCCGAAAGGCATCACCATGACCACGCGACGCCCCGGCCTGGACCCCGAACTGCACGAACTCCTCTCCGACATGCCCCTCATGTCTCACCTGACCCCCGAGATCCTCACCCAACTGCGGCAGTACCCGTCAACACCTGTCGAGTCGCTCCTCACGGGCCGTCAGGCCGAGTGGCGTGAAGTCACTGTGCCCGCCCCGGACGGCGCGCAGATACCGCTGTCGGTCTTCAGCCCCGCGAACACGGACCGGACCACCGCCGCGCCGTGCGTCTACTGGATACACGGCGGCGGGATGGTCATGGGTGACCGCTTCTCGCAGCTCGACATCCCCCTCGAGTGGTTCGATGAGTTCGGCGCGGTCGTGGTCTCCGTGGACTACCGGCTCGCACCCGAGGCCGGCGGCACCACGCTGGTCGACGACTGTTACCAGGGACTCCTGTGGGTCACCGCGCATGCCACCGAACTGGGCATCGACCCGACGCGCATCATCGTTGCCGGCGCCAGCGCGGGCGGCGGTCTCGCGGCCGGCGTCGCCCTGCTGGCTCGCGACCTCGGTGCTCCCGCCATCGCGGCCCAGGTGCTGATCTGCCCCATGCTCGACCACCGCAACGCCACCACTTCCAGCCTTCAGTACTCGGGCGTACCGGGCGTGTGGACCGGCGAGATGAACGCGTTCGGATGGCGCTCAGTCCTCGGTGGCCTCACCGGAGACGAAGTACCTGCGTATGTCTCACCCGCACTGTCGGGCGACCTTTCAGACCTGCCGACCACCTACATCGACACCGGCTCCGCCGAGGTCTTCCGTGACGAGGACATCGCCTACGCCGGCAACATCTGGACGGCGGGTGGCCAGGCCGAACTCCACGTTTGGGCAGGCGGCTTCCACGGCTTCGACGCCCTGTACCCGCAAGCGCACATCTCTGCCACAGCCCGCCGCACCCGCACCGACTGGCTCGCCCGCGTCCTGCGCCGGCAGCCGCCCGCGTAAGCCACCGGCACCCACGCGCGGAACCGGGGTACGCGGGGTTCGGTACGGCGGGGAGCGGCTTGGGCTCTTGCTTTCCCGCGTTCCGCCCGCCCCGCCCCCGATACCGTCCACGTCCGCGACTCGAAGGACCTCGCGCGCCCCGCCTGAGCTTCGCACCCGCCGCGTGGGCCGACTTCGCCCCGTACGCGGTCAGGGGCCGACCCGGCGGCTCCTGCTCGGCCTCGGACAGGACCTGATGCTCGCCCACCCGGCGGCCCCGCGTGCGGGACAGCGGTGCGTCCCGGCCACCGGTCTGCCACCTCGTCCATCAGTTGTCCACAGCCCTGACCGACACCTTGAACAGGACCGCGACCTCTGCCCGGTCCCGGCCCTCCATCAGCGCGGACACCGCCGGCAACCGCACAGCCTCCTGCGCGTCCGGCGACCAGGTCCGCGCATCCCCCACCAGACCACTCACACACCCTCAAGTCTCCCTCAAGTCACTGATCTCCCGCGATCACTTGTCATAGATTGACCGGACCTCGTCAACCGAGACGGGGCAGTGATCGTGCGGCCCGTGGTAAGGGCCGTCGAAGAAAAGCGGGGGACAGCAGTATGAGCAAGAGATTCCTGTCGACAGTCGTGGCCACTGGTGTGGCCGCCGTCTCCTTCGTGGCGCTCGGCCCGGCGGGCACGGCGGGTGCCGCGCCGCTCGTCTGTGAGCCTGGCTACAAGTCCGCGTCCTGGACCAGCCTGGACAAGAGCTGGGTGATCACCCACGCCAAGCAGATCAACATCCCCAAGAGCGGCACCGGCAGCTACACCAAGACGGCGACCTACCGCAAGACGGTCAGCTCGGGGCGCGAGGTGACCGGAGGCGCCAGCTACTCGGCCAACTGGGTCATCTCCAGCATGGACGCCCACGTCTCCGGGACGCTCTCCAAGGCGGGCGAGAAGACCAAGGAGAAGAGCGAGTCGGTCACGTTCAACTTCAACAAGCCGGGTGTCTACGTGGTGTTCAGCGGCGTCAAGAAGGCGTCCGGCTACTACACGGCCAAGACCTGCAACTCCAAGGGCACCGGCTTCGGCAAGAAGGGCTACGGCAAGGCCCGTAGCTGGAGCGTCCAGGCCGAGGGTGCGGTGAAGTGCACCGAATCGCCCAAGAAGGGCACGGCCAAGCGGGCGGCCAAGGCCTACTGCTGAGGTGACACCGCCCCGGTGGGCCTCGGCCCGTCGGAACGGCATCCGCCGGCAGGGCTGCGAGGGCCGGACCCCGACGGGGTCCGGCCCTTCCGGGTCGAGTGCTCCCCGGTCTCATGCACACGGTGTCTTCGACGTGCTCGGGCAGGGTGTCGAGGACCTTCGCGACCGGCGGGGAGAAGCGGACCGCGTACGGCTGTCCGGCCACCGGTGCCTTCCCCGCAGCTCCGCCATGTCGATGGCCTCGCTGTCGTCGTAGCCGGAGGCGACGAACGCGTCGACGGCCGGAGCGTGGGCGAGTCGGCCCTGCCAGTCCTGGACGACCTCGTACAGGGCGGCGAGAGAGAACGTGCGGCGGGATTCCTCGAGGGCCGCGGCCCACTCCTGCTCGAAGGCCGGCACCCACCGGTCCGCGCGCCGGTCGGCGCGCAGCTGGGCGAGGAGTTCGGCCAGCTCCTCGGGCGCGGGCCACGGGCGGGAGGGGTGGGGCTCGGTGGGGTTCTTTCCCCCACGTTCTTTGTCTTTCAGTCGTCGACGGCACCGGAACCCGTGGGGACGGGTTCCGGTGGCACGAGGCGCAATTCGGCCCACACGGTCTTCCGCGGGAAC
>NZ_LIQT01000534.1 GCF_001418415.1 Streptomyces hirsutus
CCTCACAGTCGGGGATCTTGAGGATCGAACTCATTTGCCTTGTCGCCACCAGCATTCCCAGGTCAGGTCGCGTGAGTCGAGGTAGAGCTGGAACGCCGTGAGACCTCTGGGGTGGTGATGCGCTCGTGAGGCAAGGCGTTCGATGTTGATGGCGATGCCGGTCAGGACGTGTTGGACGTGGGTCTTTCGGTGGCCGTGGTAGCGGCTTCTGCGGGCTCGGTGGGCGTTGACGAGTTCGCAGATGGTTCCTTCGATGCCGGACCGGGTGGCGTAGAGCCGTTTCCAGCGGGGGTCCTGCTGGTCGGTGCGGTTGGTGGCCTGGAGTTCGTGCAGGTGACGGGGGAGGAAGTTCACGGTGCGGGCGGACTTTCCGCGCGTGCAGGCAGGACGGTCCGGGCAGGGGTCGCACTGACGGGAGGTGAACCGGGCGGCTGTGTAGGGCGCCATGGCGGGGGCCTCGAGCCAGGTGGTGCTGGTCTGGCCGTTGGGGCAGGTGACCTGGCGCCGGTCGAAGTCGATGGTGAAGTCGTCGCGGGTGAAGCCGGTCTGTTCCTTCTTCTGCCACGCTCCGCTCGCCTTGACCGGTCCGACGAGCTGGATGCGGTCATCGCGTGCGGAGTTGGCCAGCAGGGCGGTGGATATGTAGCCGCCGTCGACCAGGTGCTGTGCGGGCAGCAGTCGGCGGTCTCGGAGTCGGGCGTGGACGCCGGGCAGGGCCTGGGTGTCCCGGATGGGGCTGGTGGTGGCGATGTCCGTGATCAGGTTGACGTGGGCGTCGGCGTCGCAGGTCTCGGTGACGTGGACCAGGTAGCCACTCCAGCGGGTGTTGCCCCGGATGGCCCGGCGAGCATCCAGGTCGTAGGGCGAGATGATCTGGACGGCTCCTTTGGGCCGGCCGTCCTTCTCGGTGCGGGGACGCAGGATGCCGCGGGCGTCGACGAGGAAGTTCTGCACCATGATCTGTCGCAGGGCATCTGCCCGGGGGCCGCGTCGGTGGGGCGGCAGGTTCTCGAGGAGCCGGCAGGCATCCGCCCCGGCCTGCTTGAGACGGGTGACGGGGTGACTGGGCTGGGCGGGCAGGCGGACCGGCCTGCCGTAACGGGTGGCCCATTCGGCGTCCACCAGGTCGTCCAGGACGTGGGGTGTGTCGCGGGAGGCTTCTTCCAGTGCGGCGCGGACCGCTTCGATGACCAGTTCCAGGCGGGTGAGTTCCCTGGCAGCGGACAGAACCTGCGTGGAGTCGGTCCGCTGCCTTCCGTGTTCCTTGATCATTCCTGCCTCGCGTAACCGGTCCAGCGCCAGGGACAGGAGACGGTCGGCACGGTCGTCCTGGCCGAGGCGGTCACGGAAGTCCGTGAGCACGCTGTGGTGGAAGCCGGGGTAGTCCAGGTTCATCGCGAGGGCGTACTTGAAGTCGATCCGGCACCGCACCGCCTCGGCCGCCTGCCGGTCGGAGAGGTTGAGCAGGAACTGCAGCACGCAGACCGTGGCCAGTTGGGCCGGCGACAGCCCGGGGCGTCCGTCACGTGGATACCAGGACAGAAAGTCCTCGTCACTCCACAGCCCGTCAAGGTGATCACGTACCCACATGGCGGTGGTCCCACGAGGATTGCTCGCACGAGCCGTCCGAGCCGTGAACTCTGGCACTACCACCCCGGACCGAGGACGAACGGACACTGGTCACCTCATGAGGACAGGACTGCACCGCACCAGCCGAAGCATCCCGAACCATCAGCGCCCCTGTCCGCGGAACTTCAAGATCCCCGACTGTGAGGATGAGGGAGGCACCGCTCGAGGGTCTGACCCGATCCCCGATTGACGCTTCGGCTGTCCTTACTCTGAATCGTCGACCTTCCGAGCGGTGCCGTTGCG
>NZ_LIQT01000535.1 GCF_001418415.1 Streptomyces hirsutus
CCCTGCCCCTCGGCCCCGGCTCCGGCCCTTGCCCTGCTCGTCCCGTCCCCGGCCCTCACTCCGGCCCGTCCGCGGCCGCGCCCTTCGGGGCGCCCTGCTCCGGCGTCGGCGCGATCCTGACCTGGAGGTCACCGATCGTGTGCGGGGGCCAGGCGCGGGCGTAGCCGGGCGGGGTTCCGCCGGGGCCGATGAGCGTGGCGACGGGGACGCGGTCGGCGGTGCTCAGTATCTCCGCCACTGTGGTGTTCTCGTTGTTCCCGCCCGTCCCGCCGGAGGAGCAGCCGGCGTAGTAGGCCACGGGGATGGCTTCGTGGCCGGTGATCAGGCAGGGCGGTCGGACGCCGAGCCGGTGCAGTTCGCCGGCGGTGCGGGCCCAGTCCCGGCGGCTGTCGGTGTTGCGGTCCACGGTGTGCATCAGGACGGCCAGTTGTACGGCCAGATGGCCGGCCAGCGCAAGCGCGACCAGTGACGTCACGACCGGCCGCCACGCCCCGGCCGGTGTCCTGACCAGGTGCCACAGCGCGTCGGCGACGGGGATCGCGAGCAGGGCGTAGGCGGGCTGGAGGAAGCGGGGCGCCGCGTACCCGATCATGAAGAGGTACGGGAGGGCGGCCGTGGCGGCGCAGGCCAGCGGCAGCACGGTGCGCAGGGCGCGCCGGGCCCGTACGGCGACGACCAGCGCGAGGACGGCCAGGAGCGGCAGGGCGAACCACCAGAGGGTGATCACCGGATGGGGCATCGTCCCCGTGCACGGGCGGCACAGCCCCCGCCCGCCCAGGCTGCGCAGTTGGTCGTCGACGGCGATCTGCAGACCGAGCCCGCCCTGGATGCGGGAGGCCTCGGCCAACCGCTCCCCCAGGCCGCCGTACCAGGCGTAGGCCTCGGCCACCCACTCGGCCGCGCCCACCGCGAGGCCCGCCGCGAGTGCGGCCAGAAGGCGGACGTGCCGACCTGCCAGGGCGAGGACCAGCAGGGGGATCGTCACCCATACGGCGTCGGTGGGCCTCATCAGCGCCATCAGCACGGCCCCCGCCGCGACGCCCCACAGCGCCCCGCGTGCCGAGCGGTCCGCGTGGTACCTCAGGAAGCAGCCGACGGCGATCAGGGCGCCGATCGCGACCCACTGGTTGGGCATGGCCTGGGGACCGTAGAAGAGGGTCACCCACAAGGACGCGAAGAAGGCGCCGGCGGTGACCAGGACCCGGGTGGGGAACAGGCCGCGCCAGGCACGCAGCGCCAGGTACAGGCCCAGGCCGGACAGGAGGGCGAGGTAGACGCGCAGCAGCGCGGTGGACTCCGACCAGGAGACGATGGGCGCCACCAGGAGGGAGACGCCCCGGGCACGCGGGGCGCTGAAGAAGGCGGTCGGGTGGTGGGAGGTGACCTGGCTGACGTAGACGATCTCGTCCCAGCCGAGTCCCAGCGCCGGACGGACGAGGACGAGTTGAGCGACGGTGAAGACGGCGGCGAGAAGGGCGAGCGGTACGGTGCCGTCCGTGGAACGTGGTGCACCCGGCGAGGACGTGCGTGCGCGTACGCGTCGCCGTCCTGTGGCGAGAAGGGCACCCTTGCCGTCGGCCATCGTCCGTCCCTCGTCCCGTGTGCCGCCGTTCCTGCCGGTCGCTTGCGCGCAAACAGAAACAAATTAACCCGCGGGGCGCGCAGGGGCAGGCGGGGCGACGATCGCGGTCACCGCTCGCCCGGTTCCCGGGGTTCTCCGGTGAGCTCGGCGAGGTCCGTCACGACCCGGTCGGCGCCATGGGCGTAGAGCGCGGCCGACCGGCCGACGCGGTCCACGCCGACGACGTAGCCGAAGCGGCCGGCGCGGCCCGCGTCCATGCCGGCCAGCGCGTCCTCGAACACGGCGGCCCGGCCGGGCGGGACGCCGAGATCCCGGGCGGCGGCGAGGAAGGTGTCGGGGTGCGGCTTGCCGGGAAGGTGGCGTTCCGCGGCGACCACACCGTCCACGCGGGCGTCGAAGAGGTGCTCGGCGTCGAGGGCGTGCAGCACGTCCCGGCAGTTGGCGCTGGCGGAGACGACGGCGGTGCGCAGGCCGTCGGCGCGAGCCGCCTCGATGTAGCGCAACGTGCCCTCGTAGGCCTCCACTCCGCCGCTGCGGATCCTTTCCAGGAACAGCTCGTTCTTGCGGCGGGCGAGCCCGTGCACGGTCGCGGTGCCGGGCGGATCGTCCGGCGCGCCCAGGGGCAGGCCGACGCCGCGGGAAGCGAGGAAGGTGCGTACGCCGTCGACCCGCGGGCGGCCGTCCACGTACTCGGCGTAGTCGGCGTCGGTGAACGGCCGGAAATCCGCGCCGTCCCGCTCGCGCAGGAAGGCGTCGAACGCCTGCTTCCAGGCCGCCGCGTGGACCGCGGCAGTCCTGGAGATGACACCGTCGAGATCGAAGAGGCAGGCCAGGATGTTCTCGGGCAGACCCAGATCCGTCATACCGGACATGATCCCGCGTCCCGGCGGACAGCACGCGGCGAAAAGCGGACGGCGACGGGACCGCGGGCGCCGTCCGGGCGGCGGGCGAGTGACACACTCTCCCGTGTGACGCCGACCTTCGACGATCTCCTCCACCGCGCCCGGGCCCTCGGCCGGGACGGCCGACGCGCGCTGCTCGGCATCGCGGGCAGCCCCGGGGCGGGGAAGTCCACGCTCGCCGGGGAGCTGGTGCGGGCTCTGAACGGCGCCGGGGAGCCGTGGGCCGCGCACGTCCCGATGGACGGCTTCCACCTCGCCGACGCCGAACTGGACCGGCTCGGCCGCCGGGACCGCAAGGGCGCCCCGGACACCTTCGACGCGGCCGGGTACGCGGCCCTGTTGCGGCGGCTGCGCGAGGAGCCGTACGGGGACGTCGTGTACGCGCCCGGTTTTGAACGGACGCTGGAGCAGCCCGTCGCGGGGGCCGTTCCGGTGCCGCCGACGGCCCGGCTGGTGGTGACGGAGGGGAACTATCTGCTGCTGGACACCGGTGCGTGGGCGCGGGTGCGGTCGCAGCTCGACGAGGTCTGGTTCTGCGAGCTGGACGAGGAGGAGCGGGCGCGGCGGCTGGTGGCCCGGCACGTGGAGTTCGGCAAGCGCCAGGACGAGGCGGTGGCCTGGGTCGCGTGCTCGGACGGGCCCAACGCCGAACTGGTCGCGCGGACCCGGGACCACGCGGACCTCGTGGTCCCGGCGTCGGCGGTGCCGCGTGTGCACCGCTGATGGGCGGGCCTCTCGTGTGCCGTCGGCGGGCGGGTGGACCGGTGGGTCGCTCTTCGCCCGGGGCCGTGCGGTGTCCCCCGCATCGCTCCCCCCTGTCCGCCACGCTGCGTGAGCTGAATTGACCCCTCGTGGGAGACGAAGGAGGCGCCCCGGTGCCATCGCCGCAGCAGGCACGCGCGCAGGCATCCGCGATCACTTCGGGGAAGGGCACGAGGAGGCGGAGGTGTCCCCGGCGTCCCAGCTCCGCGCGCTGTTCGACCGGCCTCGGCTCTCCCCGGGCCAGCGGCGCATCGCCCGCTATCTGATCGAGCACCTCACCGAGGCGGCGTTCCTGTCGATCACGGACCTCGCCGAGCGGGTCGGGGTGAGCCGGCCCTCGGTGACCCGGTTCGCCTCGGTGGCCGGCTTCAGCGGCTACCCCGCGCTGCGGGAGAGGCTCCAGGTGATCGCGCTCGGCACGCTCCCCGGCGGGCCCGCGGAGGAGAACCGGGGCAACGAGTTGCAGGCGGCGGTGGACGCCGAGATCGGGAACCTGGAGAACCTGCGGCGGGATTTCGCCGGTTCCGACCGGGTCGTCGGGACCGGCCGCGGGCCGGCGGCGTCCACGCCGCTGACCGTCCTCGGGCTGCGCATCTCCGTCTCCCCGGCCGAGTACTTCGCCTACGCCGCCCGCCGTGTCCACCCGGACGTCCGGCTGGTGACCCGCGGCGGCAGCGTCGCCTACGACGCGCTGCCGCAGTCACGGGAGGCCGGCGGCACGTGGGTGCCGGCGTTCTCCATGCCGCGGCACGCCCAGGAGACCCTGCCGGCGGTGCGGGTCGCCCGGGGCGCCGGACCGAAGGTCGCGCTGATCACCGACCTGGCGCTGGGCCCCCTCGCGGACGAGGCCGACGTCGCCTTCGCCACCGGCGCCGGATCACGCCTGGCGTTCGACTCGTACGCGGCTCCGGGTGTGATGTGCGCGGCGCTGCTCCAGGCCATGACGGACGCGGACCCGGAGCGGTCCCGGTCCCGGTCCCGGCTCGACGAGTACGAGCAGGTCGCCGAGCAGCACCAGTTCTTCCTCAGGGACTGATCCCCCGAGGGGCCGCTCCCCGCCGGCGCCCTCGAGTGGGCCTTCCCCTTCGAAGCACGCATGAATGTTTTCATACGCCTTGCAAACCACATCGCATATATAAATACTGCTGGCGGATCACGACATGTCCGCTCCGGACCGAGATCCGTACCCACCCCGTCATCACCCGCTCCGCCCGGAAAGCCGACGGTCCGCCCCTGCGCAGCCAGACACCTTCGCAGCGGATGACGTCCGCCCCGACCGGACACCCGCACGAACGCCCGAACCCGCCGGCTCCTACCCGCTCCGACGGCCGCGCCGGGCCAGGGCCGCCCCACCCGTCGCCCACCCCAGCGACGCCGCACACCCGGAAGCGATGATCATGACCGTGACCTCCACGCGCCTCAGCCCGGACTGGCCCTGCCAGGTCAAGGCACCCGGCAGCTACGACTGGGAACGCTCGGCGGCCAAGTGGCTGCGCGAGCTGGTACCGGCGCGCTACGCGAGCTACCCCGCGTTCATCCGGCACCCCGTCCTGCTGGCGCGGCACGCCCAGATCCAGGTCGAGCACGAGATCCGAGTGGCGCGCACCGCTCTCCAGACGGCACGGGCCGACCTGCCGCGGCTCGGCCTGCACGAAGGGGTCATCGAGCACACGATCAAGCTGTACGCGGCCGAGCTCATGCAGTTGCAGCACATCGCGCGCAGCGTGCGCGCGGTCACCCGGGCCCTGGTGGAATCGGGCCGCTGACCGGGCGGGACGCGCCGGACGGGCATCACCCGGTACGGGACTCCAGCGCGCGGCGGGTGTCGTCGCCGTAGACGCCGGTCTCGTCGCCCTGGACGCCGTACCAGAGCTGGAACCGGGCGACGGCCGCGGACAGGACGGCGTCGTAGCGGCCGCTGGTGGCGCCGTCGCGGTAGACGTCCGGGATGCGCAGGAGGCGTTCCTGGAGTTCGGCCACTTCCGGGCCCGAGTCGCCCTCGCTGAGGAACCCGGGGGCGGCCGGGGCCCGCTGGGGCGGCGCGACGGGCTCGGCCGCGGGCGGGCTCGTGGTGGGGCGGGGGTCCGGCACGGCCCGGTCCTCGGTGCGCTGTCCCAGGAGCAGGACCGCGCCGCCGAAACCCAGGACCGCCGCCGCGGCCAGGGCGATCGCCACGGCGGCACGCCGCTTCGCGGGGCTGTGCGGGGACGGATGCACGGGGATGCGCGAGGGCCGGCCGGGCACCGC
>NZ_LIQT01000536.1 GCF_001418415.1 Streptomyces hirsutus
CGCCCGACCCGACCCGCCTCACCCCGGAACCCGCCATGCATGATCTCGTCTCCCGCATTCGCCGACTCGCCCCCTCCTGCGGACCGGTCCGGCTGATCGGTGTCGACGGGCACGCCGGCTCCGGGAAGTCCACGTTCGCCGGGCGGCTGGCCGACGCGCTGGACGGCGCCCCCGTGCTGCGGCTCGACGACATCGCCAGCCACGAGGAGCTGTTCGGCTGGACCGGGCGGCTGTTGAGCCAGGTGATCGGTCCGCTCGGCCGCGGCGAGCAGGCGTCCTACACCCCCTACGACTGGCGGGCCCGCGCCTTCGGGCCGCCGCGCCCGCTGCCGTCCGCCCCGGTGGTCGTCGTCGAGGGCGTCGGCGCGGGGCGGCGGGTGCTGCGGCCGTATCTGGCGCTGCTGCTGTGGATGGATCTGCCCGCGGAGGCCTCCTGGTCGCGGGGACGGGCGCGGGACGGGGAGGAGCAGCGGGACTTCTGGGGCGGCTGGGTCGGGGCGGAGCGGCGGCACTTCGCCGACGACCCGTCACGCCCCTTCGCCGACCGGCTGGTTCGGGAGTGCGGTAAGGGATATGAGGTGCTTCCCGGGCCTGCCGGGGCTGCCGATCCGAACCCGTCCGTCACGCACGGTGACGGGTCGTCCGCAATGTGTTGAACCTGTGAAGATCCCTTCCGGGCGAGTCGCCGGAGTGCTCCAACTCCGCTTGACCGGGGGGCCGTACAGGTCTTACGTTCTCAATGTGCGGCCGTTCGGAGCCGCCCGCAGACGCGAAGCCCCCGGTTGTTCCCCCGTGATCGGGGGCTTCGTTCTGCCTTCTTCGCCTTTCGTGGATGCCGAGCGGCATATGACGATCACCCTCGGTCACAGCGTGGTGCGGACGCTCCTCTTCCCCGTCGCCCCCCTGCGGGTACGGCCCTCTACGGAGGTTGCGGCGCCGCAGGTACGATGCCTTCGGTGCGACCTACGGACGCTGCTTCGCGCACCGTGCAACTCCGGTCCGCGGCACAGCGGTTCGCCTCAGGGCAGCCGGCGGGCGAGGGCCGGTAAGGCATACCGACGGGGCACGGTTTGTGGGGGACGTGATGGACTTCGGCACGCAGGGCCCGCAAGCCCCTGCCGACCTCGCCTGGCTGCGGGGCGTGGACGCCTACACGATGGGCGCCTATCCACAGGCCGAGGAGGAGTTCCGGGCCGCGGTGCGGATCGACCCGGGGATGGCGGACGGCTGGCTCGGTCTGCACGCGCTGCGCGTCGACACGACGGCCTCGCTGCTGCGGATGTTCCGGCACCGGGACCGCTTCGGCGAACAGCGCGCCCGGCACCACCGCACCCTCAACTCCTGGTACTGGCTCGGCTGGTGGGTGCAGCCGGTGCTGGAGAGCCCGCGCGATCTGCTGCTCGCGCACGCCTCCCACTGGCTGGACGGCCGCCATGTCCCCGAGCTGGACCGCGCCCTTGCCGGACTCCCTCCGGTGGACACCGACCCGCAGGTTCGCTTCCTGCACGCCTGCCGCGCCTATCTGGTCAAGGACTGGGAGCAGTTGGTCCGGCACACCGACCCACTGCACGGTGATCCGCTGCTCGGGATCGAGACGGGTCTGTTCGGCGGGATGGCCCGGGTGCGTCTGGAGATGTACGGACAGGCCGAACCGCTGCTGTCGGCGGCCCTGATGCGCTGCCGCAGCGAGCAGCCGCAGCGCAAGGAGCTGCGTTACTGGCTGGCGCGCGCCCACGAGGGCACCGGCCGCAGCGCCGCCGCGCTCCCCCTCTACCGGGCGGTGCACCGGGTCGACCCCGCGTTCATGGACACGTCGGCCCGGCTCGCCGCCATCGCCGAAGGGGACGGCTACGACGACTCGGCCGACCTCGGCACGGTCACGCTCGGCGGGGCGGGCGGGGATCTGCTGGACGGCCCTGACACCCTCGACCCGCTGTTCGACACCGAGGGCCGCGATCTGATGCTGTCCGAGGAGGAGCCGCCCGCGCCCGTGCCGCCGGTCACGGGCCCCTCGGTGCGCGCGAGGACGGGCGACCCGGTGACTCCGCTGCCGACCGGCCCCACCGATCCCGCCCTACTGGAGCAAGCACTCGCCGAGCTGGAGCGCATGGTCGGCCTGGAACCGGTGAAGCGCCAGGTCAAGGCGTTGTCGGCACAGCTGAACATGGCGCGGCTGCGGGCCGGGCAGGGGCTTCCGGTGCAGCCGCCGAAACGGCACTTCGTCTTCTCCGGGCCGTCCGGCACCGGCAAGACCACGGTGGCCCGCATCCTGGGCCGGGTCTTCTACGCCCTCGGGCTGCTCGGCGGCGACCATCTCGTGGAGGCCCAGCGGGCCGATCTGGTCGGCGAGTACCTGGGCCAGACGGCGGTGAAGGCCAACGAGCTGATCGACTCCGCGCTCGGCGGGGTCCTCTTCGTCGACGAGGCCTACGCGCTCTCCAACTCCGGCTACGGCAAGGGCGACGCGTACGGCGACGAGGCGCTCCAGGTTCTGCTGAAGCGGGCCGAGGACAACCGCGACCATCTGGTGGTCATACTGGCCGGCTACCCGGAGGGCATGGACCGCCTCCTGGGTGCCAACCCCGGTCTGTCCTCCCGTTTCACCACCCGCGTCGATTTCCCCTCCTACCGGCCCCTCGAACTGACCGCGATCGGCGAGGTACTGGCCGCCGAGAACGGCGACGTGTGGGACGAGGAGGCGCTGGACGAACTGCGGTCCGTCGCCGGGCACGTGGTGGACCAGGGGTGGATCGACGAGCTGGGCAACGGGCGCTTCCTGCGGACCCTGTACGAGAAGAGCTGCGCGTACCGGGATCTGCGGCTGTCGGCGTATCCGGCGTATCCGGGCACGCTGACCCGGGAGGACCTGGCGACGCTGCGGCTGCCGGATCTGATGCAGGCGTACGGGGAGGTGCTGTCCGGGCGGGGGCCGCAGGACCCTCCGGCGGCGTGACACCGACGGGTCCCCACGGTTCCTGCCCGGCACCCCGCCGGTACGCGCTCCGGCGCTTGCTCCCGGAAGACCGCGCCCCTGACGTCAGCCGGTGAGCGCTCCCTTCTGGGCACCGTCCCTGGGTTCGGTCACCCCGACAGCCGCTCCCGTGCCGGACTGTGCTCCGTTGTCCGGCGGCGATCCGGTGCCGGGACGCGTTCCGGAGTGCGGCGGCGATCCGGTGCCGGGACGCGGCGCGCCGTTCGTCCGCGTGCGCGGTCTCTCGTGGTGCGCCGGGTCCCGGACCTCGCCCACCAGCAGTTCCAGGACGTCCTCCAGGGCCACCAGGCCCCGTACCCGGCCGGACGCGTCGGTCACCTGGGCGAGGTGGGTGGCGGCGCGGCGCATCACGGTGAGGGCGTCGTCGAGCGGGACTTCGGGCCCGAGGGTCGGCATGCGCCGCCAGAGCCGCTGCGGCACCGCCCGGTCGGACTCCTCCAGGTCGAGTACGTCCTTGACGTGCAGGTACCCCATGAAGCCGCCGTCGGCCACGGCGACCGGGAACCGGGAGTAGCCGGTACGGGCGGTGAGATCCACGATCCGGGCCGGGGTGACCCCGGGGCCGACCGTCACCAGTGACTCGCGGGGCAGCAGGACGTCCGTCACCGGACGGGAGCCCAGTTCCAGGGCGTCCTCCAGGCGCTCTGCCTCCTCGGGGTCGAGGAGGCCCGCCTGACCGGCGTCCTCGACGAGCCGGTTGAGCTGCTCGCTGGTGAAGACGGCTTCGATCTCGTCCTTCGGCTCGACGCGGAAGGCCCGCAGGACAACCCGGGCGCAGGCACCGAGGGCGACCGTGACGGGTCCGCACAGGCGGGCGAACCAGACCAGTCCGGGACTCAGCCACAGCGCGGCCCTCTCGGGGGCCGCCATCGCGAGGTTCTTCGGAACCATCTCGCCGATGACGAGGTGGAAGAAGACCACGGCGGCGAGCGCGAGGACGTAGCCGAGCGGATGAACCATGCCGTGCGGCAGACGCATCCATCCGAAGACCGGCTCCAACAGGCGGGCGACCGTCGGTTCGGCGACCGCGCCGAGGGTCAGCGAGCAGACGGTGATGCCGAACTGGGCCGCCGCCATCATCTGCGGCAGATGCTCGAGCCCGTACAGGGCCTGGCGGGCCCGTGCGGTGCCGAGCGGTTCGATCTGGCTGCGGCGCACGGAGACCAGCGCGAACTCGGCGCCCACGAAGAAGCCGTTGGCGAGGACGAGCAGCGCGGCGAACAGGAGGTGCAGCAGGCTCATCCGGCTGCCTCCACGAGCGGCGGGGCCGTCTCGGCCGCCTGGACCAGGCGTACGCGCTCGGCGCGGTTGTGTCCGACACGGCGCACCGAGAGCCGCCAGCCGGGCAGCTCCGCGCGGTCGCCGACGGCCGGGATCCGGCCGAGCAGATCGGCGACCAGGCCGGCGACGGTCTCGTAGGGCCCCTCGGGCACGTCGAGGCCTATGCGGAGCAGAACGTCGACGCGGACGCTGCCGTCGGCGTCCCAGGCAAGGCTGCCGTCCTCCGGCGGAGCGGGGACGGGCTCGGAGGCCTCGCCCAGCAGGTCGTCGTGTTCGTCGAGGACCTCGCCGACGATCTCCTCGACGATGTCCTCCAGGGTGACGACGCCGGCCGTGCCGCCGTACTCGTCGACGACGACCGCGATGGGCTGCCCGCTGCGCAGCCGTGCCAGCAGCGGCCGTACGGGCAGGGATTCGGGGACGAGCAGCGCGGGTCGGGCGATGCCGCCGACGGGGGTGCGCAGCCGGTCGGGCGGGGACACCGCGAGGGCGTCCTTGAGGTGGACCATGCCGACGACCTCGTCGATCCGCTCCCGGTAGACGGGGAAGCGGGACAGGCCGGTGGCCCGGGTCAGGTTCACCACGTCCTCGGCGGTCGCGGAGTCCTGCAGGGCGCTGACCTTCACGCGCGGGGTCATGACGTGCTGCGCGGTCAGCCCGGCCAGGGACAGGGTCCGTACGAAGAGGTCCGCGGTGTCCTGTTCCAGGGCGCCGGCCCGCGCGGAGTGCCGGGCCAGGGAGACGAGTTCGCCGGGGCTGCGAGCGGAGGCGAGTTCCGCGGTCGGCTCGATGCCCAGAGTGCGCACGAGCCGGTTGGCCACGGCGTTGAGCCCTGCGATGACCGGGCGGAACACGCGGGCGAAGGCGTGCTGCGGGCCGGCGACGAACCGCGCGACCTGCAGGGGGCGGGACACCGCCCAGTTCTTGGGCACGAGTTCGCCGATGACCATCTGCACGGCGGAGGCCAGCAGCATGCCGATGACCACGGAGACGGTGGAGACCGCGCCGGTGGGGACGCCGATGCCGGTGACGGGGCCGCGCAGCAGTTCGGCGAGGGCGGGTTCGGCGAGCATGCCGACGACCAGGGAGGTGAGGGTGATACCGAGCTGGGTGCCGGAGAGCTGGAAGGACAGTTCCTTGAGTGACTCGACGACCCGGTGGGCGCGCCGGTCGCCGCCGGCGGCGGCCTGTTCGGCGTCCGGCCTCTCGACGGTGACCAGGCCGAACTCGGCGGCCACGAAGAACCCGTTGGCGAGAATCAGCAGGAATGCGGCTGCGAGGAGCAGCAGGGGGGTGGTCATGATGCCGCCGCGCGCGCACGGTCGCGGACCTCGGGGAGCGGGTTCGCGCTATGTCGACAGGGGGCGGCGCACGTACTGCAGGACGATCCGTCCATCGCCGGAGAGGGTCACTCCTCGGATAGCTGGAGCCCCTGGGGCACCGGGCGGGGCGGCAGGGGCGAGGGCGCGGTCGTCGCGCCCGTGTCCGACAGATTAATCAAGACAGGGGCGAACGCGGCAGGGTGGACGACCCCGAGGTGTCCCCGACGTGTTCCCGAGATGTCCCCGAAGCGTTCCGGATCAGCCCTGGGAGGTTCCGGGGCCGGGGGGCGTGGTCCGTGCCACGGCGAGCGCCCGCAGGGCCCGCGCGTCGGCGATGGCGCGCTCCCGGGCGATGCCCGGCTGGATGCCGAGCACCGGCAGGCTGGTGCCGTCGCTGAGGTCGAGGAAGACCCAGGGATCACCCGGACGGAGGTTCACCCGAAGGATCTGGGCCCACTCCAGCCGGCGCCGGGTCACGATGTTGACGACGGTGACGCCCGTCTCGTCCGCGTCGACCCTGGGCCGGGCCAGCAGGACCAGGACTCCCGCCAGGAGGGCGGCGGTGAACACGAAGCTGAGGCGCTCGCCCGGGTTGACCTGCTTCAGCAGCAGCGCGATCAGGGAGATGGCCGCGAAGAGCGCGACGGCCGCGCTGAGCAGCACCGCGCGGGTGCGGCCCGGCCGGAAGGTGACGGGCAGGGCGGGCAGTTGGTCCGACGGGGTGCCCGGGGCGGGATCCGGGGTGGTGTCGGGGGTGGTGTCCGGCATGGTGCGGCTCCGGGATCGGTCCGGGTCAGAGACGGCAGGCGTGGATGGCCGTGGTGAGGATGGCCCGGGCGCCGAGGTCGTAGAGGTCGTCCATGATCCGCTGGGCCTCCTTGGAGGGGACCATGGCGCGGACGGCGACCCAGCCCTCGTTGTGCAGCGGGGACACGGTCGGGGACTCCAGGCCGGGGGTCAGCGCGACGGCCTTCTCCAGCTGCTCGACCCGGCAGTCGTAGTCCATCATCACGTAGGTGCGGGCGACGAGGACGCCCTGGAGGCGCCGCAGGAACTGGCCCACCTTGGACTCGACGGTGTCGTCGGCCCCGGCCTCGGCGCCGGTGCGGCGGATGACGACGGCCTCGGAGGTCATGATCGGTTCACCGATGACCTCCAGGCCCGCGTTGCGCAGGGAGGTGCCGGTCTCGACGACGTCCGCGATGACTTCGGCGACGCCGAGTTCGATGGCGGTCTCGACGGCACCGTCGAGGTGGACCACGGAGGCGTCGATGCCCTGCTCGGCGAGGTACCGCGCGACGATGCCCTCGTAGGAGGTGGCGACCGTGCTGCCGTTCAGGTCCGCGACGCTCCTGGCGGCGCTGGGCTTGGCGGCGAAGCGGAAGGTGGAGCGGGCGAAGCCCAGGGGCAGGATCTCCTCGGCTTCGGCGCCGGAGTCGATCAGGAGGTCGCGGCCGGTGATGCCGATGTCGAGGCGGCCGGACGAGACGTAGATGGCGATGTCGCGGGGGCGGAGGTAGAAGAACTCGACCTCGTTGACCGGGTCGACGATCCTCAGTTCCTTCGACTCCCGGCGCTGCTGGTAGCCGGCCTCATGCAGCATCTCCGCCGCAGGGCCTGCCAGTGAACCCTTGTTGGGGAGTGCGATGCGCAGCATGAGGTCGGCTTCCTTTGCGGTCCGGCGGTGTCAGGGGTGGTGGGGGGCCCGCGCTCACAGGTGGGCGTAGACGTCGTCGAGGGAGATGCCTCGGGCGACCATCATCACCTGGACGTGGTAGAGCAGCTGCGAGATCTCCTCGGCGGCCGCTTCCTTGCCCTCGTGCTCGGCGGCCATCCATACCTCGGCGGCCTCTTCGACGACCTTCTTGCCGATGGCATGGACGCCCTTTTCCACCAGTTCGGCGGTGCGGGAGGTGGCGGGGTCGCCGTGCGCGGCCTTGTGCTGGAGCTCGGTGAAGAGCTCCTCGAACGTCTTCTTGGACATGGTGGTCCTTACCCTACGCGGTGTCGGGGGCTGCTCACCGCCAGGGTTCGGATACCGAACGCAGCGTGGCCGCGGTCGCCACCGCCGCCGTGACCGCCTCGTGCCCCTTGTCCTCGGTGGAACCGGGCAGTCCGGCGCGGTCCAGCGCCTGCTCCTCGGTGTCGCAGGTGAGCAGGCCGAAGCCGACGGGCACGCCGGTGTCGGTGCTGACCTGGGTGAGTCCCAGGGTGACGCCCTGGCACACGTACTCGAAGTGGGGTGTGCCGCCCCGGATGACGACGCCGAGGGCGACGATCGCGTCGTAGCCGCGTCCGGCGAGGACCTTGGCCACGACCGGGAGTTCCCAGCTGCCGGGGACCCGCAGCAGGGTCGGCTCGTCGATGCCGAGGTCGTGCAGGGCGCGCAGAGCGCCGTCGACCAGTCCGTCCATCACCTTCTCGTGCCACTGTGCCGCGACGACGGCGACGCGGAGGTCCCCCACGTTGCGTACGGACAGTTCCGGTGCACCCTTGCCGCTCACGTCTCTCCTCGGTGATTCTCTTGCCGGCCGCCGCGGTCAGGGTCTCCTGCCGGTTGCCGTGGTGGATGGTTGTCCCGGGCGGGCGCTGTCACTGGTTGCCGCAGGCGGGCACGGTCGGCGTGTCCAGCCAGGGCAGGTCGTGGCCCATCCGGTCGCGCTTGGTGCGCAGGTAGCGGATGTTGTGCTCGCCGGCGGTGACGGGCATCGGCTCGCGTCCGGTGACCTCGATGCCGTACCGGACGAGGGCCTGGGACTTGTCGGGGTTGTTGGTCAGCAGGCGGACTCCGCGTACTCCGAGGTCGGCGAGTATCCGCGCGCCGGCGGCGTAGTCGCGGGCGTCGGCGGGCAGGCCGAGTTCGAGGTTGGCGTCGAGGGTGTCGCGTCCGCGTTCCTGGAGTTCGTAGGCGCGCAGCTTGGACATCAGGCCGATGCCTCGCCCCTCGTGTCCGCGCAGGTAGACGACGACGCCCCGCCCCTCCGCCTGGATGCGGTCCAGGGAGGCGTCCAGCTGGGGGCCGCAGTCGCAGCGCTGGGAGCCGAAGATGTCGCCGGTGAGGCATTCGGAGTGGACGCGCACCAGGACGTCCCGGCCGTCGCCGATGTCTCCGTGGACGAGGGCGACGTGTTCGACGCCGTCGACGGTGGAGCGGTAGCCGTAGGCGGTGAACACGCCGTGGGAGGTGGGCAGCCGGACCTCGGCCTCGCGGCGGACGGTGGGCTCGGAGCTGCGGCGGTAGGCGATCAGGTCCTCGATGGAGATGATCGTCAGGCCGTGCTTGCGGGCGAACGGGACCAGTTCGGGCAGGCGCAGCATCCGGCCGTCCTCGCCGGCGATCTCGACGATGGCTCCGGCCGGGCGCAGTCCCGCGAGGCGGGCGAGGTCGACGGCGGCCTCGGTGTGGCCGTTGCGTACGAGTACGCCGCCGGAGCGGGCGCGCAGCGGGAAGACGTGGCCGGGGCGGACGAGGTCGGTGGGCTCGGCGGTGCCGCTCGCGAGCAGTTGGAGTGTGGTGGCCCGGTCGGCCGCCGAGATTCCGGTGCTCACTCCGTGGGCGGCAGAGGCGTCGACGGAGACGGTGAACGCCGTCTTCATCGACTCGGTGTTGTCCTCGACCATCTGCGGGAGGCGGAGCCGGTCCAGTTCGTCGCTCTCCATGGGGGCGCAGATCAGTCCGCGGCATTCGCTCATCATGAAGGCGACGATCTCGGGGGTCGCCTTCTCGGCGGCGACGACGAGGTCGCCCTCGTTCTCGCGGTCCTCGTCGTCGACGACCACGACGGGGCGGCCGGCCGCGATATCGGCGATGGCCTGTTCGACCGGGTCGAGCATGGGGTCCTCGAACTCCTCGGTGCTGTAAAGGATCGGTGCCGTGCTCATGCCGGCGCTCCTTCCAGTGCGGGGCGCGCGTCCTCGCGGGAGCGCAGCCACCAGTCGCGCAGTCCCCACAGGACCAGCGCGCCGTAGATGACGTAGACGAAGCCGGAGAAGGCGAAGCCGTTGGCGAAGTTCAGCGGTACACCGACGAGGTCGACCAGCAGCCAGGCGAACCAGAACTCGACCATGCCGCGGGCCTGGGCGTACATGGCGACGATGGTGCCGACGAAGATGTACGCGTCCGGCCAGGGGTCCCAGGACAGGGACGGGAAGGCGGTGAACAGGCCGCCGACGGCGAGGGTGCCGACGGCCGCGAGGCCGATCAGCGCGCCGCGCTCGCGCCAGGTGGCGAACCGCACCGCGAGGGAACCGTCCTGCGCCTGCCGCCGGCCGCGGTTCCACTGCCGGAAGCCCCACGCGGCGACGAGCATGACGACGATCTGCTTGCCCGCGCTGCCGGAGAGGTGGGCGGTGGCGAAGGCCGTGAAGAGGATCAGGCCCGAGACGAACTGGGCGGGCCAGGTCCAGATGGAGCGCCGCCAGCCGAGGGCCAGGGCGGCCAGACCGATCACGTTGCCGATCATGTCCGACCACTTGATGTGCTGGTCGAAGAGGGTGAACGCCTCGGAGTTCAGCCAGTTCACTCGGTGGCCCCCTCACCGATCGTCCGGTCGCCGATCAGCCGCTCGACGTATTTGGCGATGACGTCCACCTCGAGGTTGACCGGGTCGCCGCTCTGCTTGAGTCCGAGGGTGGTCAGGGCGAGGGTGGTGGGGATCAGGCTGACGGTGAAGAAGTCCTGCCCGGCGTCCACGACGGTGAGGCTGATGCCGTCGACCGTGATGGAGCCCTTCTCCACGACGTAGCGGGAGAGTTCGGCGGGGAGCGAGATCCTGACGATCTCCCAGTTCTCGGACGGCTCGCGCCCGAGGATCCGGCCGGTGCCGTCGACGTGCCCCTGCACGATGTGGCCGCCTAGGCGGGCGCCCAGGGCCATGGGGCGTTCGAGGTTGACGCGGGAGCCTACGGCGAGGGCGCCGAGGCTGGAGCGGTTCAGGGTCTCGGCCATCACGTCCGCGGTGAACTCGTCGCCCTCGTGGTCCACGACGGTGAGGCAGACACCGTTGACGGCGATCGAGTCGCCGTGCTTCGCGCCCTCGGTGACGGCGGGACCGCGCAGCCGGAAACGACAAGCGTCGTCGAGGGTCTCGACGGCGGTGATCTCGCCCAGTTCTTCGACGATTCCGGTGAACACTTCCCGGGTCCTCCTGCCTCTTCGGGCACGGACTCCGGGGCTGCCGATGACGACAGAAAAACGGGCGGAGGCACCGGGAGCGACGCCGGACGGAGTCCGCCACGAGGACGGACCGGTACGGCGGCGCGCATGGATGCCCGCCCGCCGCGCACTGCCTCCCATCCGGACTTTAACCGTCGGTCCAGGAATTTCACCTGGTCAACCGGCCACTGGAAGCGGCCGGGTCGCGGACTGTAACCGCCGGTTCGGACTTTCACCGACCCCGGAGTGCGCTGCTGCTGGTACAGGGCCAGTGTGCCATGCCCGCCCGCCGTCCACGCGGGCACCGGGTGTGGGCTGCCTCACAGGAAGTGACACCGTGCGCCGTCACCGCGGGGCGGGCTCCCGGCGGACGGCTCGCGCCCGCCCGACCGCCGCCCCCTTTCGCACCCTTGGGCGTCGCCGGGGTGCGCCGGAACACCCCCACAGTTGGTCCATACCTATTGACGCAGTGGTCTAGTCCTCTTACCGTCTGCTGCAGCCCCTTCCAGAGACCGGCCCGGCGGCGGTGACGACGGCCCTTGCCCGCCGCCGGGCCTCACCACCGTGCCCGCATAGCCTCGTCACCGCGCCCGCCGGTCCCGTGTCACATTCCCGGCGGCGGTTCCGTCTCCCTCCTGATGAACTTGACGAAGGTGCGCCGGCAGGAGCGCCTTCGTCCGACGACAGGACCTGAGGAGCTGAACGGCATGACCACGACCCTGGTGACCGGCGGTACGGGAACCCTCGGCCGGCACGTCAGCGAGCGGTTGCGGACGGGCGCGCAGGAGGTGCGGGTGCTCAGCCGGCACTCCCGGCCGTACGCCGTCGACCTGCGCCGGGGCGGCGGTGCGCTGAACACGGCCGTCACGGGGGTGGACACGATCGTCCACTGTGCGAGCACGCCGCGCGGCGGCGACGAGGCGGCGGCGAAGAACCTCGTGGCGGCGGCGCGGCGGGCCGGGGTGGGACACGTCGTCTACATCTCGATCGTCGGTGTCGACCAGGTGCCGTTCGGCTACTACAGGACCAAGTTCGCGGTGGAGCGGCTGATCGAGGAGTCGGGGCTCGGCTGGACCGTGCTCCGTACGACCCAGTTCCACGACCTGGTGCTCACCCTCCTCCAGGCACTGGGCAAGTCTCCGGTGATGCTGCTGCCGGCCCGTGTGAAGGACCAGCCGATCGCGGTGACCGAGGTCGCGGACCGTCTGGCGGAGCTGGCCCGGGGCGGACCCGCGGGGCGCGTCGCAGACATGGGCGGGCCGGAGGTGCGCACGCTGGAGTCCCTGGCGCGTTCCTACCTGGAGGCCACGGGCCGCCGCCGCGCGGTGGTCAAGGTGCCCCTCCGGGGCGCGGCGTACCGCGCCTTCCGCGCCGGCGGCCATCTCGCCCCGGAGCACGCGGTGGGCAAGGGCACCTTCGAGGAGTTCCTGGCGGCGCGGGCGGAGCACGTACGCGCGGGCAAGTGAGCGCGCACCGGGCAGGCGAGCGCCCCGGGTGAATGAGCCGCCGCGGGCGCAGAGGCGCGTACGCGGTGCCGGGGGAGCGTTCCTCAGGGGGCGTGGCCCTGCACGGTGGGGCCGAAGAGTTCGTCCTGGGCATGGTCGCGGGCCGTCAGGAGGGCGCCTCGCAGCACCGCTCCGCCGCCCAGGACACTCGCCCGCACCTCGGTGGGCAGCGGTGACATCCGGGCCGTCCGGTCCTGCACGCGGGCGGCGAGTTCCCCGCCGCCCGCCTGTCCGATCTCCCCGCCGAGCACCACGCACCCGGGATCCAGCAGCGCGGCCACCGACGCGACCCCCACGGCGACACGGTCGGCGAGGGCGTCGAGGAAGCGCGCGTCCGCGGAGCCCGGCTCCTCCCCCGCCCGTGCGGCGGCCGCCCGTACCGCTCCCGCCGCCGCCGGTTCCACTCCCGGCTCGGCCACGACCCCGTACTCCCCCGCCAGTTCCGCGACCGCCGCCGCCGACGCAAGGGAGTGGAAGCCGCCGCCGCAGTCCGTGGCCGACGGCAGGCCGGGCGTGCCCGGGACCGGCAGGAAGCCGATCTCACCCGTGCCGCCGGAGGCGCCCCGGCGCAGGGCGCCGTCCAGGATCACGGCCGCGCCGGTGCCGTGGCCGAGCCACAGCAGGACGAAGGTGTCGCGGTCGCGGGCGGCCCCGTCGCGCTGCTCGGCCAGGGCGGCGAGGTTGGTCTCGTTCTCGAGGCTGACCCGCGCCTCGGGCAGCCGGTCCTGAAGCGCGGCGACCAGCCGGCGGTGCCATTGCGGCAGCCCCGTGGAGTCGCGCAGGTCGCCGCTCGCGGGATCGATCAGCCCCGGGGCGCCGACGCCGACGGTGTGCAGCCGGTCGGCTCCCGCCTCCTTCAAGGTCCGCTCGACCAGGGTCACCGCCCGCTCCACGGCCGGGCCCGTCCCGGCGGCCGGCGCGATCGGTGCGGAGGCCTCGGCCAGGACCGTGCCGACGAGGTCGGACACGACCACCGCGACGCCCTCGGTCCGCACGTCGAGTGCGGCCAGGTGCGCCCGGTCGGCGACGATCCCGTAGACCTTCGCGTTCGGCCCGCGCCGTTGTTCCCCGGCCTCTCCGACCACGGTGATCAGCCCGGCCGCGGTCAGCCGCTCGGCGAGGTCGGCGACGGTCGGCCGGGACAGCCCGGTCAGCTGCTTCAACTGCCCGGCCGTCAGGGGTCCTTCCTGCTGGAGCAGCCGCAGGGCGAGCCGGTCGTTGATGGCTCGGGCGGTGCTCGGGGATGCGGCCATGGCGTGATCCTTCCAGATCGGCGGTCCGCCGTCGGCGGGCGGCGGCGATGACGGCGGCAGGACCGCACCGGCCGGGCGAGCGGGCCGGCGGGGCAAGCAGGCCGGAGCGGGGGGCGCCGGACCGGACTGTGCCGTGCCGGACCGGACTGGCGAAAATCCCCTTATCTTTCAGGCAGGGTCCCTGATAGTTTACCCGGCGCGTCAGGGATGCCTTGGGCGACCGGGAGGGGCGGGACCATGAGTGCAGAGGTGTACGGGCAGCACGAGGTGCGGCGGGCGCGGTACGCCGTGGGGGCGGTGTTCGCCGTGCACGGCGCCGTCACGGGCTCGTTCGCCACCCGTGTGCCGTGGATCCAGGACCATGCCGGCGTGAGCCCCGGGCAGTTGGGGCTCGCGCTCGCCTTCCCCGCGCTCGGCGCGTCCGTCGCGATGCCGCTGGCGGGGTGGGTCAGCCACCGCTTCGGCGCCCGGGCCGCACTGCGCGGGCTGATCGCGCTGTGGACGCTCGCGCTGGTCCTGCCGTCCGTCGCCCCGAACCTGCTCACCCTCTGCCTGGCCCTGTTCGTCTACGGCGCCACGGCCGGCATGTCCGACGTGGCGATGAACGCCCTGGGCGTGGAGGTGGAGAACCGGCTCGACCGGTCGATCATGTCCGGGCTGCACGGCATGTGGAGCGTCGGCGCCCTGATCGGTTCGGCGGCCGGCACGCTCGCCGCGCACCTCGGTGCGGACGCCCGGCTGCACCACACGCTCGCGGCCGGTGTCCTGACCGTGGTGGGCGTCGCCGCGGCCGGCCACGTCCTCGATCTGCGGTCCGCCTCGGACGAGGAGCCGCCGCCGAGGTTCGCGCTGCCGCCCCGCTCCGCACTGCTGATCGGCGCGATCGGCTTCTGCGCCGTCTTCGCGGAGGGCGCGAGCCTCGACTGGTCGGCGGTCTACCTGCGCGACCGGCTGGAGGCCTCGGCCGGTCTCGCGGCGGCCTGCACCACCGGGTTCACGCTCACCATGGCGGTCGCCCGGATCGCCGGGGACCGGGTGGTGGACCGCTACGGTGCGGTGCGCACGGTCCGCGCGAGCGGTGTCGTCGCCGTCGGCGGCGGACTGCTGATCGTCCTCGCGCAGCACCCCGCGGCGGCGATGGCCGGCTTCGCGCTGATGGGTCTCGGCATCGCGGTGGTGGTGCCGCTGTGCTTCGCCGCGGCCGGCCGCAGCGGCAGCAACCCGAGCCTCGCCATCGCGGGCGTCGCGACCATCACGTACACCTCGGGGCTGATCGCTCCGAGCGCGATCGGGCTGCTGGCCCAGGCGACCAGTCTGATGGTGTCGTTCGTCCTGGTCACGGCGTTGTCGTGCGGCCTGGTCGGCTTCGCGGGCGTGCTGCGCGGCGGGGACCGGGTGAAGATCATCCGGCCGGACGCGGCCGTTCCCGGCCCACGGACCTGAAAGCCCCGCGGACCGTCTCGCCGAACTCCCTCCCCGGGGCCGCGGATCACGCTCGGGTGCGGGCGGGCCCGGCCCCGCCCTCCCGCGTGACCGGAGCATGCCCGATCAGCCCTCACAATGGTCCGGACACGCTGCACGAACGACGAAAGCGACAGCTCATGGATCTCGGCGTCCGCTGGACACTGCACGGCGACGGACGCACACCGGCCCCCGGTGCGGTGGTCCGTCCCGACGAACGGCTCTCGTGGCCCCGCACCGCGGGGTTGGGGGCCCAGCACGTCGTCGCGATGTTCGGGGCGTCGTTCGTCGCACCGGTCCTCATGGGTCTGGACCCCAATCTCGCGATCATGATGTCGGGCGTCGCGACCATCGTGTTCCTGCTGGCCACGCGCGGCCGGGTGCCCAGTTATCTGGGCTGCTCGCTCTCCTTCGTCGGCGTCGCCGCGGTCATCCGGGCCCAGGGCGGGTCCAGCGCCACCGTCACCGGCGCGGTGTTCGTGGTCGGGGCCGCGCTGTTCCTGGTGGGGCTCGCGGTACGGCACTTCGGAGCGCGGATCATCCACGCCGCGATGCCGCCGATCGTCACCGGTGCGGTGGTGATGCTGATCGGCTTCAACCTGGCGCCGGTCACGGCCGCCACCTACTGGCCGCAGGACCAGTGGACCGCCCTGTTCGTGATGCTGTTCACCGGTCTGGCGGTGGTGTGTCTGCGCGGTTTCTGGTCCCGCATCGCGATCTTCCTCGGGCTGGTCTTCGGGTACGTCCTGTCCTGGGGCCTCGACCGGGTCTTCGGGCAGATCCACTCCGCGGACGCGAGCGGTGCGGTCACCGACCACTGGCGCCTGGACCTGTCGGGCGTCGGCCAGGCCGACTGGATCGGTCTGCCGACCCTGCACGGCCCGTCGTTCGAGTGGTCGGCGATCCTGGTCGCCCTGCCGGTCGTCATCGCGCTGATCGCCGAGAACGCCGGGCACGTCAAGGCCGTCGGCGAGATGACCGGCGACAACCTCGACGACAAGCTGGGCACGGCCATCTCCGCCGACGGCGTCGGTTCCATGCTGTCCACCGCCGTGGGCGGCCCGCCCAACACCACGTACTCCGAGAACATCGGCGTGATGGCGGCGACCCGCGTCTATTCGACCGCCGCGTACTGGGCGGCCGCGGGTTTCGCCCTGCTGTTCGGCCTCTGCCCGAAGTTCGGCGCGGTCGTGGCGGCCGTCCCCGGAGGTGTGCTCGGCGGCATCACCGTCATCCTCTACGGCATGATCGGCCTGCTCGGCGCCCAGATCTGGATCAACGCCAAGGTGGACCTGCGCAATCCGCTGAACCTGGTGCCGGCCGCCGCCGGCATCATCATCGGGATCGGCAACGTCACGCTGGAGTTCACCGACACCTTCTCGCTCAGCGGCATCGCGCTCGGCACGCTCGTCGTCATCACGGGCTACCACGCGCTGCGCGCCTTCGCCCCCGCCCACCTCAAGACGCAGGAGCCGCTGCTGGACGAGGGCACCTCGTCCTACGACACGAGCGGCAACGACGCCGAGGCCGGCACGAGCGGCGGGAAGGGCGACGGCGAGGCGGACGGCGAAGGCGGTCAGCGCGCCAAGTCGTAGGCGTACGACGGGGTGAAGGTGCCCGGCGCCCCCTTGCAGCCGTCCGACTCCCCCGGCAGCTTGACCCACAGGTAGGCGTCGATCCCCGCCTCGCCGGTGCTGAGCGTCGGGGCCCGGCCGAGTATGCGGCCCGCGGGGTCGCACCACTCGCCGTCGGCCGGAGCGCCGTTGCCGTTGCGGCTGGTGTCGATCACCGCGCCGAGGCCCGGCGGACCGCCGAGGGCGTCGAGCACCCGCCGGTCGTAGGCGATCTCGTCGGCGGTGGCGTGGAAGTTGGAGACGTTGCTGAAGACCCCGTCGGAGGAGGCCGCCGACGCGGCCCCGGCCTGCCGCAGCCAGCCGGCCTGTTTCGCGGGCGCGTTCCACCCGGAGTGCCCGGCGTCGTAGTAGACCCGTGCCCGGGGGTTGGCCTTCTTCAGCACCCGTCCGGCGCGGGCCAGCGAGGCGAAGCGGGCGGTGCGCTCGCCCGCGGAGAGGCATTCGACCTGGGCGAGGGAGTCCGGCTCCAGGATCACGACGACCTCGCCGGACCCCAGCCCGGCGGCGAACCGGTCGATCCAGCCGTCGTAGGCGTCCAGGCCGGGCGCTCCTCCCTGGGAGTGCCCTCCGCAGTCACGGTCGGGTATCGCGTACGGCACGACGACGGGCACCTGCCCCCGCGCGGCGCCGCCCGAGGTGACCGCGCGGACCCGCGCGGTCAGGGTGTCCGGCGAGTAGTCCGCGAACCACACCGCCGCGGGCCGGTCGCCGATGCGGGACTCTATGACCGCCCGGCGCGGATCGCCGGGGTTGGCCCGCGCCCAGTCCAGGACCTGGGAGTCGGGGTGGCGGTAGAGCCGGGTGGACGCCGCGCCGGACCGCTGCTCCGGCCCGCTCCCGGACGCGGACGCCGTGGCACTCGCCTTCCCCTGCTTCCCCTCCTTCCCGGCCTTCTCGTCCTTTTCAGGACCGGGCTCCGGAGAGGCGGACGGGGAGGGTTCGGCGGGCGACGGGGACGGCACGGCGGGCAGTGGTTCCAGCCGGGGCGACGCGGTCACCCCGGGCGGCCGTGCCTCGTCCGAGCCGCGGTCCCCGCCGAGGGCCGAGAGCATCCCGGTGGCGGTGCCGACGGCCACCACGACGGAGGCGGCCGCGACCATGGTGCCGCGCCGGGCCACGCCTCTGCGCGCGGATCGCCGAGCGGCCAGGCGTTGGGCACGCGAGCCTGACACGTACTGCTCCCCCTCCCCCACGGCGGGCGCGTTACCCCGTTCCGGGGAAGCGTCGGTCCCGCCGCCACGGGCACCACACTAAAGGTGCGAATCTGCGCTCATGGCGCGATGCGAGCAAGTCCACACCCCCGTAGACACGGTCGTCTCCCGTATGCGCGCCCTCGACTCCGCCCTGCCCCGCCGGGACGGGATCGCGGTCTTCAACCGGGTCTACCTCACGGTGACGACGGAGGCCGACCGGCGCATCGACGCGGGTCTGCTCGCGGACGCGCGGGCGGCGGTCACCCTGAACGTGGTGTTCGCCGAGCGCTATCTGGCCGCCGTCGAAGCGGTGTCCGAGGGGCGCCGCCCGCCGGCCTGCTGGCGTCCGCTGTTCCAGTTCCGCCACCATCCCGGCGTACGTCCGCTGCAGTTCGCGCTGGCGGGCATCAATGCGCACATCGGTCATGATCTGGCGCTCGCCGTCGTGGACACCTGCCGTACCCTCGATTGCGAACCCGCGTGGCTGGAGGACGAGTTCGAGCAGGTGGGTGATCTGTTGGCCGCGCTGGAGGAGCGCATCCGCGAGGACCTGATGCCCGGTCCCGACCTCCTCCAGCTCGCCGATCCCCTCACCCATCTGGCCGGCGCGTGGAGCCTGGACCGCGCCCGGGACGCCGCGTGGACGACGGCCCGCGCGCTGTGGGCGCTGCGCGGACTGCCGGACGTCGCCGAGGAGTTCGCCGCACGTCTCGACATGGCCGTGGGCTTCGCCGGGCGCATGCTGCTCACACCGCTGCCCGGCTGAGCGGAACCGGGGCCGGCCGCGGCGCCCGCGGTGCGGCCGGGTTCAGTCGTCGGAGAGTTCCACCGGCGCGATCTCGTCGTACACATCACCGGGCCCGGGGTTGGACGCGTCGGTCCCTCCGCCGAAGTGGTGCATGACGCCCCAGACGGCGTTGAGCGCGGTCTGGACGGCGCCCTCGGCCCAGCCGGCCGTCCAGGAGATGTCGTCGCCGGCGAGGAAGACGCCCCGCTTGTCCTCGGGCAGCCGGTCCTGCATGAAGTGCGTGAACAGGCGCCGCTGGTAACGGTAGTGACCGGGCAGGTTGGCCTTGAACGCGCCCATGAAGTAGGGCTCGTTCTCCCAGGAGACGGTGACCGGGTTGCCGATGATGTGCTTCCTGACGTCGACCTTCGGGTAGATCTCGCCCAGCGACTTCAGCATGACCTCCATCCGCTCGTTCGGTGACAGCGGCAGCCACTTCAGGCTGTCGTCGCACCAGGTGTAGGACAGGCAGATGACGGCGGGCCGGTCCGGGCCGTCGTCCAGCAGATAGGTGCCCCGGGTCATGCGGTCGGTCAGCGTCATCGACATGACGTCCCGCCCCGTGTCCTCGTCCTTGTCGAGCCAGAAGGGCCGGTCGACGGGCACGAAGAGCTTGCTGGACTCCATGTAGTGGGTGCGCTCGATGGCGGTCCAGTGGTCGATCGGGAAGAGCGCGTCGTCACAGGCGATCTTTGACAGCAGCATCCAGGACTGGGCGGTGAAGACGGCCGCCCGGTAGGTACGGACGTCTCCGTTCGCGTCCGTCACCGTGACGCGGTGGCCCGCGGTGCGGTGCAGCCGCGTCACCGCCGGTTGCGGCTCGCCGTCCACGTGCAGGGTCTTCAGCGAGGTGCCGTAGGGCCAGTGGACGAGCTTCTCCGGTTCGCGCTCCCACAGGCGCAGCGGCAGCTGCTGCGAGCCGCCGACGATGCCCCGGTGGTGGTCGTCGGCCTCGGTGTAGACGACGCGCAGGATCTCCAGGATGGAGTTGGGGAAGTCGGTGTCCCAGCCGCCGGTGCCGAAGCCGACCTGGCCGAAGATCTCGCGGTGCCGGAAGGACCTGAAGGCCTCGGAGTCGCAGAGGAAGCCGTAGAAGGTCTGGTCGTCGAGCTTCTCGACGAGCCGGGACCAGATCTCGCGGATGCGCGGGACGTCGCGCTCGCGCAGGGCGCGGTTCATGTCGGAGAAGTCGGCGCCCTCCTCCAGGCACCGGGCCCAGGCGTCGGCCACGTCCCGGTAGACCTGCGGGAGGTCGTCGAGGGTTTCGGCGTAGTGGGACTCGCCCTTGAGGTCGACGACGGTCGACGGTGTCGACGCGGCGAGGGGGTTGGGGAACGGGCGGGTCTCGAGGCCCACCAGGTCGATGTAGTGCTGGAGGGCCGTGGAGGACGGCGGGAAGCGCATCGCGCCCATCTCGGCGGTGAGCGCGGGGTCGCAGCCCTCGAATCCGACGGTGCGCAGCCGGCCGCCGATCCGGTCGGCCTCGTACACGACGGGCTTGAGACCCATCTTCATCAGCTCGTAGGCGGTGATGATGCCGGACAGGCCGCCGCCGATCACCGCGACCTCGGTGCCGTGTTCCGTCGCGGGGATCTGGCCGAGGCCCGCCGGGTGCGCGAGGAAGTCGTCGTACGCGTAGGGGAAGTCCGGGCCGAACATGGTGATCGGCGGCTGCTGCTCGTCGGCGTGCTCGACGGCGTTGGGCACCGTGGACGTCATGGGGTGCGGACTCCTTGCGCGGAAGATGTCGGAGCGGGGGCGGGGACGGGGTTCAGCCGAGGGGCCCGTACAGGGC
>NZ_LIQT01000537.1 GCF_001418415.1 Streptomyces hirsutus
GCCCGGCAGTTGACCTGAAGGGCAGGACGGTCGTACGGGGAAGGGGAAGACTGGTGAACGGCGTCAACAAGGGCATCGGCAAGGTCGAGATCGCGCTGAGGTGGGACCCGAGCCCTGCGGGGCAGCCGGCCACCGACCTGGATCTCGTCGCCGCGCCCTACCCGGCAAGCGATCCGCACGGCGATCCCTCTTACGTGGTGCACTTCGACAGCCGCTCCCCCGACGGCACGATCACCCTCAACCGGGACAGCAAGGACGGCAAGGGCTTCGGCTTCGACGAGGTCATGACGCTGGAACTGAACCGGCTCGACGCGCGGTACACACGCGTGGTGGTGGGGGTCGTCGTACAGCAGCACCAGGAGCCGCGCACCTTCGCCGGCGTGGGACACCCCGGTCTGCGCATCCGCGAGGGGTACACCGTCCTGGCCGAGGACGACTTCGGGGGTGTTCTGGGAGCCACGGCGGCCACCGTCGCCGAGTTCACCCGGGACGGCACCGGCGCCTGGGAGTTCCAGCCCGGCGTCCAGGGTTTCCAGGGAGACCCGTCGGCCTTCACCCGCACCATGGGAGCCGTCCGCCGCCCGTGAGCCGGTTCCGGCCACGGCCCGGCACCTCGGCGGGAAACGGCGGCAGGACGGAAAGAACGGAAAGAAGGGGCACCGGCCGAAGCCGGTGCCCCTCTCTCATTCCCTCAGCCGGTCGTACCGGGCGGACACGCCCGTACGCACGGTGTCACACCCTGCCTCAGCTGCAGCCGCTGGTCGAGCCGCAGCCCTCGCAGATGTAGCAGGAGCCGGCGCGCTGCATCTTCGTCCCGCAGGAGAAGCAGAGCGGGGCGTCGGCCTGGATGCCCAGTTGCATCTCGACCAGCTCCGCGCTGGTGTGGGCCTGCTGCGGGGCGGGCTTGGCCGCCTCGGGCTCGGCCTTCGGCGTGGCGACCGCCTTCAGCTCCTGGGCCAGCGGCGCGGACTGGGCGAGACCCTCGACGTCGAGCTCGTCGTCGGTCGGCTCGTAGGAGCCGGTCTCGAGGTGGCGCTGACGCTCGTCGGCCGAGTGGATGCCGAGTGCGGAGCGCGTCTCGAAGGGCAGGAAGTCCAGCGCCAGGCGGCGGAAGATGTAGTCGACGATGGACTGCGCCATCCGCACGTCCGGGTCGTCCGTCATACCGGCCGGCTCGAAGCGCATGTTGGTGAACTTCGAGACGTACGTCTCCAGCGGAACGCCGTACTGGAGGCCGACGGAGACCGCGATGGAGAAGGCGTCCATCATGCCCGCGAGGGTCGAGCCCTGCTTGGACATCTTCAGGAAGACCTCGCCGAGACCGTCGTCCGGGTAGGAATTGGCGGTCATGTAACCCTCGGCGCCGCCGACGGTGAAGGACGTGGTGATGCCGGGACGTCCCTTCGGCAGACGCTTGCGGACCGGGCGGTACTCGACCACCTTCTCGACCGCGGCACGGATCGTGTCCTCGGTCTTCTCGGTGATCTCGGCCTTCTCCTTCTCCTTGGTCTTGGCGGAGAGGGGCTGGCCGACCTTGCAGTTGTCACGGTAGATGGCGAGCGCCTTGACGCCCATCTTCCAGGCCTCGAAGTAGACCTCCTCGACGTCCTCGACGGTCGCCGACTCCGGCAGGTTGACCGTCTTGGAGAGGGCGCCGGAGATCCACGGCTGGATCGCGGCCATCATGCGGACGTGGCCCATCGCGGAGATGGAGCGCTCGCCCATGGCGCAGTCGAAGACCTCGTAGTGCTCGTGCTTGAGGCCGGGGGCGTCGATCACATTGCCGTGCTCGGCGATGTGGGCGACGACCGCCTCGATCTGCTCCTCGTGGTAGCCCAGGCGGCGCAGGGCCTGCGGGACGGTGCCGTTGACGATCTGCATCGAACCGCCGCCGACCAGCTTCTTGAACTTGACCAGGGCGAGGTCGGGCTCGAGGCCGGTGGTGTCGCAGGACATCGCGAGACCGATGGTGCCGGTCGGGGCGATGACGGACGCCTGGGAGTTACGGAAACCGTTCTTCTCGCCGAGGCTCAGCACATCCTGCCAGGCCTCGGTGGCGGCCACCCAGATCGGCGTGTCCAGGTCGTCCATGCGGACGGCCTTGGCGTTCTCGTCGGAGTGCTGCTTCATGACCCGCAGGTGCGGCTTCGCGTTGCGGGCGTAGCCGTCGTACGGGCCGACGATCGCGGCCAGTTCGGCGGAGCGCCTGTACGACGTGCCGGTCATCAGGGAGGTGATGGCGCCGGCCAGGGCACGGCCGCCGTCGGAGTCGTAGGCGTGGCCGGTCGCCATCAGCAGGGCACCGAGGTTGGCGTAGCCGATGCCGAGCTGGCGGAAGGCGCGGGTGTTCTCGCCGATCTTCTGGGTCGGGAAGTCCGCGAAGCAGATGGAGATGTCCATCGCGGTGATGACCAGCTCGACGACCTTCGAGAAGCGCTCGACGTCGAAGGACTGGTGGCCCTTGCTGTCGTCCTCGAGGAACTTCATCAGGTTCAGCGACGCGAGGTTGCAGGACGTGTTGTCCAGGTGCATGTACTCGCTGCAGGGGTTCGAGCCGTTGATGCGGCCGGACTCCGGGCAGGTGTGCCAGTTGTTGATGGTGTCGTCGTACTGGATGCCCGGGTCGGCGCAGGCCCAGGCGGCCTCGGCCATCTTGCGGAACAGTTCCTTGGCGTCGACCTCCTCGATGACCTCGCCGGTCATGCGGGACGTCAGGCCGAACTTGCCGCCGTCCTGGACCGCCTTCATGAACGTGTCGTTCACGCGGACCGAGTTGTTGGCGTTCTGGTACTGGACGGACGTGATGTCGTCGCCGCCCAGGTCCATGTCGAAGCCCGCGTCGCGCAGGGCGCGGATCTTCTCCTCCTCCTTGACCTTGGTCTGGATGAAGTCCTCGATGTCGGGGTGGTCGACGTCGAGGATGACCATCTTGGCGGCGCGTCGGGTGGCGCCGCCCGACTTGATCGTGCCGGCGGAGGCGTCGGCGCCGCGCATGAAGGAGACCGGGCCGGAGGCGTTTCCGCCGGAGGACAGCAGTTCCTTGGAGGAGCGGATGCGGGAGAGGTTCAGGCCTGCGCCGGAGCCGCCCTTGAAGATCATGCCCTCTTCCTTGTACCAGTCGAGGATCGACTCCATGGAGTCGTCGACGGACAGGATGAAGCAGGCGGAGACCTGCTGCGGCTGGGGCGTGCCGACGTTGAACCAGACGGGGCTGTTGAAGCTGAAGATCTGGTGCAGGAGGGCGTAGGCCAGCTCGTGCTCGAAGATCTCGGCGTCGGCGGGGGAGGCGAAGTACTTGTGGTCCTCGCCGGCCTTCCGGTACGTCTTCACGATGCGGTCGATCAGCTGCTTGAGGCTGGTCTCGCGCTGCGGGGTGCCCACGGCACCACGGAAGTACTTGCTGGTGACGATGTTGACCGCGTTCACCGACCAGAAGTCGGGGAACTCGACGCCACGCTGCTCGAAGTTGACCGAGCCGTCGCGCCAGTTGGTCATGACGACGTCCCGACGCTCCCAGGCCACCTCGTCGTAGGGGTGGACTCCGGGAGAGGTGTGGATCCGCTCGACTCGCAGCCCCTTGCCGGCCTTGCCGCTGCCCTTGGCCCGGGAACTCCGTGTCGGACCGCTCGCCGTCTCTGTCATGCCGCCTCCCTGGTACGGGCAAAACGCCCTGAAGTGCCCCGATGTTCCCGTGGCACGGTGTTTGTCTGATGCTGCGGGCACCCACTCGCATCGCCCGCAACAGGTCTTCTCATCGCCGCAGTCCGGCCGCCCCCGGCCGCAGGACCGGGCAGGGCCCGCCGGTCAGCCGGTGGGCTGGGTGGGCTCCGGGACCTGGACGGTCCCACCGGGCCCGCTGTCGCCTTCCCGGCCCTCCGCGACAGCCCTCTCAGGGGCTCCGTCGTCCGCGACGGGGTGCTCCACCTGCCTGAGTTCCGTGATCGCGGCCTCGAAGTCCTCGAGCGACTCGAACGCCCGGTAGACGGACGCGAACCGCAGATAGGCGACGAGGTCGAGTTCCTGCAGTGGGCCGAGGATGGACAGCCCCACGTCATGGGTGGTCAGTTCGGCGCTCCCGGTGGCCCGCACCGCTTCCTCGACCCGCTGGCCGAGCTGCGCCAGCGCGTCCTCGGTGACCGGACGCCCCTGGCACGCCTTGCGCACACCGTTGATGACCTTGGTACGGCTGAACGGCTCGGTGACGCCGGAGCGCTTGACCACCATGAGCGAGCACGTCTCCACGGTCGTGAAACGGCGGGAGCAGTCGGGGCACTGGCGCCGCCTGCGGATCGACGTGCCGTCGTCGGTCGTGCGACTGTCGACGACACGGCTGTCGGGGTGCCTGCAGAAGGGGCAGTGCATGAAATTCCAACCCTCCCTCGCAGCAGACTCCATGACCTCAAGGGGTCCGTTCGGCCCCGTGAAGCTGCTCCAGCATAAGCGATCTCCGAAGGCCTCAGAACCGCGGGACCACAACTTCTGGGCAGCTGGTGCAATCCAACCACTAGATGTGGTGATTGGCTCATTCATACACTCCAGCACGCGTGTCGCTCGAATCGGGGCCGAAGACTCCCGCCCGGCCCTCCTCACGGTGCGCTCACGCGACGCGACGGTACGGGCTCACGGAGCCTCGCGCCCGCCCCGGAGGGGCTGTGCGAAACCCCTCGCGGGACCGCACGGGGAACCTCGCGCGGAGCCGGCAGCCGCCGAGCCGACAGCCCCGATCCGGCAGCCCCCGGACAGGCCGGGCCCCCCGCGCGCGCATGGCGCCGGCCGCGCATGGGGAGATGTCGCGCCCTCCGGAGGGAGGCCGCGCGCGACTCCCGAAGAGACCCGAGGAGAGCCGGGCCGTCCCCCGCGTCACGGGGCGGCGAATGGCAGACTGACCCACGACCGGGAGGCCGCCGCCTCTGCGGCGAAGAATACGGGAATGGACACCTTTGCCCGATAGGGAGAATTGCGGCCAATACACTTCTCCGGGCAATCACAGAAGGCAATTCCCGTTTTTTCACTCGAACGTGTGTTTGGCGCAACCTTTCGAAAGCTACTACCGTTGTCTTGCAGGGAGACCATCGAGAGGGGCCGACGTGACCACCACCGCAGACAGCGCCAGCATCACTGCCCAGGACCGCTCCCAGGGCCGGCTCGAGCCGGTGCATGCGCTGAGCGAAGCCACGCATCCCGAGGGCCAAAAGCGCTCCTTGCCGGGCCGACCTCCCGGCATCCGGGCGGACAGCTCGGGACTCACCGACCGCCAGCGTCGGGTGATCGAGGTCATCAGGGATTCGGTGCAGCGACGCGGGTACCCGCCGTCGATGCGCGAGATCGGCCAGGCGGTCGGCCTCTCCAGCACCTCCTCGGTGGCACACCAGTTGATGGCGCTGGAGCGCAAGGGCTTCCTGCGCCGCGATCCGCACCGTCCCCGCGCGTACGAGGTGCGCGGTTCCGACCAGGCCGCCTCCGTGCAGCCCACCGACACCGCGGGCAAGCCGGCCGCGTCGTACGTGCCGCTGGTCGGCCGTATCGCCGCAGGCGGCCCCATCCTCGCCGAGGAGTCGGTCGAGGACGTCTTCCCTCTCCCCCGTCAGCTCGTCGGTGACGGTGAGCTGTTCGTCCTGAAGGTCGTCGGCGACTCCATGATCGAGGCCGCGATCTGTGACGGCGACTGGGTCACGGTCCGGCGCCAGCCCGTCGCCGAGAACGGCGACATCGTGGCCGCGATGCTCGACGGCGAAGCCACCGTCAAGCGCTTCAAGCGCGAGGACGGCCATATCTGGCTCCTCCCGCACAACGCGGCCTACGAGCCGATCCCCGGCGACGACGCGACCATTCTGGGCAAGGTGGTGGCCGTTCTGCGCCGCGTCTGAGTCCGTTGCGGGGGCCGGCCGGTCCGGCCCCCGCCCCCGCCCCTGGTCCGGGC
>NZ_LIQT01000538.1 GCF_001418415.1 Streptomyces hirsutus
TGGGCGTGACCGCTTCCGCCCATGAGGGTCCCCCAGCGGGCGGAAGCGGTCACGCCCAGGTACCGGTACGGGACGTAGCCCGCGGAGTTGTTCCAGTAGGCGTACGGGGTGGACCGCCGGAGCGTGTTCGGGCGGGTCTGCTCGTAGGCGACGTAGGCGGTGCGCGTGCTGTCCGTCCAGCCGCCGAAGAGGACGACGTGGGAGCCGCCCTGCGGGTCGGCCGCGTTGTGGAACAGCAGCATGTCCCCCGGCTGGAGTTCCGCCTTGGTGATCTTCTGCGCGTACTGTCCGAGGCTTCCGGTCCACTCGTTCGCGGGCAGGTTCCACGCCATCGAGACGAAGCCCGAGCAGTCCTGCCGGTAACCGTCGGACCAGTACGCGGACATGCTGTACGGAACCTTCGCGGCGACCCATCTCTCGGCCCGTTCGACGATGTCCGCACGGGTGATCGCGCGGACCGACGACGGGGGCGGGGGGTCCACGGGGTCCGCGGGATCGGTCGTCCGGCCGTCGGGGCCGTACAGCGGCCCCCTCGGCCCCTGCGGGGTGGCGGGCTCCTCGTCGGCGGGGGCGCCCGGGACTCCGGGAAGGCCGGGCCGGCCGGCGGTGTGCGGTGCGGCCAGGGCGGGGACCGCGCACGCGCCGATCACCGCCGACGCCGCGGCGGCCACGAGGAGGGGGCGGAACACCGCTCGCCGACCGGCTGTACGGACGGCCGGCGGGCGGGGAGGCACGAGCGCACGCCGCCCGTGGACACAGCCGGGGCAGCCGCAGTCGCTCGCGGGATCGAACTCCTCGAACACCGGGGACTCCATGCGCTCCCCGCACACCCCGCCGTCCGAGCGGTCCATGCGACTCCCCTCACGGTTCCGGCCACTTGTCCGCTCACACGCCCGGTGAAATAAGTCACGTCTGTACATAAAGATCAGCTTCTCAACTGTCCACGGGGCACGCATCCTGACGGTCCGAATGATGCAAGCGCGCCGGCACGGGCGCCGGCGGCGGGCGGAACCCGGAGCTCCGCCCCGCGGGGCGGTCGGAAGCACCTCGCGGGGTCCGGTACAGTTACGGGGTCAGCGAGCGCCGCTAGCTCAGTTGGTTAGAGCAGCTGACTCTTAATCAGCGGGTCCGGGGTTCGAGTCCCTGGCGGCGCACCGACAGCACGGGCTCCTCGTTATCGAGGGGCCCGTAGCTTTTGGCCGGAAATCCCCTCGCACCCGCTGAACGCCTCCCCTTCGTCACACGTATGGAACATGAGCCCCACGCGACTCCCCCAGAAATCACAATGGGACCATATGACCGGCGGGCACCGGATTTCCCACCTTGCGATCATGATGAAACCCGTCCAACCTGGTTCCTTCACGATGCCGCGGGTTCGCGGCTGTTGGGGGGCGAAAGACCGGTTGCGGACGGTGCGGGACAAGGTGTCCCGCCCTCCGGGTGATGCCGCGGGGGACGCGTCACGCAACCGCAGGGAGCGCTGTGCCGTGTCTATATGGTGTGGGTGCCGTGGTGACAGCGATCCACCATTGACGCGCCCGGAAAGGTCGAGGGGGACCGGACACGGGCGGAAAGAAGCGACGAAACACGCGGCGAGACCGTGTGTGGGGGGATGACACTCATGACGTCGACGCCGTCGGGCGCCCAGAGGGACGACGACCCGTCCCAGACCACCCAGCTCAGGGTGCCTGCGCACCGGACCGGAAACACGGGCGCTTTCCGCCGGATCAAGAAGACGCTGCCGAGATACGACTACGAGCATTACAGCCGGCTCGCGGGGCCCCTCACCCAGCCCGACCCGAACAAGCCGTACACGGTGCAGTACCGCTCGCTGATCTCGCAGGAGCCGCACCGCATCCGCATCGCGCTGATGCTGGCCGCGGCCCCCCTGCTGTCGGTGGTGCTGCTGGTGTGGCTGCTCCAGCCCGCGCACTGGACGGAGCGCGACTACCCGGCGTTCGACTGGCTGCCCGCCCTCGACGTCGTGATGCTCGTCTCGATCGGTCTGATCGAGCTCTTCCGCTGCATGAACGTGCTGTCCAACGCGCACGCCACGCTGGTCGCCCGCGACCCGATCCCCGTCGTGCCCGAGACCGGCACCCGGGTCGCCTTCCTCACCTCCTTCGTGCCCGGCAAGGAGCCGCTGGAGATGGTGACGAAGACCCTGGAGGCCGCGGTCAAGATCCGCCACCGGGGCACCATGCACGTCTGGCTGCTCGACGAGGGCGACGACCCCGAGGTGAAGGAGGTCTGCGCGCGCCTCGGTGTGCACCACTTCTCCCGCAAGGGCGTCGCGAAGTGGAACCAGGCCAAGGGCCCGCACCGCGCCAAGACCAAGCACGGCAACTACAACGCCTGGCTCGACGCGCACGGCGACGACTACGAGTTCTTCGCCTCGGTGGACACCGACCACATTCCGCTGGCGAACTACCTGGAGCGGATGCTCGGCTTCTTCCGCGACCCGAACGTCGGCTTCGTCATCGGCCCGCAGGTCTACGGGAACTACGACAACTTCGTCACCAAGGCCGCCGAGTCGCAGCAGTTCCTCTTCCACGCGCTCATCCAGCGGGCCGGCAACCGCTACGGCTCCCCCATGTTCGTCGGCACGTCCAACGCCGTGCGCATCAAGGCGCTCAAGCAGATCGGCGGCCTGTACGACTCGATCACCGAGGACATGGCGACCGGCTTCGAGATGCACCGCGCCAAGAACCCGGCGACGGGCAAGAAGTGGCGCTCGGTCTACACCCCGGACGTGCTCGCGGTCGGTGAGGGCCCCAACGCCTGGACGGACTTCTTCACCCAGCAGATGCGCTGGTCGAGGGGAACGTACGAGACGATCCTCAAGCAGTACTGGAAGGGCTGGTACTCGCTGCCGCCGAGCAAGCTCTTCAACTACACCATGATGATCATCTTCTACCCGATGTCGGCCCTCAACTGGATCCTGGCCGCACTGAGCTGTGCGCTGTTCCTGGGCCTGGGCGCCTCGGGTGTGAACATCGACCCCGCGGTCTGGCTGATGCTCTACGGCAACGCCTCCGCGCTCCAGATCGGCCTCTACATCTGGAACCGCCGCCACAACGTCTCCCCGCACGAGCCGGAGGGCTCCGGCGGCGTGGCCGGTATGATCATGTCCGCGCTGTCGGCACCGCTCTACGCGAAGGCCCTGATCGACTCCGCCCTGCGCCGCAAGAGCAAGTTCGTGGTGACGCCCAAGGGCGACTCGGCCAGCCCGGACACCTGGTTCGGCACCTTCCGGTACCACTGGTACTTCATCCTGATCTTCGGTGGCTCCATCACCGCCGGCTTCGTCTACGGGCACTCGCACCCGGCGATGATCATCTGGGCGACGTTCGCCCTGCTGATCACGGCCGCACCCATGTTCGTCTGGCGGCACGGTATGCGCCAGGACAGGAAGAAGCCGCCCGGCGCCCATGCGGCGGGCCAGATCCCGGCCGACCGGCCGGCGGCGGACCCGCCGAAGGACTTCGCCCACGAGCCCGCGACCCAGCAGTTGCAGACGCTCCCGCGGGTGCAGCAGCAGGCGCAGGCCCCTGGTCCCTATCAGGGGCAGCAGTACCAGGCTCAGGCTCAGCAGTACGGGCAGCACGCCCAGCAGCAGCCGCACGCCGCGCACGGCCGGCAGGACCGGCCCAGCTGGGCCGCCTCCCACGGCGGACCGGCGGGGCAGGAAGAGCCGGGCGGCCCGGCGGGACCGGGTGGAGCGACAGATGCCGGGAACAGCTCCGGCAACGACCAGACGATGCAGATCGCCCTGGGTGGACTTGGGGGACGTAAGGAATGAACGACCGTGCAGGCCGCCGTCGCGCCCGTCGGATCGCGATAGGCACCGCGGTGGTACTCGCGCTGGCCGGCATGAACGGGCCCTGGCTGTACCGCGAAGGGTCCGAGAAATACCACCAGTACAAGATCAACAAGCCGGAGTACAAGGCGGAGAACGGCCGCTGGGAGATCGTCGAGTTCCCGGAGAAGTACCGCCAGAACACCATTCACGCGGCGCTGCTGCACACCGGCAAGGTGCTGCTCGTCGCGGGCTCCGGGAACAACCAGGACAACTTCGACGCCAAGCAGTACGACACCCGTATCTGGGACCCGGTCAAGAAGACCATCAAGAAGGTGCCGACGCCGACCGACCTGTTCTGCACCGGCCACACCCAGCTCGCCAACGGCAACCTGCTGATCGCCGGCGGCACCAAGCGGTACGAGAAGCTCAAGGGTGACGTGACGAAGGCGGGCGGCCTGATGGTCGTCCACAACGAGAACCCGGACAAGCCGATCACCCTGCCGGCGGGCACCAAGTTCGTCGGCAAGGAGAACGGCAAGACGTTCGTCTCCAAGGACCCGGTGCTCGTCCCGCGCGCCAAGAAGAACTTCGACAAGGAGACCGGCGAGTTCCTGGGCAACACCCCGGGCTACGGCCGCACCTACGTCGAGGCGCAGAAGGAAGGCGCCAAGTACCAGACCGGCACGCAGGACAACTACACCGTGCAGGGTCTCAGCGGCGAGGACGCGCAGAACACGTACGGCATCGCCGAGAAACTCGCCCTGGACAAGAAGGACTTCCAGGGCATCGACGACGCCTTCGAGTTCGACCCGGTGGCGGAGAAGTACATCAAGGTCGACCCGATGAAGGAGGCCCGCTGGTACCCGACGCTCACCACCCTGAGCGACGGCAAGATCCTCAGCGTCTCCGGCCTCGACGACATCGGCCAGCTGGTCCCGGGCAAGAACGAGATCTACGACCCCGAGACCAAGAAGTGGACCTACACGGACAAGGTCCGTCAGTTCCCGACCTACCCTGCGCTGTTCCTCATGGAGAACAGCAAGATCTTCTACTCGGGTGCGAACGCCGGCTACGGCCCCGACGACGTGGGCCGCGACCCGGGCATCTGGGACGTGGAGACCAACAAGTTCACCAAGATCCCCGGCATGAGCGACGCCAACATGCTGGAGACGGCCAACACCGTGCTGCTGCCCCCGGCGCAGGACGAGAAGTACATGGTGATCGGCGGCGGCGGGGTCGGCGAGTCCCCTCTGGCCAGTGAGAAGACCCGGATCGTCGACCTCAAGGCCGACAACCCGCGCTTCGAGGACGGCCCCTCGATGGACAAGGGCACCCGCTACCCGCAGGCCTCGGTCCTGCCCGACGACAGCGTGCTGATCTCGGGCGGCTCGGAGGACTACCGGGGGCGCGGCGACTCCAACATCCTCGAGGCACGGATCTACGACACGGCGAAGAACGACCTCAAGCGCGTCGCCGACCCGCTGGTGGGCCGCAACTACCACTCCGGCTCGATCCTGCTGCCCGACGGCCGCGTGATGTTCTTCGGTTCGGACTCCCTCTACGGCGACAAGGCCAACACCAAGCCGGGCACGTTCGAGCAGCGCATCGAGATCTACACGCCGCCGTACCTCTACGGGGAGAACGCGCAGCCCGACCTGTCGGGCGGCCCGCAGACCATCAAGCACGGCGAGTCCGGCACCTTCACCTCGAAGGACGCCGCGTCGATCAAGAAGGTCCGGCTGATCCGGCCGAGCGCCTCGACCCACGTCACCGACGTGGACCAGCGTTCCGTCGCCCTCGACTTCGAGACCGACGGCGACAAGCTGACGGTGACCATGCCGGAGAGCCGGAACCTGGTCCAGGCGGGCTGGTACATGATGTTCGCCACCACCGCGGACGGGACACCGAGCAAGGCCCAGTGGGTGCAGGTGCCGTAACCGGACCGGCAGCCCGCGCCCGGCACGTACGGGCACACGCGTAGGGGGCGTCCTCCATGACGGAGGACGCCCCCTACGCGTGTACGCGGTGTGCGATACACGGTGTGCGATACACGGTGTGCGGTACGCGGTGTGTGCTGGG
>NZ_LIQT01000539.1 GCF_001418415.1 Streptomyces hirsutus
CCCGTCGACCAGCTCGCCGACCTGCACCTCGGCTCCCGCCCCTCCCGCAGGCCCGACTCCGGCGCCGGCCTCGACGGACTGCGCGCCATCCCCTGGGTGTTCGGCTGGACCCAGTCCCGCCAGATCGTCCCCGGCTGGTACGGCGTCGGCTCCGGCCTCAAGGCCCTGCGCGAGACCGGCCTCGACACCGTGCTCGACGAGATGCACGAACAGTGGCACTTCTTCCGCAACTTCATCTCCAACGTCGAGATGACCCTCGCCAAGACCGACCTCAGAATCGCCCAGCACTACGTCGACACCCTCGTCCCCGACGAGCTCAAGCACGTCTTCGACGCGATCAGGGCCGAGCACGAACTCACCGTCGCCGAAGTGCTCCGCGTCACCGGCGAGCCCGGCCTCCTGGACGGCACGCCGGCCCTCAAGCAGACCCTCACCATCCGCGACGCCTACCTCGACCCNNTCAAGCGCCAGCGCGACGCCGCCACCGCCGGCGACCAGCCCGACCCGCTGCTCGCCCGAGCCCTCCTCCTCACCGTCAACGGCGTCGCGGCGGGCCTGCGCAACACCGGCTGACCCCGCAGCCGCCCACGACGAAGGGTGCCCCCGAGCCGTACTCCGGCCGGGGGCACCCTTCGTCGTCGCGCTGTCGTTCTCCGCACCGAAGCCGTACGGACCCGGCCTCACACCACCAGGAACGCCGCCGTCACCAGCGCCACCCCCGACAAGCCCATCACCCACGCCGGCCGCGTCCGCAGCAACCCGCCCGCCACCACCACCGACGCCAGCATCAACGCCCCGCCCAGCGGCACCCACGCGTAGAGAATCCCGGCGGGACCGGAACGGACCGCCTCGGTCCCGCTCGGCTTCATGACGACGGTGTACGTCCGCCCCTTCGCCACGGCCGCGTTGTTCTCCAGCACGACCTCCGCCCGCGGCTGCGAGCCGGGCGACACCGGCGTGTACGCCCCCGTACAGGTCCGCTCACCGCAGGACTCCACCGTGACCGCGCCCTGCTCCCGGCCCTTCGTCAGCATCGTGTACTGCGCCGTGCCCCACGACGCCCACACACCCGCGATCAGGATCAGCACGGTGACCGTGCCCATCACCGCGAACCGGCCCAGGCGCAGAGCGGCGGACGAACCCCGGGAGGACGAGACGGCTGAAGGCATGGCCGAGATCTTTGGCCATGCCCTTGCGGTCGGTCAACTCCGTGAGGAATCCGCCCCCGCTCAGGAGTTGTACGTCCCCTGCGCCCGCTCCAGACCGTCGAGCACCAGACACTCCACCGCGTCCGCCGCCCGGTCCACGAAATAGTCCAGCTCCTTGCGCTCCGCCGACGAGAAGTCCCGCAGCACGTAGTCCGCCACCTGCATCCGCCCCGGCGGCCGCCCGATCCCGAACCGCACCCGGTGATAGTCCGGACCGAACGCCTTCGTCATCGACTTCAGCCCATTGTGGCCGTTGTCCCCGCCCCCCAGCTTCAACCGCAGCGTCCCGTAGTCGATGTCCAGCTCGTCATGGATCGCCACCACCTGCGCCACCGGCACCTTGTAGAACTCCCGCAGCGCGTTCACCGGCCCGCCCGACAGATTCATGAACGACGTCGGCTTCGCCAGAATCACCCGCCGGCCCGCCGGACCCGGCGGACCGGTCCGCCCCTCCACCACCTGCGCCTGCGCCTTCCCGGCCCGCTTGAACCGGCCCGAGATCCGCTCCGCCAGCAGGTCCGCCACCATGAACCCCACGTTGTGCCGGTTCCCGGCGTACTCCGGCCCCGGATTACCCAGCCCCACGATCAGCCAGGGAGCCGCCGCATCGGTCGTCACGTCCCAGTCTCCTTCGTCCGCGTCCCGTACTCGTCCACATACACGTCGGCCGCTGCCCCCGCACGGGAACAGCGGCCGACGCGTAGGAAGACTACGAGGAGGATCAGGCCTCGGCGGCCTCGTCCTCGTCGCCCGCGGCCTCCTCGGCCTGCGCGGCCAGCACCTGCAGCACCACGGTGTCCCCGTCCACGGCCAGCTTCGCACCGGCCGGCAGCTCCAGGTCCTTGGCGAGAATCGTGGCGCCGGCCGACAGGCCCTGCACCGAGACGCTCACGCCGTCCGGGATGTTCGTCGCCTCGGCCTCGATCGGCAGCGTCGGAATGACGTGCTCCAGCAGGTTGCCGCCCGGAGCCAGCTCACCCTCGGCGGTCACGTGGATCTCGACGGTGACCCGCTCGCCCCGCTTCACCATCAGCAGGTCGACGTGCTCCAGGTGGCCCCTGATCGCGTCACGCTGCACGGCCTTCGGGATCGCCAGCTGGCTGCCCTCACCGTCGACGACCAGATCGATCAGCACGTTCGGCGTACGCAGCGCCAGCAGCAGCTCGTGACCCGGCAGCGTCAGGTGCAGCGGCTCGAGACCGTGCTCGTACACCACACCCGGGACCTTGTTCTCGCGACGGATACGACGCGCCGCACCCTTGCCGAACTCGCGCCGGGTCTCGGCGTGAATCTTCACCTCGGACATGCTCACCACTCCTCGAAGTCAGGAACCGTTGGGGATACCCCCCGCTCCGTGGAGCTTGGGGAAAGTCACCCGGCCACGAACGGCCTGCTACGAAGAGCGCGTCGATTACGGACCGCCGTACTCCACTCCTCACGAAGCGGTACGGCCTCCCTCGCCGAGCAACTGGAGCAGTCTACTCGGACAGGGAGGCCGTACCCAAAACGATCAGCCGGGACGCAGGGGGAACCCGGAGGAGAACCCTTACTGCTCGTCGAACAGGCTCGTCACCGAACCGTCCTCGAACACCTCACGCACCGCACTCGCGATCGTCGGCGCGATCGACAGCACCGTCAGCTTGTCCAGGTCGGCGCTCAGCTCACCCGGAGTCGGCAGCGTGTCCGTGAACACGAACTCGCTCACCCGCGAGTTCTTCAGCCGGTCCGCCGCCGGACCCGACAGCACACCGTGCGTCGCCGTCACGATCACGTCCTCCGCACCGTGCGCGAACAACGCGTCCGCCGCGGCGCAGATCGTGCCACCGGTGTCGATCATGTCGTCGACCAGGACGCACACACGGCCCTTGACCTCACCGACCACCTCGTGGACCGTGACCTGGTTCGCCACGTCCTTGTCACGCCGCTTGTGCACGATCGCCAGCGGCGCACCCAGCCGGTCGCACCAGCGGTCCGCCACCCGCACACGGCCCGCGTCCGGCGACACCACCGTCAGCTTCTCCCGGTCCACCTTCGCGCCCACGTAGTCCGCCAGCAGCGGCAGCGCGAACAGGTGATCCACCGGACCGTCGAAGAAACCCTGGATCTGGTCCGTGTGCAGATCCACCGTCAGCACCCGGGTCGCACCCGCGGTCTTCATCAGATCCGCGATCAGACGCGCCGAAATCGGTTCACGCCCGCGGTGCTTCTTGTCCTGCCGCGCGTAACCGTAGAACGGCACGATGACGGTGATCGACCTCGCCGACGCACGCTTCAACGCGTCGATCATGATCAACTGCTCCATGATCCACTTGTTGATCGGAGCCGTGTGGCTCTGGATCAGGAAACAGTCGGCACCACGGGCCGACTCCTCGTAACGCACATAGATCTCGCCATTGGCGAAGTCGAAGGCCTTGGTCGGAACGACCCCCACACCCAGCAGGCGGGCGACCTCCTCGGCAAGCTCGGGGTGGGCCCGGCCGGAGAAGAACATCATCTTCTTCTGGCCGGTCGTCTTGATCCCGGTCACAGCACTATCTCCTCAGAGGTGTCGCAGAAACTCGCGGCTCGAAGGCGAGAGACCTCTCAGACGGCACGCGCGAGGTCATCTCACCTGATGGGGTGCGGATGTGCACTTATCACGATACGACGACTCCGGCGCACCGCTTTCCGGTCAACCCTCCTCGGCCGACCCCCGGACAGCCTCCTCCGCTGCCTTCGCGGCAGCACTCCCCGGACGCTTACGAGCCACCCAGCCCTCGATGTTCCGCTGCTGCCCACGGGCCACAGCCAACGAACCGGGCGGCACATCCTTCGTGATCACAGAGCCGGCGGCGGTGTAAGCACCGTCCCCGACCGTGACAGGTGCCACAAACATGTTGTCGGAACCCGTCCGGCAGTGCGACCCGACCGTCGTGTGATGTTTGTCCTGTCCATCGTAGTTCACGAACACACTCGCCGCACCGATGTTCGAGAACTCGCCGATCGTCGCATCCCCCACATACGACAGATGCGGAACCTTCGTACCCTCACCGATCGACGCGTTCTTCGTCTCCACATACGTGCCGATCTTCCCCCCACGCCCCAACCGCGTCCCCGGACGCAGATAGGCGAACGGACCCACCGACGCCTCCGGACCGACCTCCGCACCCGACGCCACCGTGTTGTCCACCCGCGCCCCGGCCCCCACCCGCGTATCCGTCAGCCGCGCATTCGGCCC
>NZ_LIQT01000054.1 GCF_001418415.1 Streptomyces hirsutus
GGGGGGTGGGGGACGATGACGACGCCCGCGTCCAGGAGCGGCCGATCGGCGCCGGTGGTGGTGGCGCCGGTGGCGGACGGCGTGTCCGTGCCCTCCGCCGCGGCCTTCGCCCCCGCCCCCGCGGCCGTGTCCGCGTCGCCCTCCGCTTCCGGCTCCGCCTCCGCCTCCGTCGTCTCTCCCGTTCGCGGCCGCTGCCGTGCCGCGACGGCCAGGAGCCAGTGGCGGTGGAGTTCCAGGCGTTCCGTGCCCGACGCCCCGCACAGGGCGGCGAAGCGTTCCACCGGGGCGAAGTCGAGGGGGACCGCCTCGCCCGCACAGTAGCGGTGCAGCGTGGAGGTGTTCATGTTCAGACGGCGGGCCAGCGAGCCGTAACTGCGGTCCGTGCGTTCCTTCAGTTCCCGCAGCCGAGCCGCGAACTCCGCCACGTCGTCCTGTGCCGACACCTTCACCCCGCAACACACTCGTTGGGCCGAACGGGCCCGGGACGGCATCCCAGGCACCTCATATACCTGCACGTCAGATGGGCTGGGATGGTTCCATGCCCCGGGAACGGCCGCCGACGCTTGCGCCGGCCACNNCCTGCGCACCCGGGCCGCCGCGCTCTCCGTCGTCTCCGTCATCACCCTCGCCGTCGTCACGTCGCTCACCGGGCCGGCCGGAGCCGCGCCGGCCACGGACGCCGCTCCGAAGGTGAAGACCGCCGTGCCCAAGTTCCTCGCGGCGTCCCAACTGCCGCCGCACCCGTCGTCCGAGTGGACGGCGGGACCCGTCACCGACGGCTTCCCGGTCGAACTCGCCTACTGTCTGGGCGAAGACGGCATCCCGGCCTACGACTACCGGCACCGGGTCTTCCACACCGAGCTGGACGCGGGCGCCGTACAGGCCACGGTCGTGACGGGCTCGGCCGCCAAGGGCAAGGCGCTGGCCGCCCTGATCAACAAGAAGATTCGTTCCTGCGCGGACCGCCTCGAGCGGTCCGACCCGGAGATCGAGGCCGAGGGCCGGTACTACGGCTCGCTGCCGGTCGAGGAGGGCGCGCAGGTCCACGGACTGCACACCCGCGCCTCCTGGGGCGCCACCGACATCCACCTGCTGTCGGTGGGACGGGACGGGAGGACGGTCACCCTCGTGAGCTGGGGGCAGATGGGCGACTTCGGCGACGCCCCGGTGGCCGCCTTCAAGAAGACGACGACCAAGGCCGTCGACAAGCTGTACTGACGCCGGAAAACCCTGTCCGAAACGCCGCTGTCCGGAAGGAACCGCCCGGAAGGGCATGGTCCGCATCGGGCCCTACGACCACCACGAATCCGGGGTCGTCCTCTCGCCACGGGGGTCGGGAGGACGGCCCCGCACACGTGTGTGGCCGTTGAAGTTCGGCCAATAACCGGCCTTGACGATGCCGCATGACTGGCGCGTGGGTGACGGGGCATGGATTTCCACGGACGTGTTCGAGCCGCAGGGGGAATCGACACCGGAACGCGGGCGGGGGCCATGAGAAGGCAGGTACAAGGGGGTTGTCCCGGCACGGCGGGGACCGGCTCGGTGACGACCGTGGAAGGGACGGCCGACGGGGGCGGGGAACGGGTGTCGGAGGCACAGCTCAGGCGCCGGCTGGGACGCGCGGACCTGCGGGCGGTGCCCGAGTCCCGCCACGACCTACGACGACTGCTCAGACACTGGGGAAGGCCCGGGCAGTCGGAGACGGCCGAACTGCTCACCACCGAGCTCGTCACCAACGCGCTGATCCACACCGACCGGGCGGCGGTCCTCACCGCCACCGTCGGACCCCGGGTATTACGGGTCGAGGTACGGGACTTCGTGGACCACGAGCCCCGGCCGCGGGTGCCGGACGCCGACGACAGTACGCACGGCCGGGGGCTGGTCCTGGTCGAGTCCCTCGCCGACGCGTGGGGGATCAGGGCGCACGGGGTGGGCAAGGCGGTCTGGTTCGAACTCGACGCGGACGCGGCCTGACACGGGCACCGGTACCGGCATCGGCACCGAAACCGGCGCCGGCGCACTGAACGGGGCGGGGCACGGCCCGCACAGGCCGTGCCCCGCCCCGTTCAGTCATCCCGCCGACGTCAGCCGAACTGCTGCTCCAGGTCCTTGAGCTTGCGCTCGAGGGAGTCCAGGCGCGGCAGTGCCTGGGTGTCGTCCTCCGCGGTGAGGTCGACGGTCGTCGGATCGGAAGCACCGCGCACCGGCTGCAGAGAGGGGCGCGAGCGTACGGGCAGGACGGCCTCCGGCGCCGCTATGGCAGGCTCCGTGGGCACCACGTCGTCCGCCCGCTCCACCGTCGGGGCCTCCACGGGATGGCCGCCGCCCACGAGGGCGCGGTGGCCCCGGCTGATGGCTTTCAGCCGCGCCCGCTCCACTCGCTCCTGGCCACGCCGGCGCCGGCGCGTCTCGTCCTTCTGGCGCTGGTCCTCGCGGACCTCCTCGACCGCCTCGTCGAGGCTGCGTACGCCCTCCAGCAGCATCAGCGACCAGGCACGGTACGTCTCCCGGGGAGCCCGCAGCCAGCGGACGATGCGGATCTGCGGCAACGGGCGCGGCACCAGGCCCTGTTCGCGCAGGGCGGCCCGGCGGGTCTGCTTCAGCGCACGGTCGAACAGCACGGCCGCCGACAGGGACATGCCCGCGAAGAAGTGCGGAGCACCCGCGTGCCCTATGCCCCGGGGAGCATGCACCCAGTTGAACCAGGCCGCGGCGAACGCGAACGTCCACACGAGTATGCGGGAGCCGAGCGCCGCGTCACCGTGGCTGGCCTCGCGCACGGCGAGCACCGAGCAGAACATCGCCGCGCCGTCCAGACCGAAGGGCACGAGGTACTGCCAGCCGTCGGACAGCCCGAGGTTCTGCTCGCCGAAGCCGACCAGACCGTGGAAGGAGAGCGCGGCCGCCACCGCGGCACAGCAGAACAGCAGGATGTAGGAGACAGTGCCGTACAGCGCCTCCTTGCGCCTGCGGCGCTCCTCGCTGCGCTCCCACGAGTCGTCCGCGCTCGTGTCCTTGACCGAGGAGCGCTTGCCGCGCGCGAGCACCGCCACCGCCGCCAGCATGCCCAGGAGCAGCACGGCGCCCGGAAGCAGCCAATTCAGCGATATGTCGGTCAGTCTCATCCAGGGGTCCCTTGCATTGGGATAGGGCGTAACGCCCGCCATAGTGGCCCAATCCCGCCGTCCTTCAGGGGATTTCGGGGCAAGTGGCCGCCATTGGAGCGCGAGGGGGTACCCGGGGCGGCGTTCTGCTCGAACTGACGCGTGAGAGACGTGGGTTGGGTTCGAATGAGACTACTCGTACGGGTGGTTAGGTGGGTACACCTTGCGACAGGTGAGGGAATTGTGAAGTCTCTGTGACCTTCGCGAGGCTCGGAGTCGGGCGGGCGCGGGTGCATCGCCGCCCGACGCGGCGTCAACTCGCCTTGGCCACCGGCATGTCGACGTCTTCGACGGGCATGCTGATGACCTTGCCGCCTGCCGCCCTGCCGCTCGCCTTCCCGACGCCGCAGGTGCGTGGGCAGTTGGCGCAGATGTCGTCGGGGCGCAGGGTGTAGAACATGCAGCAGCTGATCCGGTCCCGGGTGTGCGTGGCTTCGCCGCCCGGCCCGGTGACCGGACGGAAGCCCGCCGCGCCGACGTACGGCTTGGTCGCACCCGGCAGCAGCAGCTCCAGCTCCCGCAGGGCCCGCTCCTCCTCGCCCAGCAGTTGGCCGATGTACCGCAGGCTCTCCACCACCTCGTCGGTCGCCATGCCCCACAGGGCGCGGCCGCGACGGCGCATCCTCGGACCGAAGCCCGTCAGGACGGGTTCGAGGTGCTCGGCGACGGAGGCGCGCACCTCGGCCCGCAGGGCCTCCTCGTCCGGAACCACGCGGGCGCCGGGCAGCGCGGCCGCCGGGTCGTCCGGAAGGCAGGCGAACGATTCGGGGCGCACGGCCATGCGGCCCACGGCGAGTCCGTCGGCCGCGCGGTCGAAGGAGACGTGGGTCACCGGGTAGCGGGGCACGCGGCGGTGCAGGAACCACGGCACGGTGATCAGCAGGCAGGCGGGCCAGGCGTAGCGGTGCAGGCCGAAACTGGCGACCACGTCGGGGCGGGCCTGCTGTCCGTAGTCCCGCAGCACCTGGCTGTCGTCCCAGGACAGGAAGGCGTCCAGGGCGGAGCCGCCGTCCCCCTCGGCGAGAGCGTCGGCGGACACCCAGGCGCCGCCTTTGGGCACCTCCTCGTCGGGGGCGAGTTCCGTGACGGCGAGTGCCGGGAAAGCCTCCGCCAGGCGGGTGTACGCGTCCGCGACGGCCGAACCGGGCGCTGCCATGGGACCACCCCTTCACGTCTCGCCGAACCGGCCCGACGCCGGAGCGGTAAAGGTAAGCCTCACCTTACCTAAGATCGTTGAGATGTGAACCGCGGGGCCCTTGCCCGTAAGGTGCTTGACGAACGACTGACAAGCCGCCGTAATGACCCCAAGTACTGAAACATCCGGAGGAGGGCCCCGTGAGGCAGGGCACGAAGGGCTTCGCAGGGACGGGTGACACCGGGACCGGACAGGGCGGCCCGGCCGCAGGCGCGGACGGGGGCGCGGGCAGGGTCAGGGCGCCCGCCCGGTCCGGCACATCCGGCACACGGGGCCGGGAGGGCGACGCCGTACCCGGTCGGGACGACGCCGTACGCGGCGAGCACACCCACAGCGAACCGGCCGCCGTCCTTCCCCGGCCCCGGACGCCCGTCCAGCGGTCCTCCGTGCGCGGGCAGGTCCTCGCCGCACTGCGCACCGCGCTGGTGACGGGCGACCTGCGGCCCGGCGTGGTGTACTCCGCGCCGGTGCTGGCCGAGCGGTTCGGGGTCTCCGCGACCCCCGTCCGGGAAGCCATGCAGCAACTCGCCCTGGAGGGCGCGGTCGAGGTCGTGCCGAACCGGGGCTTCAGGGTGGTCGAGCGGGGCGACCGGGAGCTGGCCGAACTGGCCGAGGTCCGGGCGCTGATCGAGGTCCCGATGGTGCTGCGGCTGGCCCGTACGGTGCCCGCCGAACGCTGGGCCGAACTGCGCCCCCTCGCCGAAGCCACGATCCGCGCGGCTTCCTCCGGCTGCCGCGCCACGTACGCCGAGTCCGACCGTGCCTTCCACCGCGCGGTGCTCGCCCTCGCCGGCAACGAACAGCTGGTCCGGATCGCCGAGGACCTCCACCGCCGTGCCCAGTGGCCCCTGGTCGGCGCCGCCCCCGGCCCTCTCGGCCGGGTGGGACTGGTGGCCGACGCCCACCAGCACACGGCCCTGCTGGACGCGCTGATCGCGGGCGCCCAGGACGCGGTGCGGTCACTGCTGGAGGAGCACTTCACCGGCGCGGTCTGAACGGCGGCCCGTCCCCCCGCGCTCGGAACCCGGTACGGGGCCCGGAGCCGCGGGCGTTCCTACGCCGTCGCCGCTCCCGGGGCCGGTGGGGCCAGTTGGCGGGACAGCCAGGTGGGGACACCGCCGAGCAGGCGCAGCAGCCGGCGGGCCTCCTCGCGCAGGCGGGACGCCTCCGGCTCGGTCTCCGTGTCGGCGAGGGAGACCAGGGCCGGGGCCGTGCCGACCAGATAGCCCAACTCCTCCCGGATCCGCAGGGATTCGGCGAAGCCGTGCCGTGCCTCCGCCAACTCGCCCTCCCGCAGGGCGAGTCCGGCGAGGTGACGCCATGTGCCGGAAAGCAGTAACGGGTCCGCGTGCGCGGTGGCGCCCGCGTGGGCGCGGCGGTACGCGGCACGCGCCGACTGCGGGGAGCGGGACAGGTTCTCTGCGATCAGCCCGCGCCGGAAGTCCAGCAGCGCCCGTGCCGGAGCCCCGGGAGGGATCAGCGCCGCCGCGCGCCCGAGCGCGGCCCGCGCCTCGTCGGCCCGGTCGCGCACCGCGAACAGGGTGGCGGCGTAGGCCAAGTACCCGCGTTCACAAGCGGCGGCGCCCCGTTCGTCGTCGGTGTCGGCCAGCGCCTCGGCCGTACGCAGCGCGTCCTCGGCCTCGGCCCAGCCCGTCTCCGTGTACAGGCACCGCTCCACCAGGAGCGACGACCGCTGCAGCGCGGCGGCCGCGGTGTCCGGGGTGAGCAGAGCGGCGGCGTCGGCCCAGCAGGCGCGTGAGCGCAGCCGCCATACCGCGGTCTGGAGGGGATCGTCACCAGCGGTCGTTCCGTTACCAGACATGGCGGTGTGCGCCACGTTGCCCTCCCCGAGCACGCCATCGAGCTGTTGAGTGGTGGCCGCATCTCAGCACGAACAACGGGGTCGGGCCAAGAGGGTGGGTGAAGGATTTCACAAAGTCGTGGATCAACGGGCACGAACGGGGGAGCGCCCGACGGCGCACAGGACACCCCACCGGCGCACCCTCGGCACGCGCACCCCCCGCC
>NZ_LIQT01000540.1 GCF_001418415.1 Streptomyces hirsutus
TGTATACGAGACAGGTCCTGGTGCCCCCGGGCAGCCCTGCCCCGCCCCGCCTCACCTCAGTCCGCGACCGCGTACGCCTCCACCGACCACAGGGAGTAGCCCCACTCGGTGGCGCGGGCCTCGCCCTGGACGCGGACGTGACGGACGTCGGGTTCGTCCATGCGCAGCGTCTCCCGCCCGCCGGCGCTGTCCGTCACTGACGCCGCCGTACGCCAGCTGCGGCCGTCCGCCGAGACCTCGACGCGGTACGCCGACGGGTGCGCGTCCTGCCAGTGCAGGGCGACCTTCCCGAGCCGCACCGGGCGTTCCAGCTCGACCTGCCACCAGGAGTCGTCCTCGACCGGGGACGACCAACGGGTCTCCGGGACGCCGTCGTTCGCCGCCGAGGCGGGGAAGTCGGGCGTCTCGTCGGACGAGGAGCTCGCCGTGCCGGTGCGGGCCAGGTCGGGTCCGGCGGTGCGCGGGACGGCGTTGACCGTCAGCGTGTGCGTCACCCCGCCGAAGCCGAGCCGCACCTCGTACGACCGGGTCGGCGCCCCGGGCTCCACCGTCACCTCGACGGGCACTTCCACGGAGGTGCCGCGCGGGACGGTCAGGGCGCCCTCCGGGACCCGTACCTTCACGCCCTTCGGCGCCTCGACGGTCACCTTGCCGCGCACCTGCTCGGGCCGCAGCGACTCGAGCGTGGCCGTGAGCCGCCGGGTGCCGCCGATGTCGGTGTCCGCGGGGCCGTCCGGCAGCGTCATCGAGACGCCGGGCTCGTCCGTGAACCACGGCACGACGTGCCGTACCCGGGAGGCGTCCGCGCCGGTGACGCGGACGGCGCCGGCCGGTCCGTCCACCCGCAGCTCGGTGGCGCCGGAGGCGGCCAGTGTGCCCAGGCGGCGCCAGCCCGCGCCCGGCGCGTGGATCTCGACCGTCCCCACGGTGCCGGGCTCGGCCAGGACCGTCACCGTGCTCAGGTCCCGGACCCGCGGCAACTGGAGCACGCCGTCGTCCGACCGGCCGCCGGAGCCGGCGGTCGCCTCGCGGCCGATGCCCGCCCAGGTCTCGTACGCGTCCCGGGCCCGGTTCAGGAACGGGTCCAGGACGCCCTTGCCGACCGTCACCCGGGCGGGCTTCAGCAGCGTCCGCCGCTCGGCCAGCTCCCGGTACGCGGTCCAGGAGGCGCCCGCGTCGTCGGACTCCTGCGCGCGCAGCATGTCCAGCGCGGTCAGGCCCGCCTCGCCGTAGCGGGCCAGCTGCCCGGTCCAGGGGGCGACCTCGTCGGCGAGCGAGGCCGTGCGCGGGTCGCCGGCCAGGGTCCCGGGCAGCTCGCGCAGCACCGTGAAGGCGGCGCGCAGCCGCTTCTCCGCCGCGCGGCCCTCGTCGCCGCCGGCGTCCGCGCGGGTCCGCCAGAACTCCTTCAGCAGCGGCCGCAGGTACGCAGACTCCTCGGCGCCGAGGACCGAGGACGCGTCGTTGCCCGCCAGCGCGGACAACGCCTCACCCAGCACGGGGTCACCCTCCGCGAGGTCCTTGATCGCGGCCCGCCAGGACTCCTGGGGGTCGTAGGCGCGCGGGTTCCAGGCGAAGTCGGCGGCCGTGAACAGGGGGATGCGGGACGCCTCGGGCTGCTCCATCGCGTTCGCGAGCAGGGCGGCCGAACCGGCGGCCACGGCGGGCTCGCGGCCCTGGTAGGGGCCGAGGAAGATCCGGCCGGGGGCGAAGTCGTTGACCGGATAGTTGTCCATGGTCACCAGCGGGCGCGCGAACACCTTCCGCGCCTCGGCCAGGTCGCCGCCCGTAATGGTGCTCGGCACCACGCCGACCCCGGTCCACGCCACCTCCACCCCGGAGTCCAGGGCGTCCGAGAGGGCCCGCCGGTACGCGGTCGACCCGTCCTCGTAGTACTCGGTCGGCATCAACGAGAGTGCGGCGGAACCAGGGTGACGATCCGCCAGGTGGCGGGCCACCGCGTTCGCCACGTACGCCTGGGCGCGGGCGGCGGCGTCGGGGCCGGAACCGAAGCGTTTCGCGTCCTTCCCGCAGTGCCACTCGCTGTAGCTGACGTCCTGGAACTGCAGTTGGAAGGCGCGGAAGCCCAGCGCCCGCATCGCGTCCAGCTTGCGGGTCAGCGCGCGCAGGTCCTCGCCCGAGGCGAAGCACATCGCCTGGCCCGGCGCCACCGCCCAGCCGAGCGTGACGTGGTTGCTCCGGGCCCGCTCCGCCAGCTCCCGGAACTCCGCGCGCTGCCGGTCCGGGTACGGCTCGCGCCAGCGGGCCTGACGGTGGAGGTCGTCGCCGGGCGCGTACAGGAACCGGTTCTGCTTGGTGCGGCCCATGAAGTCCAGCTGGCCCAGCCGCTGTCGGTGCGTCCACGGGGTGCCGTAGAAGCCCTCGGTGATCCCGCGCACGGCGGTGCCCGGCCAGTCGCGGACGACGGCGGCCGTGAAGGTGCCGTCGGGACGCAGGAGCTGACGCAGCGTCTGGACGGCGTGGAACAGGCCGTCCTCGCCCGCACCGGTGAGCGCGACGGCCTCCCCGCCGACGGTCAGGGTGTAGCCGCCCGAGGGGAGGGCGTGAAGGTCCGGCTGGGAGGAGCCCACAGGCCGGTCCGCGCCCATCCGCACCACGAGCGCCCCCTCGGGCGCCTTGTCGCCGGGGGCGGTGAACCGGCGCGCGCCGGCCTCCCGCAGCAGCGCGCGCAGGGCCTCGACGGCATGGGGGTCGGCCGACGCGTCGGTGCTCAGGACGACCTCTTCGGTCACCGAGACCGGGGCGCCGTTCGCCCGCAGGGACTGGGGGCGGGGCCAGACGGCCAGGTCCGCCTCGACCCGGTCGGGAACGGGGGACGTGGTCGTCCCGGGAACGGAGGGGGCCGCCACGGAAGCGGGCGCGGCGCCCAGCGTCCCGGCGACGACGACGAACGCGAGGGCGGCCGCCCTCTTCCCACGTCGTAGCTGCAAGGCCCCTCCCGAGGAGACAGAACCGTTACGTGACAGGCCAGGAGCCCATCATTGTGCTCCGGACGTGTCAATCAGAGTGGCCGTCGTGACGGGTTTGCCCGCATGTGGAATGCGGGAACGGGAACACAATGTGAGCAGAAGCACGTTCCCCGGACGGGGATGCCTGCCTTCGCGCCCGCTGGGTAGGGGCTGCGAGGAACCCCGCCGACCGGCGCATCCGTGCGCGAAGCCCCATGAGATTCCGTCCGATTGACTCCGATCGACTCCGATTGATTCCCAGCGATTCCCAGCGATTCCGATTGATTCCGACGAGGAGGCCCTCAGTGGCTGCTGCACCGGCGTTCGTTCTGTCCCCGCCCCTGTCCAAACCCGAGGCGGACCCGTCCGCCGACCTCGATGGCCTGCACAGCGCCGAAGCCGAAGGCATGCACGCCTGCGTCTTCAGCGCGGAGGGCCCCTGCGCGGGAGTCCCGCTCACCAGCGAGCCCCCGCTGCCCGACGCCGAACCCCTCACCAGCGAGCCCCCGCTCTCCGACGCCGCCCCCCTGACCAGCGAGTCCGACGCCTCCATGGACACCACCGGACTCGACTCCTTCCCGGCGCAGTACGTCCCGGAGCCCTAGATGGCCGGTGCCGGACCGGCCGAGCCGCCTTCCGCGTCGCCCTCCGACCCTTCCGCGTCGCCCTCCGACCCTTCCGAGCCACCGTCCGGGCCTTCCACGCAGCCCTCCGGGCCGACGCCGGAGCCTTCCGCGCCTTCCGCGGACCTGTCCCGGCTCGCCGCCCTCCACGGCGTCGCCACCTCCTACAACCCCTCCCCGGACCGTACGGTCGCCGCCTCGGCCACCGCCGTCACCCGCGCCCTGGCCGCCCTCGGCGTGGACGCGGGGACCCCCGAGGCCGTCCGTGACGCGCTCACCGCCCGCGAGCGGGAGCAGGCCGAGCGGCTGCTGCCGCCCACCGTGGTCGGCTGGGGCACCGACATGCCGCCCGCCCTGGCCGAGCTCCCCGAAGGCACCCGGCTGCTCGTCCGCACCGAGCAGGGCGAGACCCGCGCCTCGGCCGAGAACCTCCCGCCCGGCGTGCACCGGGTGACCGCCACCGCGCCCGACGGCCGCACCGGCGAGGCCCACCTGATCGTCGCCCCGCCCCGGCTGCCCGCGCCCCCGGCCCGCTCCTACGGACTCCTCGTCCAGCTCTACTCGCTCCTCTCCCGCCGCTCCTGGGGCATGGGCGACCTCGCCGACCTCGGCGAACTCGCCACCTGGGCCGGCCGCACCCTCGGCGCCGGATTCGTCCAGATCAACCCGCTGCACGCGGCCGTCCCCGGCCCTCCGACCGACCCCTCGCCCTACCGGCCGTCCTCCCGCCGTTTCCCGGACCCGGTCCACCTGCGGATCGAGGACATTCCGGAGTTCGCGTACGTGGAGGAGGGCGAGCGCGGCGTGGAGGGTGAAGGCGAGGGCGGGGGCGTCGCGGGAGCCGAGGACCTCG
>NZ_LIQT01000541.1:0-269 GCF_001418415.1 Streptomyces hirsutus
CCGTCCCCGTCGGTGTCCAGCAGCGCGCACACCGCCTCCGCCAGGGGCCGGAACGAGGTGTCGAAGCCCTCGGGCGACTCGACGAAGGCGCCGGTCATGCAGTCCCGGTACTCGTCGCGGGTGAGCCGCTCGTCGCCGTCCTGGTCCGCGGCGGCGACCAGGGCATCCCAGAAGCGGGTCATGCCGTCCATCAGCGCGGTGCCCTTGGGCGAGGTGACCGGCTCGCCGAACTTGGACAGCAGCTGCGATCCCAGGGTCAGGAGGTCCTC
>NZ_LIQT01000541.1:292-9249 GCF_001418415.1 Streptomyces hirsutus
CCGGCGGCGGCGAGGTGGTCGAAGGGCTCACCGGTCCCGGTGGCGAGGCTGATGCCCTGGAGGCGGGTGGTGCGCAGAAAGGAGACGTTGGCCTCCCCGAAGACGCCGCCCGACAGCCCCGTGCCGCCGACGATGGGCAGCACGGGCAGGGTCCCGATGTGGCTGTCGTTGACCTTCAGCACACCACCGTTGGTCACTTCGTCCGTGAACCGGTGGACGACGTGCGGATCACGCGCCCACAGCGAGTTGCGCAGCCCGTACCGATTGGCGTTGACGAACGTGAGGACCGCGTCCAGCAGCGCGTCGTCCGAGGCCGCTGCCGGAGACGTGGCGGCCTCCGGCACGACCACGCACATCAGGGGGAAGAACGTCTCCTCGGTGACGGCGTTCATGGTCGCCGCCCGCTCGAGACCCCGTACGCGCAGCAGCGCGGGCCGGACGAACGGGCCCCGCGGGGAGGGACGTCCGTGCACGTCGACCAGGTCACCACCGCAGAGCAGTTCGGCGTCCCGGGCCACGGCGTCGTCCAGCACCTCCTTGCACTGGTTCCGCTTGATCACCGGGGTGAGCACGACCTCCGGGTCGTCCGGCAGCCCCACGCGCAGAGCGGCCACCTTCCGGTGCAGCCGCTCGGTGAAGTCGTCCGCAACGGCGGGATGCACCAGGGCGAACTTCGGTGCCAGGCAGAGCTGTCCGGACCCCAGGTAGCGCTCCAGTGCCGCTTCGACGGCGCCGTCCAGGTCGGCGTCCCGCCAGACCACGAGGGCGTCGTTGCCGGCCAGCTCCATGATGGGCTTCTTGCCGTGCTCCAGGCAGGAGCGGGTGAGTTCGGCGCCCTGGGCCGAACCGCCGAAGAAGAAGATGTCGTCGCAGTGCGGGGAGGCGAGCCACGTGCGCAGCATCGGCCGGGCCGGCGCGCACAGCACGCTCAGCGTGCCGGGCGGCGCCCCGTGGTCGGCCAGCAGCGGGGCGACCAGCTCGTGGAAGAGGTAGGCGGTGCTCAGCGGGACCGTCGGCGGGGCGTTGACCACCAGCGCGTTGCCCGCCGCCAGCGTCGGCACCCCGGACAGAGCGGTGAGCATCGGGGCGTTGCGCGCCGGGTCCAGGCAGACCACCCCGTCGGGCTTGCGCACCAGCCGCACCAGCCGGCCCGCATGACCGCCCTCCCAGACCATGGCGGCACGCGCGTACGCGACCGAGTCGGGGTGCGTCAGATTCAGCGCGGCGGACAGGGCCCACCGACTCACCTGCCGCGGGTTCCCTTCGGCGACGAGGACCGACATGAGTTCCTCAGCCCGCTCCCGCAGCAGGCGGTGGAAGGCGCGGACGAAGTCCAGCCGGTGATCGAGCGGGACTCGCGCCCAGGCCGGCTGCGCCTCGCGCGCCGCGGCGAGCGCCGCGAGGGCCTGCTCGCCGGTGGACCGCGCCACCCTGCCGACCAGTCGGGGGTCGTCGTGGTCCGCCGGGCCGGCCCGGTCGTGGTCGAGACGCGCTTTGAGCGCGACCGTCTCGTAGGTGTCGAGCAGCACGGCGCTGCTCCTGGGCCAGTGCACCCAACTCTCGCCGTCGGCGGGTACACCGGCCAGCAGGACCGGATAGCTCCGAAGCGCGGTCCCCGAGGAAGCATTCACATCCCGGATTCTTCGCACCGGGGACCGGCTTCAGCCCTGTTACGGCACCCTCCACCCTGAACAGGGGAAATCCACCCATTGCCGCCCGGCCCGTCTCCCTGGCGTGGTAAGCACCGGTGCCGGCCGAGGCGCCGCCCGACGGTCAGAAGTGCGCCGCTGACCAGCCCGAACACGTCAAGGTGTCGCCGCCTGATGCCCGGAACCCTGCTGCTCGACAGCGAAGGACTCTCCAAGCCCTACCGCAAGGACCGCACCGTCGTGGCTCTGGTCCAGGCGGCATCGGAGGAGGGCATCCGCGTTGCCACCAGCGCCATGACCACCCTTGAGGCCGATTACGAGCGGATCCACCCGGCCCGCATCAAGTGGGTCCTCTCCCGCGTCGACGTTCACGACGTCACCAAGGAGATCACCGACGAGGCCGCCGCTCTCCTTCGCGCCCATCATCTCCACGGCCACAAGGACGCCATCGACGCCGCCTTCGCCGCTATCGCCCGCAGCACGTCCCAGCCGATCACCGTCCTCACTTCCGACCCCGAGGACCTGACGCTCCTGTGCGGCCCTCCGTAGAGGTCGTCAAGGTCTGAAAACGCCGGCCACAGCCCCGCCCACCGGGTCGGCCGTCGGCCACAGCACTTCATGAGACGAGGGCCCCGGCAGACAGAAACCTGCGCCCGACCGCCAAGAGGCGGGCCGGACAACGTCCTCGACGGCTCGTCAGACGTTGAAGCGGAACTCCACCACAACCCATGCGACCTGGGGAAATGCGAAGTCGTCCCAGCACGGGATTCGTGACAAAGTATGAGAAGTCACAGGATCGCCAACGCTGCACAACAGCGCCGGCTACGGGTCGAGGTCTGAGGGACGTCTCCCACGTCTGCGGCCTGATCGCGCTCACCAGCTCCCGCTCCTGGCCTGCTATCCGCCACTCACAGTGGCCAAGCGGTCAGCAAATCGCCGGGGCCGTAGGCGGCATCGAGCCCCGGACAGTCGACTCCGCTGCGCGAGACCGCCACCACTGGAACGGGTTCATCGGTGAGGGCGGCCCGGTGTCGATGGAGAGCTGCCAGGTCGTGCCGGTCGAAGGGTGACTGCTCCAGCCACTTGATAGAGCCGACGAAGATCAGCTCCTTGGCAATGGGAGCCCAGTCCGCACCAACGATGTCGATTTCGACGTCGTTGGTGCGGGTCCAGTAGCCCCCCACTGCAGGGGCCGCGGGGAGCCGGTCGTCGGGCAGTATCCGGGCGAGCGCCTGGCGGATGAGCGGCTCGATCGCCCGGCCGCGCCAACTGGTCCAGCTGTCCCGGATCCGCGCCAGGCTCAGATCGCCCCGCCCCCGCTCGATCTCCTCCATGGACGGGCCGAGCAGGTGCAGCCAAAACCGCAGGTAGGGATCTGTCACCCGGTAGCGGCGATCCTTCGACGGACGCAGCGATACGGGCAGCTCCGCAGCGACGATCCGCTTGTCCGTAAGCAGCTCCAGTGCTCGCTGCAGGGGCGTGGCCCCGATTCCGCCGGCTGCACGGGCGATGTTGGTGAAGGTCCGCTCGCCACTGCCGATAGCCGCCAGCACCGTACGCGCCTGAGCCTGCGGAGGGAATTCGGCAGCCAGCGAGCGCTCGGCCGATACCAGCAGGGCCGAGACCGGGTCGCTCAGCGCCTCGTCGAGGAAGTCCCACAGCCCTGCACCTCGCGGCCACTCCGCGCAGATCAGCGGCAGCCCTCCGGTGACCAGCGCGGCATCGAAGGCTTCCGCCGGTTCCAACCCGAGCATCTGCCCCACCTCGGCGGGGTTCAGTGGTCCTAGCACCATCTCCCGGCCGCGCTGATGGAAGGGGCGTCCATAGCTGTTCAGGGCCTCCATCATCGACAGATCGGAGCCGATGAGGACCAGTAGCACCGGCTTGGTCTCCAGCACCCGATCCCAGGCCCGTTGCAGCATCCCCTCAAAGGCGCCATCGGCATCCATCAGGTACGGCACCTCGTCGATGATCAGCACGCTCGCCCGGTCGGCGGGCAGCGCCGCAGCCAGCACGTCGAACGCGGCGTCCCAGCTCTCCGGCCGTGCGGCGGCCACGAGCCGCGCCATCGGCAGCGTCGACGCCTGGGCGTCCCGGGCGAGCCGTGCAAGATCATCTCTAGGGGACGCACCGGTCGCCGCGTAGAACAAGAAGGGGACCCCGGAGCCCTCTGCAAACCGCTCGACCAGCCGCGACTTACCCACCCGGCGCCGCCCACGCAACATCACGCACCGACCGGGCCGCTCCCCGCCAACCCCTGCCGCCACCTTCTGCAGCTCTCGCTCCAATGTCGCCAGCTCCTGCCGACGACCTACAAAGTCCACCATGCCCGCCGACCTCCACGCATGATACTAACAACAACGTTACTAACGTAGACGTTAGCAGGGAGCTTCGCCCGTTGCCGCTCACGCTCACGAGTCACGGACCTGCGTTTCGAGGGCCGTGCGGCACCGGGCCGGTCGCGCAAAGCAGGGGTCAAGGCCGGCATCCCTGACGAACGCGACGCCACCGAGGGCCACGCCGGCGCCGTTGGTGAAGTTCACGCTTTCGTCGTCCGGGTGGATGCCGAGGAGGTGGTCGGCGATCTCACCCTGGAGCGCGGGCTCCAGCAGCCGCTTGGTCAGCTGCTGAAGCAGCCCACCCTCGCCAGCCAGTCGGAGGCCGGGCCTGGGCGCAGCCGACCAACACGTCGATCAGCCGGCCGTCCACCGCCTCCGCCCTCGGCGGTCAGGCGTTCTCTCCCGCCGACCCCCTCCTTCCCTCCTTCCGCGCGCAGTTCGACCAGCTACGAAAGCTCGGCCAGTCCACCGCGCCGAAGGTCCTGCTTCCCCTGCCGGAGACGCAGACGCGCACGGTCACCGGGCTGGCCGCCGACGCCCCGTCCGCCACTCGGGCCCCGCGCTCCTGCTCGCGTCGCGGTTCGCGGAGTTCACCGGCTGGATGGCCCAGGAGGCCGGGGACAGCGGCGCGGCGCTCGGCTGGACCGGTGAGGCCGCCGAACTGGCGCGCGCCGGGGGCGATCCGTACCTCGGTGACGACGTGCTCAAGAGCGCGGGCAGCGCGGTGGTGTGGTGGCTGGCCCGTCACGAGAACGAAATCGAGAAGGCGGTCGACATGATCGGCCCGCTCGCCCAGATCGCGGCGGCGGCCAACGACGAGGAGGTGCCCGAGCTCTTCCGCCACCTGCTCGTCCCGTCCGTGGGCGCGCGGAGCGAGGCGACCGTCGGGGGCCCGCTGTGGGGCGGGGACAACCAGGGAGGAGGGATGTTCGAGCGCGAGGAGGAATTAGAGGTCTCGGATCGGCTGCTCCTGTTGCTGACAGCGCTGGGCCTGAAGCCGGACATGGACGAGTACACAGTGTTCGTGCACCGTGTGGTGCGGAGCCTGGAAGCGGCCGGGCTGGACGAGGCCGCCGAGGAGATCAGGCGGACCCTTCTTCCGGCGCCCGACAAGGGCGAGGGCGAGGGACCGGAGGGCGGGCCTTCAGGCGAGGGGGGCACCACGGGGCCCTGGTTGCCGGGCTTCCCGGCCCCCGAGGGCTCGCCGTTCACCGACACGGGCGCGGGCACGTTCACGCCGGGGGCGGCGGAGAGCGGTGCGGGTGAACGGAACCAAGGCTGGTACGAGACGAGCGAGGACGGCATGACACCTCCGCACCTCTGGGACACCTCGCAAAGCCCGCACCAGCCCGCCGCACCTCGCGTACGGGACGAGGACGGGAGCTGATCCGGTAGACGGTCGGCTCTCCGAAGCTCCCCCTGCACATCTGCCTCGACCTCAACAAGACGCGGCGTGACCTCGGTCACGCCGCTGTTCGTCGCGTTCGTGCGAACTTGCTTCCACAGGAGCCCGGCGGAGCCGTGAAGAAGTGTGAGCGCGAGCCCGTCAAAACCTCCTGCACGCCCCCTCGCGGGGATATGGCCCGCGGTCCAACACGGGGACCTCACCGGCATCCCAGCACTGGAAAAACCAGGGGTCCGCCTCCGGAGAGTCGAACCCCTTCCGACCTGCACGTTTGCCAGATCGACAACGTGACGGTAAATCACCCGCTACACGTTGAAACGGAACTCCACCACATCGCCGTCGCGCATGACGTAGTCCTTGCCCTCCATGCGGGCCTTGCCCTTGGCGCGGGCCTCGGCGACCGAGCCGGTCTCGACCAGGTCCTCGAAGGAGATGACCTCGGCCTTGATGAAGCCCTTCTGGAAGTCGGTGTGGATGACTCCGGCGGCCTCGGGGGCGGTGGCGCCGCGCTTGATGGTCCAGGCGCGGGACTCCTTCGGGCCCGCGGTCAGGTACGTCTGCAGGCCGAGGGTGTTGAAGCCGACGCGGGCGAGGATGGCGAGGCCGGGCTCCTCGGCGCCGACCGACTCCAGGAGCTCCATGGCGTCCTCCTCGTCCAGCTCGGCGAGGTCCGCCTCCAGCTTGGCGTTGAGGAAGATCGCCTCGGCGGGGGCGACCAGGGCGCGCTGCTCGTTCTTGAAGTCCTCGTCGGTCAGCTCGTCCTCGTCGACGTTGAAGACGTAGAGGAACGGCTTGGTGGTAAGCAGGTGCAGGTCGTGCAGGGGCTCGGCGCGCTCGCTGCCCTGGACGATGCCGTGCGTGAAGAGCGGGTCGCCCTTCTCCAGGATCTCCTTGGCCTCCTCGACCGCCTTGACCTTGGGCGCGATGTCCTTCTTGATCCGCGACTCCTTCTGCAGGCGCGGCAGGACCTTCTCGATGGTCTGCAGGTCGGCGAGGATCAGCTCGGTGTTGATCGTCTCGATGTCGCCCTTCGGCGAGACCTTGCCGTCGACGTGGACGACGTTCTCGTCCTGGAAGGCGCGGATGACCTGGCAGATCGCGTCGGACTCGCGGATGTTCGCCAGGAACTTGTTGCCGAGGCCCTCGCCCTCGCTGGCGCCGCGGACGATGCCCGCGATGTCGACGAAGTCGACCGTGGCCGGGAGGATCCGCTGGGAGCCGAAGATCTCCGCGAGCTTCGCCAGCCGGGCGTCGGGGACACCGACCACGCCGACGTTCGGCTCGATGGTGGCGAACGGGTAGTTGGCCGCCAGCACGTCGTTCTTGGTCAGGGCGTTGAACAGGGTCGACTTGCCGACATTCGGCAGACCGACGATTCCGATCGTGAGCGACACGTTGCGACTTCCCGTACGTGAGGATGGGGGACGAGGATCGGCCGACTGGGCGCGTGGGCCGATCCACCAGTCTACGGCGTACCCGCTCCACGCCCCGTCGGTAAATCGAACACATGGACAGCCCTCGATCCTCGGCGTGTCCGACGACCCATTCAGCACATAAACAGACCTAAGTTGATCCAGTGGAGCAACACAGCACGCGACCTGTTCAGTACGGACCGCGACGCGACCGGCCGGCCCGGCCGCCTCGGCCACCCCGGCCGCCGCTGCCTCCTCAGGCGGGGCGGACGCCCGGGGGCGGTGTCGCGCGCTCCGCCCGGCCCGTCCGCCCGGCGCAGCGCAGACCCGCGCCGACTCCCCGGCCCGTTCCCTCCCCTGCGGCCCGGCGGCTGCCGAATCCCCGGCTCACCGGGCTCGGCGGAGGCCTCTTCTGCGGGTTAGTGATGCTGACGCTCGGGTTCCTCGTCGCGCTGCTGTTCGGGATGTCCCCGACCGTGTACGGCGTGCTGTTCCTGCCGGTGTGCGTGCTGACCGCGCTGTGGGTGCGCGAGGGGGACCTGCTCACCGCGCCCGTGGTCGTCCCGGTCGCCTTCGCCCTGGGCCTGGTCCCGGTCGCCGACGAGGGCGACGGCGGGACCGGCGCCCGGCTCATGGGCATGGTGACGGGGCTCGCCACCCAGGCCGGCTGGCTGTACGGGGGGACCCTGCTCGCCTGCGCGATCGTGCTCGGCCGGCGGATGCGCATGGTCCGTACGATCAACCGGCGGGCCGCCGCCCGGAGCCGGGCCCAGGCCTGACGTCCGGGCGCGCCGGGCCTTTCCCGGGAGGGTCCCCGGACGTCCCCGGCGCCTAGGTGCCCGTGGCCGCCCTCATCGCCGCTCCCACGATGCCCGCGTTGTTCTGCAGCTGCGCCGGGACGATCTCGGCCTTGATGCCCTGGATGTGGTGCAGGAACTTCTCGGACTTGCGGCTGACGCCGCCGCCGATCACGAACAGCTCCGGCGAGAACAGCATCTCCACGTGGGCCAGGTACTTCTGCACCCGATGCGCCCAGTGCTCCCACGTCAGCTCATGGTCCTCCCGGGCCTTGCTGGAGGCCCGCTTCTCCGCCTCGTGGCCGTGCAGCTCCAGGTGGCCGAGCTCCGTGTTCGGGACCAGGACGCCGTCCACGAACACGGCGCTGCCGATGCCCGTACCGAACGTCAGCAGGACGACCGTGCCCCGGCGGCCCTTCGCGGCACCGAAGTGCATCTCGGCGATGCCCGCCGCATCCGCGTCGTTGACCACGGTCACGGGCAGACCGCCGAGGCGGTCGCCGAGCAGCACCCGCGCGTCGGTGTCGACCCAGCTCTTGTCGACGTTGGCCGCCGAACGGATCGTGGTGCCGTCGGTGACCACACCCGGGAAGGTGACCCCGACCGGGCCGGTCCAGCCGAAGTGGTCGACGACCTCCTTGACCCCGTCGGCCACCGCGTCCGGCGTGGAGGGCTGAGGGGTGAGGACCTTGCAGCGCTCCTGCGCCAGGTCCCCCTTGTCCAGGTCGACCGGGGCACCCTTGATCCCGGACCCGCCGATGTCCACACCGAAAATCTGCATGGGACTACGTTAAGCCGGGCCGTGAACGGCCACCGAACCGAACGCCGCCCCCAATCGGACACAGAGGGAGGATTGGGGATGTGACGCCGCCACATCCCCCCGGACCTCCGTCCGTCGGCGCACTAGGCCGACGCCGGGGCCCCTCCCGGCCCGGTGCCACCGCGCTCCGCCACCAGCGTCGCCGCCTCCTCGCGCAGATCGCGGCGCAGCTCCTTCGGCAGCGAGAAAATGATGGACTCCTCGGCGGCCTTGACGATCTCGACGTCCTCGAAGCCGCGCTGCGCGAGCCATTCCAGGACCTGCTCGACCAGGACCTCCGGCACCGAGGCGCCCGAGGTGACGCCGACCGTGGAGACGCCCTCCAGCCAGGCCTCGTCGATCTCGTCGGCGAAGTCCACCAGGTGGGCGTCACGGGCGCCCGCGATCTTGGCGACCTCGACGAGCCGCACGGAGTTGGAGGAGTTCCGCGAGCCGACCACGATCACCAGGTCCGCCTCGGCGCCCATCTGCTTGACCGCCAGCTGGCGGTTCTGCGTGGCGTAGCAGATGTCGTCGCTGGGCGGGGAGATCAGCT
>NZ_LIQT01000542.1 GCF_001418415.1 Streptomyces hirsutus
CGAGCCCGCACCCCGGGCCACCCCCGGGGCCGCGTCCGGCGTTACGTCCCGGCCCGAGCCGCTGCCCGTCGTGCTCGCCGGCGCCCGCGGCCACGGCCGCTGGCACCTCGCGAACATCCGCAGGCTCCAGGAGGACGGGCTCGTCCGGCTGGCCGGCATCTGCGAACTCACCCCGCTCACCGAGGACGAGTACGGGGGTGAACCACCCGAGCAGTCCGCCGACTTCGGCGCCCTGCTGGAGTCCACCGGAGCCCGGATCGCGGTCGTCTGCACCCCGATCCACACCCACACCGACCTCGCCCTCGCCGCCGCCGAACGGGGCGTGCACCTCCTGCTGGAGAAGCCGCCGGCGCCGTCCTACGCCGAGTTCCGCCGGATGGCCGACGGGGTCGCCGCCGCCGGGATCGCCTGCCAGATCGGCTTCCAGTCGCTGGGCTCGCACGCCGTGCCCGCCATCCGCGCCCTGGTCGCCGACGGTGCCATCGGCCGGCCGACCGGGATCGGCGGCGCCGGGGCCTGGGTGCGTCCGGAGGACTACTTCCGGCGGGCGCCCTGGGCGGGCCGGCGCCGGCTGAACGGCGTCGACGTGATCGACGGGGCGCTGACCAACCCGCTCGCGCACGCCGTCGCCACCGCCCTGGCGCTGGCCGGCAGCACCCGGGCCGAGGACGTCACCGGCATCGAGACCGAACTGCTGCGCGCCCACGACATCGAGTCCGACGACACGTCCTGCGTCCGCGTCACCACCGCACAGGGCCGGCCGGTCACCGTCGCCGCGACCCTGTGCGCCGAGCGGGCCGACGACCCGTACGTCCTCGTGCACGGCACCAGCGGCCGGATCACCTTCTGGTACAAGCAGGACCGCGTCCTGGTCCAGCGCGCGGGCCACGGCCCCGAGGAACTCCACTTCGGCCGGACCGACCTGCTGGAGAACCTCGTCGACCACCTCGTCACCGGCGCCCCCCTGCTGGTCACCCCGGACGCCACCGGCGCCTTCATGAAGGTCGTCGAGGCGATCCGGCGGGCCCCCGACCCCGCCCCGCTGCCCGCCGCCGCCTGGCGCCGCGTCCCCGGCGAGAACCGCCGCGTCGTCCCCGGCGTCGACGGACTCGTCGCGGCCGCCGCCGACACCCTGTCCCTCTACTCCGAACTCGGCGCCTCCTGGGCCCTGCCCGCAGGGCAGGCCGCACCCGGGTCCGCGCGGCAGTCCGGGGAACCGTCCGCACAGCAGTCCGCACCGCACCCGCCGAAAGAGGTGAGCACCCGATGATCAGTGACGACTTCGCGGTCCTGCGCGTTGCGGGCCGGCCGGTCGGCCGGTACGTCACCCGGCCCGAGCTGCCCCGCAGGCTCTCCCCGCGCCCGTACCTGCACCCCGTCACCACCCTGGCCGGTACGGCGGTCACCGAACTGTCCCCCGCGGACCACACCCACCACCTCGGCGTCGGTGTCGCCGTTCCCGACGTCGAGGGGCACAACTTCTGGGGCGGGCGCACCTACGTCCGCGACCGGGGCTCCACCGAGCTGGACAACCACGGCTCCCAGCGGCACACCGGCTTCCAGCTCCGGGACCCCGACGGCTTCGTGGAGGAGCTGCGCTGGATCGCCGCCCCCGGCGAGCTGCTGCGGGAGCGCCGTACCGTCGCCGCCACCGGACTCACCGACACCGCCTGGGCGCTCGACTTCACCTTCTCCCTCACCAACGTCACCAAGGCCCCGCTCTCCGTCGGCAGCCCGGCCACCAACGGCCGCGCCGGCGCCGCCTATGGCGGTTTCTTCTGGCGGGCCCGCAAGGAGGCGAGCGATCCGGAGGTCTTCACCGCCTCCGCCGAGGGCGAGGAAGCGGTGCACGGCCGCCCGGCCGACTGGGTGGCCCTGGCCGGCGCCGGCTGGACGCTGGTGTTCGCCGGGGCCACGGAGGCGACCCGCCACGACCCCTGGTTCGTGCGCGCCGCCGAGTACCCCGGCGTCGGCTCCTCCCTCGCCCACGACGCACGGCTGCCGGTCCCGCCCGGGGAGACGGTGGTCCGCCGCGTCGTCACCGTCGTCGCCGACGGCCGCCTCGGCAGGGACGACGCCGCCGCCCTGGTCCGCAAGGCGGTGAGCCCGTGAGCGCTCCGCCGACGGACCTCACCTACCGCAACCCGGTGCTCGACGCCGACTGGTCCGACCCGGACGTGACCCGCGTCGGCGACGACTTCTACCTGACCGCCTCCAGCTTCGGCCGCGTCCCCGGACTGCCGCTGCTGCACTCCCGCGACCTGGTCAACTGGACACTCGTCGGCCACGCGCTGCAACGCCTGGAACCCGAGAGCGAGTTCGGGGTGCCCCGGCACGACTGCGGGGTCTGGGCGCCGTCCCTGCGTCACCACGACGACCGGTTCTGGATCTTCTGGGGCGACCCCGACCAGGGCATCTTCCAGGTCAACGCCCCCGAGATCCGGGGCCCTTGGACCCGTCCCCACCTGGTGAAGGCCGGCAAGGGCCTGATCGACCCGTGCCCGCTGTGGGACGAGGAGACCGGCGAGGCGTACCTCGTGCACGCCTGGGCGAGGTCCCGCTCCGGCGTCAAGAACCGGCTCACCGGCCACCGCATGCACCCCCACGGCACCGAACTCCTCGACGAGGGCAAGGTGATCGTCGACGCCGACCGCATCCCCGGCTGGTTCACCCTGGAGGGCCCCAAGCTCTACCGGCACGACGGCTGGTTCTGGATCCTGGCGCCCGCCGGGGGAGTGGAGACCGGCTGGCAGGGCGCCTTCCGGTCGCGCGACTTCTTCGGCCCGTACGAGGAGAAGGTCGTCCTGGAACAGCGGGACACCGACATCAACGGACCCCACCAGGGCGGCTGGGTGCGCACCCCGTCCGGCGAGGACTGGTTCCTGCACTTCCAGCAGCGCGGGGCGTACGGCAGGGTCGTGCACCTCCAGCCGATGCGCTGGGGCCCCGCGGGGAACACCTCCGGTTCATGGGGGTCCCCCCGCTCGAGCGAAGCCGAGAGTGGGGGAGAAAGCGGGAGCGGGGGAGGCTGGCCGGTGATCGGGGACGACGGCGCACCCGTCGCCGAGCACCGCCGCCCGGACCTGCCCGCCCAGCCGGCCGCCGCGCCCGCCACCGACGATGACTTCCCCGGCGGCCGGCACGGCCGTCAGTGGCAGTGGACGGCCAACCCCCGGGACGGCTGGGCCACCCAGCACTCCGCCGACGGCCTGCGGCTGACCTGCGTCCGTACCGCCGACGCGCACGACCTGCGCACACTGCCGAACGTCCTCACCCAGCGGCTGCCCGGCACCCCGTGCACCGTCGAGGTGGACCTGCGGCTCGACAGCCCGGAGCCCGGAGCACGGGCGGGCCTCGCCGTCCTCGGGGACGCCTACGCCTGGATCGGACTCCAGCGCGGCACGGACGGCACGGCACACCTCGTGCACCGGTTCGCCGAGACGGTCGCCGAGAGCGAACGCGACGCCGGCCACCCCCGGCTCGCCCCCGAAGGCGGGGTCCGGCTGCGGATCGAGGCCGGTGCCGGGGCCCGCTGCCGCTTCTCGTACGACATCGGGGACGGCTTCCGTCCCTCCGGGCAGACCTTCGCCGCCACACCGTGGCGCTGGGTCGGAGCCCTGCTCGGCCTGGCCGCCCTCGCCCCGATGGGCCAGGGGCACGCCGGGACGGCGACCTTCACGCGGTTCAGGATCAGTCCCGCTTGACCACCCTCCTCCGTACGCCTGTTGGGAGCCGCAATGACGCACCTCCTGGGCAAGCGCTTGCTGATGCCGACCTCGATCCCGGGCACGATCCCGGCGCCCGCGCCGGCACCGCCCCCCACGTGACCGAGCCCCGCCGGACGACCACGAACGCCCCCCACACCTGCACGTCCCGCACCTCCCGCACGTCCCGTTGGAACCAGAACCAGAAGAGAGCCGACCAATGAAGATCAGCAATCGCAGAAGCAGCAGCATCGGCAGGCGCCGGACTCCGGTCGCCGTCGCCCTGGGCGCCGTGCTCGCGCTGACCGTCACCGCCTGCGGCGACGACGGCAGCGGCGCGGGCGGCGACAAGGGTGCCGAGGGCAGCGGCACGGGCAAGATCACCTTCTGGGACAACAACGGCGGTGTCCGCACCGACATCTGGAAGGAGGTCATCGCCGACTTCGAGAAGGCCAACCCGGACATCAAGGTCGAGTACGTCGGGATCGCCTCCACCGAGTACCAGTCCAAGGTCGACACCGCCATCCAGGGCGGCGGCCTGCCGGACGTCGGCGGTGTCGGCGCGGCGATGCTCGCGGGCTTCGCCGCCCAGAAGGCGCTCGACCCGCTGGACGACCGGCTGGGCGAGTCGTCTCTCGACGGCAAGCTGAACAAGGACATGGTCGAGTCGCTGCGCGCCGCCGGCGGCGGTGACGACGAGCTGTACTCGATCCCGACCTCCGCGAACAACGGTGTCCTCTACTACCGCACCGACCTGTTCGAGAAGGCGGGCCTCGAGGAGCCGACCACCTGGGACCGCTTCTTCAAGGCCGCGGACAAGCTCAGCGACAAGGGCAAGAACGAGTTCGGCTACACCATCCGCGGTGGCGCCGGCTCCATCGCCCAGGCCCTGGACGCGATGTACGGGCAGTCCGGCATCACCACGTTCTGGGACTCCACCGGTGAGAAGACCACGGTCAACGACCCGAAGAACGTCGAAGCGCTGGAGAAGTACGCGGGTCTGTTCAAGAAGGTCACTCCCGCCGCGGACCTGAACAACGACTTCACCAAGATGGTCGCGCAGTGGGACTCGGGCACCATCGGCATGCTCAACCACAACCTCGGCTCGTACCAGGACCATGTGAAGGCGTTCGGCACCGACAAGTTCCGGGGCATCCCGCAGCCGACCGGACCCGACGGGGCCCGGGTCCAGGTCTCCAACCCGGTCGACGGGCTCGGCGTGTTCCAGAGCTCCAAGAACAAGGACGCCGCCTGGAAGTTCATCGAGTACGCCACCTCGCACGAGGCCAACTCGAAGTTCAACGAGTCCGCCGGACAGGTGCCGGCCCACCTCGACGCGGCCAAGGACGACTGGATCCAGAAGGCGGAGCCGACGAAGCTGGCCGCGGACGCGCTGAGCGACGGGTCGACGACGATCGTCCAGCTGCCGTACTACCTGCCCGACTGGAACACCATCTCCAAGGCCGACAACGAGCCCGGCTTCCAGAAGGTGCTGCTCGGGGACATGAGCGCCAAGGACTTCCTCGACAACCTGGCCGAGCAACTGAACGAGGCCCAGGCCGAGTGGCAGGAGCAGATGGCCTGAGCCGCGTCCGGCGACACCGCGGGGCGGCCCGTCACCTCCGGGGCACGGGCCGCCCCCGCGACCGGCCGCGCCCGCCCGGCCGCGGCCCGCACACAGGTACAGTCCCGCGCCCCCCACGGGGCTCCTCCGGACCCTTGCTGAAAGGCACAGGCTTGTGTCGCTCACTCGCAGACAGGTATCCGCCGCCGGTCTCGGCCTTCCCCTCGCCCTCGCCGTGACCGGCACCGCCCGGGCCGCCGCCGGGCGTCCCCGCCCCCGCACCCTCTACATCGCCGGGGACTCCACCGCGGCCCAGAAGTACGCCGACGCCGCCCCCGAGACCGGGTGGGGCACCGCGCTCCCCTTCCTGCTCCGCCCCGGCCTCGAGGTCGCCAACCACGCGGTGAACGGCAGGAGTTCGAAGAGCTTCGTCGACGAGGGGCGGCTGGACGCGATCCTCGCCGCCGTCCGGCCCGGCGACCTCCTGCTGATCCAGTTCGCGCACAACGACGAGAAGGCCACCGACCCGACCCGCTACACCGAGCCCTGGACGACGTACCGGGAGTATCTGCGGCTGTACGTCGACGGGGCCAGGGCCCGTGGGGCGCGGCCCGTGCTGGCCACCGCGGTGGAACGCCGGAGGTTCGACGCGGGGGGTGCCGCCGTGCCGAGCCACGGCGACTATCCGGCGGCGATGCGGGCGCTGGCGCGGGAGGAGCGGGTCGCACTGCTCGACATCCAGGCCCTGTCGCTGGCGCTGTGGCAGGAGCTCGGGGCCGAGGAGACGAAGAAGTACTTCAACTGGACGGCGACCGAGCAGGACAACACGCACTTCAACCCGCCCGGCGCCATCGCCGTGGCGCGGCTGGTCGCCCGGGAGCTGCTGCGCACCCGGGTGCTCGCGCCGCGGGACGTGCGCCGGCTGGACGACGTGATCCCGGAGTCCTGGATCACCTGGCCGGACGGCGGCGCCACCGCCTGACCCGCCTCGCGCGCACCGTGCGAGGCGCGTGAGTCACGCGAGTGGCGCGCACGACGGTCCGCGACACCGACGGAACGAGACACAGGGAGACCCGCACCATGACCCGCACCCCGAACAGACGTAACTGGCATGAGCATGCCACGATAAAGGCCGCCGGACTGGCCGGCTGCACCGCCCTCGCCCTGGCCCTGACCGGCACCGGCGCCCAGGCGCACGGCGGCCACTTCGGTGACCACCCCGGCAAGCACCGCGACCCCGCCCGGCAGACACTCGGCGCGAACGACGGCTGGGCGTCCCACGGCGCCGGCACCACCGGAGGCGCCGGCGCCGCCCCCGAGCACGTCTACACCGTCAGCGACTGGGCCGGGTTCAAGGCGGCCCTGGCGGACGGCGGCAGCGCGCCGAAGATCATCAAGGTGCGGGGGACCATCGACGCGGTCTCCGACGGCTGCGACTCGCTCGCCGTCCCCGGCTACGACTTCGACGCCTACCTGGAGAAGTACGCACCCGAGACCTGGGGCCTGGAACAGGACCTGAGCGACGAACCCGACGACAGCCCCGAGGGCCTGCGCAGGGCCTCGGCGGCCCGGCAGAACACCACGATCAAGGCGAACGTACCCGCCAACACCACGATCATCGGCATCGGGAAGAACGCCGGGTTCAAGGGCGCCGGCCTGCAGATCAAGGACGTCGACAACGTCATCGTCCGCAACCTCACCCTCGAGAGCCCCCTCGACTGCTTCCCGCAGTGGGACCCGACCGACGGCGACAGGGGCAACTGGAACTCCGAGTACGACACCGCCGTCGTGTACAACGCCACCCACGTCTGGCTGGACCACAACACCTTCACCGACGGCGAGCACCCCGACAGCGCGGCCCCCACCCACTTCGGGATGCTGTACCAGCAGCACGACGGCGAGCTGGACATCGTCCGCGGCGCCGACTACGTCACCGCCTCCTGGAACGTCTTCACCGAGCACGACAAGACGATCCTGATCGGCAACAGCGACGGCGAGTCCACGGCCGTCGGCGACCGGGGCAAGCTGAAGGCGACCTTCCACCACAACCTGTTCTCGAAGCTGGTCGAGCGCGCGCCGCGCGTCCGCTTCGGGCAGGTCGACGTCTACAACAACCACTTCGTGGCCGACGCGGGCTACGGCTACAGCTTCGGCATCGGCAAGGAGTCCCAGCTCGTCGCCGAGCACAACGCGTTCACCCTGGCGAAGGGCGTCAGCCCGGCCAAGATCCTCAAGCGGTGGAACGACTCGCCGCTCACCGCGCAGAACAACCTCGTCAACGGCAAGCGGGTCGACCTGATCGCCGTGCACAACGCGGAGATCCCCGAGGAGACCCTCCGGTCCGGCGCCGGCTGGACACCCACCCTGCGCGCCGACGTCGACCGGGCGCAGGCGGTGCCGGCGCTGGTCGAGCACGGTGCGGGAGCGGGCCGCCTCCGCTGACCTCCTTCCTGCGCCCCTGACGCCGGGGCGGGCGCGTACCACCCCCACTGTGGCGCGCGCCCGCCCCGGTCCACCC
>NZ_LIQT01000543.1 GCF_001418415.1 Streptomyces hirsutus
CGCCGGGGGGAGGGGGGAGGGACGGCTCAGTGCGCCGTGGCCGGGGGTACGAGCTCGTCGTCGGTGTCCTGGCTGACCTTGTGGGCGCCGAGCATCAGCACGCCGGAGATGAACATCCCCAGGGCGCCCGCGACGAACGCGGCGGTGGTGGCGTTCGCGCCGAGGCCGATGATCGCGCTGAGCAGTGCCGAGCCGACGATCGCGCCCATGGGGCCCATCACGTGGGCGGTGTTGGAGCCGATGCCCCGGACCCGGGCCGGGAACGACTCGCCCATGTAGAAGACCATGGCGGAGTACGGGCCGAGGAGGAAGAAGAGCCCCAGGGCGTACATCGGGATGACGTACGCGGCGTTGTCCGGACCGAAGAGCATCGCCGTCATCACGATGCCGCCGATGGTCCAGCCGACGATGATGGTCGTCCGCCGGCCGATCCGGTCGCCGAGGTACCCGTGGAAGAGGTAGCCGAGGAAGCCGGCCATGTTGGCCAGGATCAGCACGACCAGTGCGCTGGAGAACGAGACGCCCTTGCCGTCGGTGAGGATGGTGGTGCCCAGCACCGAGAAGACCTGGATGCCCATCCAGTTGAACAGCCACGCTCCGGACAGGCACAGGGTGTGCCGGCGCAGGTCCGGGGCGAAGAGCTGGCGCAGGCCGGACTCGTTGTCCCGGCTGATGTCGAGGTCGTAGAGCTTTGCCAGCTGGGCCGCGTCGGCGTCGCGTCCGTCCTTGCGCAGTTCCCGTGTCCGCTTGAGGGCGACGAAGGAGGGCGACTCACGGAGTTTGGACCCGGCGATGAGGATGACGATGACCGGGAAGGTGGCGAGGAGGAAGATCCAGCGCCAGCTCATGATCGGGAGCAGCACGGCGGCGAACGCCGCGGCCAGCAGGGCGCCGACCGGCCAGCCGCTCTGCACGAGGCTGAACATGAAGCCGCGGCGCCGGCTCTTGCCGTACATCTCGTTGAGGTAGACGCCGTTGACGACCTCCTCGGAGTAGCCGAGGCCGGAGATGGCCCGAACTCCGATCAGCGAGGCGGCGCCGCCGACCAGCGCGGTGAGGCCGGAGGAGAGCGCCGCGCCCGCCGTGGTGACGATCAGGCTCGGCTTGCGGCCCCATCGGTCCAGCATCGGACCGACCAGCAGGGAGACGACGAAGGTACCGACGGTCACGCCGGTGGCGATCGCCGTGGCCTGCCCGGTGCTCCAGCCGAACGTCTCGGAGATTTTCGGCAGCAGGGTGCCGAAGAGCACGAAGTCGTAGACGGAGAAGACCCAGGCCAGGAAACAGACCATGGTGGTGGTCCTGATGGTGCGCCGGCTGAGCGTCGGAGGGCCCTTGAAGAGGACCTCGTCCGAGGGTGCTCCGCCGCGCGGCCATTCGTTCTCGTGGGCTATGTCCCCTTGCTGCACGGTGGTCATCTGCTGTCACCCTTCTGGCGCGGGTTGCGGGCGGCGAAGTCGTCCGCGATCTGGTCGAAGGTCACCCAGCGGACGCCTTCGTGGGAGTTGATGTGGTCGATGAGGCGCTCCAGCATCAGCAGCACCTGGGGGCGGCCGGCCACGTCGGGGTGGATGGTCATGGTGAAGGCCGCCTGGTCCATCTCCCGGTAGACCCAGTCGAACTGGTCGCGCCACATCTGCTCGATGTCACGGGGGTTGACGAAGCCGTGGCTGTTCGGGCTGGCCTTGATGAACATCATCGGAGGCAGGTCGTCGAGGTACCAGTTGGCCGGGATCTCGATCAGGTCCGTCTCCTGGCCGCGCACCAGGGGCTTCATCCAGGTCTCGGCGGGTGCGCTGTAGTCGATCTTCGTCCAGGTGTCGCCGACCCGGACGTAGTACGGCTCGAAGTCCCGGTGCATCAGCGAGTGGTCGTACTTGATGCCCCGCTCCAGCAGGAGTTCGTTGGTGACGGGGCTGAACTCCCACCAGGGCGCCACGTAGCCGGTCGGACGGCGGCCGGAGCGGGTCTCGATCAGCTCGATGCAGTGGTCCAGGACCGCGGCCTCCTGCTCACGGTTCATGGCGATCGGGTTCTCGTGGCTGTAGCCGTGCACGCCGATCTCGTGGCCGGCGGCGACGCAGGCGTCGAACTCCTCGGGGAAGGTCTCGACGGAGTGGCCGGGCCAGAAGAACGTCTGGGTCAGGCCGCGGCGTCGGAACAGCTCCAGCAGGCGGGGCACGCCGACTTCGCCCGCGAACAGGCCGCGGGAGATGTCGTCGGGCGAGTCCTCGCCTCCGTAGGAGCCGAGCCAGCCGCCGACTGCGTCGACGTCCACTCCGAAGCCGACGAGAATTTCCTTGGGCATCGACATCTCCTTTGATGACTGTGGTGTGGGTGGTGCGGGTAGTGCGAGTGGTGCGGGTGTGTCAGTAAGCCGGTGGGGGG
>NZ_LIQT01000544.1 GCF_001418415.1 Streptomyces hirsutus
CGCCCGCGGGCGGACAGCCGGGCGTGCCAGTCGTGGAGTGCGGCTTCCAGGGGCTCGAGGCCGCCTGCCGACCGTACCTGGGCGATGAGCGGGGCGATCTGCTCCAGCAGGTGGCCGCCGCGCCGGAGTTGGTGGGCCAGCCGGGCGTCGCGCTCGTCGGCCTCGTCGTAGACGCGGTAGCCGGTCAGCGGGTCGCGGCGCGGGCTCACCAGACCGGCGCGCTCCCACTTGCGCAGCGTCGCGGGACGGATTCCGAGCTCGCGTGCCAGCGGCCCGATGAACGTGCCGCCGGGCCCGGACGAGGGGCTGGGCTCCGTGCCGGGCGCCAGGTCGTCGAGGGCGTTCTCCACGGCCCGGAGTGTGCGCCGGTCGTCGAGCAGTCGGGCGTGGCTCTCGTCGACGATCCGCAACGCCTCGTCGACCGCGGCCCGGTTCACGGCCCGCATGATCGCCGTCGCCGTCGCATGGCCGTGGCCGGGCACCAGGGCGAGGAACGCGTCCAGGGCACGTGCGTGCAGCGGGGTGTAGGTGCGGTAGCCGTGGGGGGTGCGGTCGGCGGGCGGGAGGATGCCGGCCTGTTCGTAGTTCCTGACGGCCTGGGTGGACAGACCGTGGCGACGTGCCAGGTCGATCGGCCGTAGCCGTTCATCGCTTTGAGGGTTTCGCCCCATGGAGCGGACCGTATCGCGGGAAAGTCTCCACCGAAAGTTCAACGATAGCGTTGAGGGTATGGCTACTCAGTTGAAGGACGCCGTGCGAGCCGTCGACGCCACGGCCGCCATGGACCTGCTCCCCGGCCGGCCACGACTGCTCGCCCTCGGGGAGCCCACCCACGGCGAGGACACTCTGCTGGACCTGCGCAACGAGTTGTTCCGGCAACTCGTCGAAGAGGAGGGCTACCGGACGATCGCGGTCGAGAGCGACTGCCTGATGGGCCTGGTCGTGGACGACTACGTCGCCTCGGGCAGGGGCACCCTCGACGAGGTGATGGAGCGCGGATTCAGCCACGGGTGGGGCGCCTTCGCGGGCAACCGCGAACTCGTGCGCTGGATGCGGGAGTACAACACGGGCCGGCCCGCCTCCGAGCGGCTCCGCTTCGCCGGTGTCGACGGCCCGCTGGAGATCACCGGCGCCGCGAGCCCCCGGCAGGCCCTGACCGCACTCCACGCCTGCCTTGCGGCCGCTGTGGACACGGACCTGCTCCCCTGCACCGCGGAGACGCTCGACCGCCTCATCGGGGCGGACGGCCGATGGACCGACCCCGCCGCGATGACGGACCCCTCCCGGTCCGTGGGGCGCTCGGCCGAGGCCGGGGAGCTGCGGCTGCTCGCCGACGACCTGGTGGCGCTGCTCGACGCACGGGGCCCGCAGCTGCTCGGGACGGCCTCGCGGGACGCCTGGGAGCGGGCCCGCCTGTACGGGCGTACCGCCACCGGCCTGCTGCGGTACCACCACGCGATGGCCGACCCGTCCCCGGTCCGGATGGCGCTGCTGATGGGCCTGCGGGACCTGATCATGGCCGACAACCTTCTCGCCGTCGCCGAGCGGGGCCCGGCACTCGTCCATGCCCACAACGTCCATCTCCAGCGGAACCGGAGCGAGATGCGGGTGGGCGGCCTGCCGGTGGAGTGGTGGAGCGCGGGCGCGCTGGTCGACGCCCGCCTGGGCGCGGAGTACGCGTTCCTCGCCACGGCGATCGGCACGCTCCGGCACCGGGACGTGGGCGCTCCGCCCGCGGACACCGTCGAGGGACTGCTGTACGCGCTCCCGCAGGACCGCTGTCTGGCCGACGGTCCCCGGCTGGCCGGGCTGCTCGGCTCCGGCCCGCCCGCTCCCCGGGTGTCCCCCTGGTTCGGGTACATCCCCTTCGACCCGGCCCATGTGGAGAAGGCCGACGGGATCGTGTTCGTCAAGGACGTCCCGGAGCGCTGACCGTACAGCCCTCGGCGCTCGGGTCAGCGCGGAAGGAGCCTGCGGGCTGTCAGGGCGAGGGTGACCTCGACGAGGTCGAAGGGGCGGGAGAGGGAACGTCCGGTCAACTGCTCGTAGCGGCGCAGTCGGTTGAGGACGGTGTTGCGGTGGCAGTACAGGCGTCTGCTCGCCCGCTGGGCGGATCCGTCGCAGGCCAGCCAGGTGGCCAGGGTGTCCAGCAGGACCTCCGCGTCGGCGGGCTCCAGCCGTGCCAGCGGGCCGAACAGCCGGTCGGCCAGGGCCGCGCCGAGGTCGGGGGACGACACCACCAGGGCCGCCGGCAGGTGTTCCGTCAGGCGGACCGTGCCACCGGTCTCCGGGCACAGGCTCAGCGCGGTGTCCGCCAGCCCGCGTGCCTCCCCCACCGCGGCGAGGCCTTCGACGGCGCTGCTGACACCCACCCGGACGCCCGGCGGCTGTTCGTCCTCCACCACCGGCTCCGTGTCGTCGGAGACCCGGACGATGCCGTGGTCGGTGTCCACGCCCGTGTGCCAGTGCACGCGCACACCCGGAGCGAGCGCCGCCTGTGCACCGGGACAGGCGGCGAATCCGCCGGCGACCGCGACGACCACGTACCGGCCGTGCTCCGGCAGGTCCAGCGCCAGCGCGGTCTCGGGCAGGTCGGCGATCCTGCTGGTCCCGTCGAGCAGCGCCGCGGCCAGCAGCCGCACCCTGTTCTCCCGCCGCCAGGCCAGTTGCCGCTCGGTCTGCCGGTAGGAGTCCGCCACGACGGTGCAGTGCTCGTCGACGAAGTTCCACACGTCGGACGCCACGTGCACCAGCAGCCGCACGTCCTCGGGAGCCGCCCGGGAGGTCTCCTCCACCAGGCTCTGCCACACCAGGGAGCCGCCCAGCCTGAAGGCGTGCAGCAGCGCGTCCAGCGGGAGCCCCTGCTCGGCGCGGGTGACGCCGATCTTCCAGGAGCAGCGGCGTGCCGCGTCCCGGACACCGCGCGGGTCCAGCAGCGAGGCGATGCTGTGCCGCAGTGAGCGGTGGACCTCCTGCCAGATCTCGGTGGCGTCGTTCTCGATAGCCGACCGGTAGGCGGGCTCCTGGTCCTGGAGCAGGGCGACCAGTTGGTCGGAGAGCCTGGGCAGGTCGTCCAGCAGTATCCGGGCGGCCCGGTGCAGTACGCTCAGCGCGTCGGCGTCGATCAACGACCGCACACGCGGTGCCCGCGCCCGTGGTGCGGGCACGGGCCCCGGGCGTGGCAGGCTCCGTGGCCGTACGGCGTGTGGCATCGCGCATCTCCCCCAGGCTCGGCTTCCCGGCGGCACCCGCGTGACGGTCCCGGTACCGGCTTCGGGCCGGTCGCGAGGTCCGTGGGCGGGCCGCCACCCGACTCGTCCTGCCCCGAAGGATGGCATACCGTCCGGTCGGTCCCTAGAGCTGTGCACCGGTCTTTTCCTCCTGTTCGACCAGTCGGACCAGTTCGACCCGGGAGCGGACGCCGAGCGTCGCGAAAACGTTCCGCAGGTGGTAGTCGACGGTACGGGTGCTGACGGACAGGCTCAGGGCCACCTCCCGGTTGGTGGCACCCTCGGCGACACACCGCGCGATACGCAGTTGCTGCGGGGTCAGCAGGGACAGGTCCCGCGCTCCGTGCCGGCGAGCCACGCCGGCCCCCGGCCCGCTCGGCGCCGCACCGCCTGCGCGGAGTTCCGCGGCCGCCTGGCGTGCCCAGAGCTGCGCGCCGCAGCGTTCGAAGTCGACCAGCGCCTCCCCGAGCCGTGCGCGGGCCTCGCGCAGTCTGCGCCGGCGGCGCAGCCACTTTCCGTGCAGCAGTTCGGTACGGGCCCGTTCGAAGTCTCCGGACGTCTCGTCGTGCCGGTCCAGGGCACGCAGGTACAGCTCGTCGGCTGCCTCCGGTGCGGCCAGCAGAGCGCGGCAGCGCAGGAGTTGGGCGGGAGCCTGCGGGTCGGCGCCGCAGCCGGCCCACAGTGCGAAGTCCTCGACCACCGCGCGGGCGTCCTCGGGCCGGCCGGCCAGCGCGGCGGCCTCCACGAAGCAGGGGACGGCGAGCATCCACACCGCGAAGTGCCCGCGCCGCGCGCCGGGACGGACCAGCGGGCCGAGCCGGTCGGCGGCCTCCTCGGGGCGGCCCTCGCCCAGGTCGGCGCGGGCCGCCGCCCACTGGGCGAGCAGCGCTGCCTGGGCCAGGCCGTGCCGCCGGGCCGTGGTGAGCGCCGCGGTCGCGTGCTCGGTGACGCGCGCCCGGGCGCCCTCGATCGATGCCGCCAGCGCCAGTACCGCGTGATGGTGTGCGGCCGTGTTCCGCTGCCCGGCCCGGCGCGCGGCGCGCAGCCCCTCCTCGGCATGGGTCCGGGCCAACTGGTGTCGTCCGGCGCGCAGTTCGGCGTAGGCCAAGTACTCCAGGGCTCTCGGTTCGAGGGCGGCGGTGCCCAGGGTGCGTGCCGATGCCAGGGCCCGCGCCCCGGCCCGGCGGGCGGCGCCGACGTCGCCGAGCATGAGGGCGGCGGCGGCCGAACGCAGCAGCCGTTCGGGCTCGGTGGCGGGACGGCCCCGGTCCACCACCCGGGTCAGCGGGGCGGCGGCGAGGTCGAACCGCCCCAGCAGCACGGCGCGCATGCCGTCCCGGTGGTCGCGGAGCAGGGCGGGCGGGGGAACGGAGGGCTGCGCCGGGGTGGCGCCCCGGTGGACCGAGGGGCCCACGGGCGCCTCCCGTTCCGCCGCCTCC
>NZ_LIQT01000545.1 GCF_001418415.1 Streptomyces hirsutus
GTGGCGTGGGCGTGGGAAAGCCCGGCTGCTCGTGTGCGAGCTGCCGGGCTGTTTTTCGCGTGCCGTTGGGGCTGTACGCGAGTTCGCCGGGACTTCGGGGGAGCCGGAACGGCACGGAAGGGGTGCTGTGGGGCTCCGGGCTTAGCGTTGGAGCGGGACGCGGCCCCTGGGGGATTCCGCCGGGGGCGGGCTGTCGTGGTCGGAGCAGGGCGTGGAGGTGGCCGGATCAGAGGCCGGGGCCGGGTTCGCGAGCGAGCGGTGGCGGCAGCGGGGAGAGGCGCCATGGGCCTCCGCGCGGATGCGCTGTTTCATCGTGGGGGGCAGGGCCCTCGCATGGGACCAGGGCCGGACGGACGTCGCCGGCGCCGTCGTGTCCGGGGCGCTCTCGCTGTTGCGCGTCGTCTCGGTCTGGGGTACGGCCGCGGAGGCGGTCGTGGTGATGAATCCGAGCGCCGTGCACAGCGCGAGGAAGGCGGTGACGATGGCGGTCCACAGCTTCATGACCTTGTTCCGGGCCATGGCCCCTCACTTTCGGGTCGGGCGATTTGCGTACTTTCCTCATGATGTGTATGTGGGCCGCGAAGTGGTGGACCTCCGCACGTGGCGCGTCGATGTTCAGATGAACACCACTCGGATGGGTGCAAGAGGGGTGAAAAGCGGAAGAACGTGGAGAGAGGCGGACGAAATTACCCACCGTGTGAGAGTGGTCACCCTCCGGACCGGTCGATGTTCTCTGCTTCTACTGCGCAGCTCAGGAGGGGAGTTGACGGGCCGACGCAGGTCACCGATCGGTCTCGGCCGGTGTGTATAGTCGGGCGCCAGAGGTCCCCTACGTCAAGAAAGACGAGGTCGCGCGGTGAAGAAGCTTCTCCTGGTCGCACTGGCCGCCATCGGCGGGCTCCTCGTGTACCGCCAGATCCAGGCGGATCGCGCCGAGCAGGATCTGTGGACGGAGGCGACTGACTCCGTGCCCACGGGTTCGTGAGTACCGACATACGACGCTGAACAGACCCCGGCCGCGCTCGCGGCCGGGGTTTTGTGTGTGGTGGGGCCTTGCCGACGGACCTTGTCCGCGGGGCAGGATGGTCACGGTGCGACGTCCGGCGACGACGAGGAGTGGCGCGTGAGGGCACGGCGGTGTACTGCGTGGGGACGGCGTGCACGGGCGGGGAGGAGCGGCCGGGCCCCGGCTGCCGGACGCGCGGGAGTGGTGATGCTCGCGGCAGTGCTCCTGACGGGCATGCCCGGCCTGCCCGCGGGGCAGGAGGCGGCCGCCGCAGGGGCTCCTGGGACGTATGCCTTCGACGAGAGCGCACCGCGCGTCGAAGGAGCGCTGAGCACCGCGGACGCCGTACGGCTGGAGACCGGCCGCACCTATCGGAGCACCCTCCCGGTGAACGGCCTGGTCCACTACCGCCTGGAACTCGACGACACCTCGAACGTCTATGCCTCCGCCACCGCCGTCCCGCCGGGCGGCGGCGCCGCTGTCATCGACGGCGTCAAGGTGTCCGTACAGGACGGTGACGGCCGCTCCTGCGACGTGGACACGGCAACCTTCGGCGCTGCCGCCAGCCCGCACCCGGTCGCCGCGTCGGCCGCGCGCGAGATCTCTCCCAGACGGTCCCTCTGCAAGGACGCCGGTACGTACTACGTGACCGTCGAACGCGCGGATCCGGACGGGAAGGGCGCCTCCCCCGACGCCTGGGAGCTGGAGCTCACCACCGTGTCGGAACCGCGGCCGGCGCAGGCCGGAGCGACGACCGCGCCGGAGGCGTGGAACTCCGCCTCGCCCGAGCCCGTCGCCGGGGAGGCCCGACGGCGTGCCGGCGGCACCGGTTTCACCGAGGCCACCCCTCTCGGTGAGGGAGTCTGGCGGGACGACATCCGGCCAGGCCGGACACTCTTCTACAAGGTCCCGGTCGGCTGGGGCCGGCAGTTCAACGTCACCGCCGAACTGCACAGTTCGAGCTCGGGTGGTACCGGGTTCGTGCCCGCAGCCCTGGACCTGGACCTCTACAACCCCGTACGCGGACATGTCGCGGACGTGGGCATCGGCTACGACGGCAGGCAGAAGTCGGGCAGCCTCTCCCCGCTGCCCCACGTCGCGTACGCCAATCGCCACGCACCCGACAGCCGGGTCGCGGCGATGCGGTTCGCCGGCTCCTACTACCTCGTCGCACACCTCGCGGAGAAGGTCGCGGACGACTTCGGCGACGGGCCCGTCCCGCTGACGCTGCGGGTACGTGTGAGCGGGACGGCACAGGACGGGCCCGAGTACGCGGGGGAGCCCGTGCCGTCGGACGTCTTCGCGGCCGGCGAGCAGGACCGCGAGGCAGTGGCGGACGGGCAGGAGGCGGGTCGGGCAGGCAACGACGACACCGCGATGACGGCGCTCGCGGTGGGCGGTATCGGCACCGGCAGCGCACTGCTGGTGGGCCTCGGAATGTGGACCGTGGCGGCTCGGCGGAGAACCGCCTCCCCGGGCCGGGAAGGCAGTTCCTGGGACGGTGGTCCGCGGGACGGCAGGGACTTCAGATCCGGGTGAGCGCCCAGAACCCCACGGCGTAGCAGGCCAGGGCCAGGAGCAGGAGAGGAACGGCCACCCGCGCGGGAGGGCCGGGGCGGCGACGGCGTCTACTGCCCCCTCCGTGCCGTGGACCTGCCCTGCCTTGAGACGGGGCCCCATGGACACCGGCGGTGTATTCGGCGGTGGAGGGATCGGCGCGGTGCGACACGGGGCGGGGACGCGCGGACGACCGGGGCAGGGAGGAGCGCAGCGGATGAGTGGGGTCGTGAGGGGATACGGGGGACACGTGCCCGGCGTGGGCGACCTGCGGCTGCGCGCTGTACGGCGGCTGGGACAGCCCCGGTGTCCGGGACTGCGCCGGTAACGGAGCCTGTGGCTGCGCCGGTGGCGTGTGGGCGTGACGGGGCAGAGCGGGCGCGGGGGAGGGAGAAGGCGTCGGGG
>NZ_LIQT01000546.1 GCF_001418415.1 Streptomyces hirsutus
CTGGGCCGCCGCGGCGACCGCCTCCATGGTCAGACCGTCCGCGCCGCGCTCCGCCACCAGCAGGGCGGCTGCCTCCAGCAGGCGTGCGCGGTTGCGCGCGGCGTCGGCCCGCAGGCAGGGCTCATCGATCTCGACACCGAGTTGCGGCAACTCCAGCGGCTCGAGGGGCTGCTGGGGCGTCGGGGGGGGCGGCGGGACGGCGGACATGAAGCCAGCGTAAAGCATCGGGAAGAAACTGGACCGCGGTCCGGTTGGAATGCTAGAAACGTAACCGGACCCCGGTCCGGATGATTGCGGCAATGTTTCGTCCTGATGCTTCGCCGCGCCGTCCCCCTGACTTTCCAGCCCCTCAGGAGTTCTCATGTCTGTTCGCATCCTCGCCCTCGTCGGGAGCCTTCGCGCCGGTTCGCACAACCGTCAGCTCGCGGAAGCCGCGGTCAAGCTCGCTCCCGAGGGCTCCGAGGTCGTGGTCCACGAGGGCCTCGCGGAGATCCCGTTCTACAACGAGGACATCGACGTCGAGGGCACCGTGCCGGCCGCCGCCGTCCAGCTGCGCGAGGCCGCGTCCGGCGCCGACGCCCTGCTGCTCTTCTCGCCCGAGTACAACGGCACGATTCCGGCCGTGCTGAAGAACGCCATCGACTGGCTGTCCCGCCCGTTCGGCGCCGCCGCCCTCAGCGACAAGCCCGTCGCCGTGATCGGCACCGCCTACGGCCAGTACGGCGGTGTCTGGGCCCAGGACGAGGCCCGCAAGGCCCTCGGTATCGCGGGCGGCAAGGTGAGCGAGGACATCAAGCTCTCCATCCCCGGCTCCGTGACCCGCTTCGCCGAGCTCCACCCCGCCGACGACACCGAGGTCGCGGAGCAGCTGACCGAGGTCATCGCCCGTCTGAACAGCCACGCCGCCGCGCCGGCCGCTGCCTGACGCCTTCGGCGCCAGGGGCGCCCGATCCGTGGCCCGAGGGGCCGGAGGCGTACCGACGACGGCTCCGGCCCCCTTGGCCGTGGGGACGGGCGGGTGTGATCCCGGGAGGGAGAGCCGGCCCAGCGGCTCTCCCTCCCGGCCTCGGCTCAGACCCCCGCCCCGGCCCGTTCCTCGCGGTGGATCGGCGTCCGTAGGCCAGTCAGCGGCGCGCCCGTGCCGCCCCGCAGGGTCGCGACGATCTCCGCCGCGATGGACAGGGCGGTCTCCTCCGGCGTACGCGCCCCGAGGTCCAGCCCGATCGGCGACCTGAGCCGGGCCAGCTCCCGCTCGCCCACGCCCGCCTCGCGCAGCCGCCGCTGCCGGTCCGCGTGGGTACGGCGTGAGCCCATCGCCCCGACGAACGCCACCGGCATCACCAGCGCCTCCGTCAGCAGGGGGACGTCGAACTTGGCGTCGTGGGTGAGGACGCACAGCACCGTGCGCCCGTCGGTGACCGCGGTACGCAGGTAGCGGTGCGGCCAGTCGACCACGATCTCGTCCGCCCCCGGGAACCGGGCCCGGGTGGCGAAGACCGGCCGGGCGTCGCAGACGGTCACGTGGTAGCCGAGGAACTTGCCGGCCCGTACCAGAGCCGCGGCGAAGTCGACCGCACCGAAGACGATCATGCGGGGCGGCGGCTGCGACGTCTCCACGAACAGGGTCACCCCGCCGGGGCAGCGCGACCCGTCCGCCGAGACGCCCACGGTGCCGGTGCGTCCGCCCTCCAGCAGGGCCCGTGCCTCGGCCGCCGCCGTCCGGTCCAGTTCCGGACGGCCGGCGAGGCGGCCCTCGTACGACCCGTCGGGGCGGACCAGGAGCGCCCCGCCGAGCGTCTCGGCCGGGCCCCGGACGATCCGGGCGAGCGCCACCGGCTCACCGCGGACCACCGCGGACAGGGCCGCCCGCAGCACTTCGCGGGCGGGGGCGTGCGCGCCGACCGGGGTGACCCTGATGTCGATGATCCCGCCGCAGGTCAGACCGACCGCGAAGGCGTCCTCGTCGCTGTATCCGAACCGCTGGACCCGCGTCCCGCCGTCGGCGAGCGCCTCGAGGCACAGCTCGTGGACCGCGCCCTCGACGCAGCCGCCCGAGACCGAGCCGATCACCGTGCCGTCGCGGTCGACGGCGAGGGCGGCGCCGGGGCCGCGCGGCGCGCTGCCGCTCACGGACACCACGGTGGCGACGGCGAACTCCCTTCCCTCGGTGAGCCATTGGTGCAGCTCACCGGCGATGTCAAACATGCGGTCCGCCCGCGGTGAGGACCCGGTCCGGTCGGATGGGAAGGTTCCGGTGCCGCACACCGGTCGCGTGCCAGACCGCGTTGGCGATGGCCGCCGCGGCCCCCACGATGCCGACCTCGCCGATGCCCTTGATGCCGACCGGGTCGTCGGGGTCCGGGTCGTCGACCCAGTCCGCCTCGACGACCGGTACGTCGGCGTTCGTGGCGATGTGGTAGCCCGCGAGGTCGCCGCCGTAGTGGCCGCCCGAGACCCGGTCGCGGATCCCTTCCTCGTGCAGGGCCATGGAGATGCCCCAGACCATCCCGCCGACGAGCTGGCCGCGCGCGGTGAGCGGGTTGACGATCCGGCCCGCGGCGAACACGCCGAGCATGCGGCGCACCCGCACCTCGCCGGTGGCGACGTCCACGGCGACCTCCGCGAACTGCGCCCCGAAGGAGTGCCGTTCCTTCTGCGCCAGGGCTCCGAGGGCCGCGGTGGTGTCGGAGCGTACGGTGACGCCCTCGGCCGGAATGCCGGCCTCCCCCGCCAGGCGTTCGCGCAGTTCGTCGGCCGCGACGGTGATCGCCCAGGCCCAGGAGCGGGTACCGGTGGAACCGCCGGCGATCATCGCGGGGCCGAAGTCGCTGTCGCCGATCCGCATCCGGATCCGCGCGGGCGCCACCCGGAGCGCGTCGGCGGCGACCAGGGTGAGCGCGGTACGGGCTCCGGTGCCGATGTCGGCCGCCGCGATCCGCACGGTGAAGGTGCCGTCCGCCTCCGCCGTCACCGCGGCCGTGGAGGGACCGGCTCCCGCGGGGAAGGACGCGGCGGCCGTGCCCGTGCCGATCAGCAGGTCGCCCTCCCGGCGCAGGCCGGGGCGCGGATCGCGGCCGGCCCAGCCGAAGCGCCGGGCGCCCTCCCGGAAGCAGGCGGCGAGCCGGTGTCCGCTGAACGGCATCCCGGAGACCGGGCCCCGTTCGGGTTCGTTGCGCAGGCGCAGTTCGATCGGGTCGACGCCGCACCGCTCGGCGAGTTCGTCGAGCGCCGCCTCCAGGGCGAACGCGCCCGGGGCCTCGCCCGGCGCGCGCATCCAGGTCGGCGACGGCACGTCGAGCCGCACCGCCTCGTTCGCGGTGCGGTGGGCGGGGGCGTCGTACATCACCCGGGCCACTCCGGCGCTGGGCTCGACGAAGTCCCAGACCGTCGAGGTCTGGCTGAGCGAGCGGTGTTCCAGGGCGCGCAGCCGCCCGTCGGCGTCGGCCCCGAGCCTGATGCGCTGGGCGGTGGGGCTGCGGTAGCCGGTGAGCGAGAACATCTGGCGGCGGGTCAGGACCACGCGGACCGGGCGCCGCAGCGCGGTCGCCGCCATGACGGCGGACACCTGGTGGGCGCGCACGCCCTTGCTGCCGAAGCCGCCGCCGACGTGTTCGGAGCGCACCCGCACGGCGGACGCGTCGAGGGAGAACATCCGGGAGAGTTCGTCGGCGACCCAGGTGGTGCCCTGGTTGGAGTCGACGACGTCGAGCCGTCCGTCGTCCCACCGGGCGGTCGCCGCGTGCGGCTCCATCATGGCGTGGTGCTCTTCGGGGGTGGTGTACTCGACGTCCACGACGTGGGCGGAGGCGGCGAGTTCGGCGTCCAGGTCGCCCTTCTCGGTCACTGCGGGCATGTGCCCGTCCAGGGTGAAAGCGTCGGGGCGGTCGCCCCTGAACTCGATGTCGTGCGGCTCCTGTTCGTAGGTCACGACAAGGGCTTCGGCCGCCTCGCGGGCCTGTTCGGAGGTCTCGGCGACGACGAGCGCGACGGGCCATCCCGCGTGCGGGACGCGGTCGTTCTGGAAAACGGCGGCGGTCGGGTCCGGCGGGGTGCCCAGCATGCCGATGTAGTCGAGGTGGAGGCGCGGGGCGTTCCCGTGGTGCAGCACGGTGAGGACGCCCGGCATGGCCAGGACGGGACCGGTCTCGACGGTGCCGATCCGGCCGCGGGCGACGGTGGACAGCACCAGCCAGCCGTGGGCGAGGTCGGCGAAGGGGATCTCCCCCGCGTACCGGGCGGCTCCGGTCACCTTGTCGCGGCCCTCCACGCGCGTGTGCGCGGTGCCGACGGCGCCGGTCACGGTCGTGGTGACAGCCGTGGTGGCATGTGCGGGGCCGGTCTCCGTGCCGGTCGTGGTGACGGTCATCGGGCGGCCTCCTCGGCGAGTTCGGACAGGACGGCCACCATGAGGTTGCGCATGAGGGTCACCTTGTACGCGTTGCCGGGCAGCGGCCGGGCGGCGGCCAGTTCGGCGTCGGCGGCCGCGGCGAAGTAGTCGGCGGACGCCGGGGCCCCGTTGAGGACGCGTTCGGCGGCGTGCGCCCGCCAGGGCCGGGACGCGACGGCGCCGAGGGCGAGCCGCGCCTCGCGTACGACGCCGTTGCTGACGTCGAGGGCGGCGGCGACCGAGCCGATCGCGAAGGCGTACGAGGCGCGTTCGCGCACCTTGCGGTAGCGGGAGCGGGCGGCCGACGGCACGGGGGGCAGCGTGATGCCGGTGACGAGCGCGCCCTGGGGCAGCGCGGTCTCCCGGTGCGGGGTGTCACCGACGGGCAGATAGAAGTCGGCGAAGGCCGACTCGCCCGGACCGTCGGCTGTCCGATAGGAGACGACGGCGTCGAACGCGGCCAGTGCCACCCCCATGTCGGAGGGGTGGACGGCGACGCAGTGCTCGGTGGCTCCCAGGACGGCGTGGTTGTGGTGCTCGCCCTCGACGGCGGGGCAACCGCTGCCGGGGAGCCGCTTGTTGCAGGGCTTGGTCACGTCGGCGAAGTAGCCGCAGCGGGTGCGCTGGAGCAGATTCCCGCCCACGGTGGCCATGTTGCGCAGCTGCCCGGAGGCTCCGGCGAGCACCGCCTCGGTCAGCGCCGGGTAGCGGCGGCGGACCTCGGGGTGGGCGGCGAGGTCGCTGTTGGTGACGGTGGCGCCGATGCGCAGTCCTCCGTCATCGGTCGGCTCGATCCGGTCCAACGGGAGTCGGCGTACGTCGACGAGTCGCGCGGGGCGTTCGACGCCGGTCCTCATCAGGTCGACGAGATTGGTTCCGCCGCCGAGGTAGCGGGCATCGGGGTCGGCGTCGAGCAGGGCGACCGCGCCCGGGACGTCGTCGGCGCGCCGGTAGTCGAACTCCCTCATGCGGCGGCCTCCTCGGTGGCCTCGGTACGTTCGGCGGCGGCGCGGGTGACGGCCTCGACGATCGAGACGTAGGCGCCGCAGCGGCACAGGTTGCCGCTCATCCGTTCGCGGATTTCCTGCGGGGTCAGCGGAGGCGGTCCCGCTTCGGGCCGCACGTCGTCGGTGACCGCGCTGGGCCAGCCCGCGGCGTGCTCCTCGATGACGGCGACGGCGGAACAGATCTGGCCGGGCGTGCAGTAGCCGCACTGGAAGCCGTCCAGGTCGAGGAAGGCCTGCTGCACGGGGTGCAGTCGCTCCCCCTCGGCGAGGCCTTCCACGGTGGTGATCTCCCGGTCCTCCGCCGCCACGGCCAGTTGCAGGCAGGACACGGTGCGGCGGCCGTCCACCAGGACGGTGCAGGCACCGCACTGCCCCTGGTCGCAGCCCTTCTTGGTACCGGTCAGATCGAGGCGCTCGCGCAGGGCGTCGAGCAGGCTGGTGCGGTGGTCGACGGACAGCGTGTGCTTCTCGCCGTTGATGTTCAGGGTGACGCTGCTGGACGTCGGGGGAACCATGAGCAGCCTTCCTTCGCGGATCCGTGCAGGCCGGATGGGCCTTCAGGAGGCGGACGAGTGGGAAACGGTCAGAAGGTCGACGGGGGAAGCTCGTCAACGGACTGGGAGCGCAGGCGTCGGCCACCCGCGGGTACGGGCACGCCCGCCCTCTCCCGCACCGTCGGCGGCCACCGCTACGATGCACCGAAGCGGACGACTGTCCGTTACCGGGAAAATTTAGTGGACAGTTGTCCGCTTAGCAAGAGCTGGTTTCGGCCATGCCTGGAAGGAGGACGGACGAGTGGGTCGGGACGCGGAGCAGGACAGGGGCCGGGACACGGGCGGCGAGGACACGCCGCAGGGCAAGGACACGCCCCCGCGCGCGCAGGCGCCCCTGCGGTCGGACGCGCAGCGCAACCGCGAGCGCATTCTGGAGGTCGCGCTGGCCGAATTGACCCGGTCGGCCGACACTCCGCTGAGCGTGATCGCCAAGAAGGCGGGCGTCGGCCAGGGCACGCTCTACCGGAACTTCCCCTGCCGGGAGGATCTCGTCCTGGAGATCTACCGGCACGAGATGCGCCAGGTGGCCGACAGCGCGGCGCGGCTGCTGGAGACCCGGGAGCCCGACCGCGCCCTGCGTGAATGGATGGACCGGCTCGCTCTGTTCGCGATGACCAAGGCCGGGCTGGCCGACGCCATCAGGCAGGCGACCGGCGCACCGGGCAGCCCGGCGAAGCCGGGGCCCAACCCCGTGATCGAGGCGGCCGAACTCCTGCTGCGTGCCTGCGAGGAGGCCGGAACCATCCGTCCCGGGGTGACCTCGGACGACATGATTCTCGCGATCGGCGGCCTGTGGCAGCTCGACCCCACCGGGGACTGGCGGACCAGGGCCACCCGACTGCTGGACATCGTCATGGACGGGCTGCGCGCGGGAGCGCCCGGACGGTAGCCGGGAACCCGGCGGCGGGGCGCCCGAGCGGCGGCGGGGAACCTGGTGGCGCGGCGGGCGCGAGGCCCCCGCGAGGGGTGCCGCTCTCAGGCGACGGCCGTCGGCGCCAGCTCCCGCAGTTCCCGCAGCGCGGCCTCGACCGCCGGTCGGGCGTGGCCGCCCCCTCGGGTGCAGGTCAGCAGTTTGCGGTGCGGGTTGCCGGTGCAGCGTACGCGGGTGATCGGCAGGTGCGGGGTCAGCTGGGCCAGCCGCGGGATCAGGGCGACGCCGAGCCCGTGCGCGACGAGATGGGCGGTGACGTTCCAGTCGAGGGCGTGGTGGACGACGTCCGGGGTGAATCCGGCGGCGCCGCAGGCCGACATCACATGGGGCCGGCAGGGGCTCTCCGGCACCGGCGCGATCCACGGTTCGCGCGCCGCCTCCTCCAGGCCGGCCCGCTCGCGGCCGGCCAGCGGATGCCCTTCGGGGACCACGAGGTCGAACGGGTCGTCCAGCAGCGGCTGTTGGTCGAAGCGCGCGTCGCTCAGCGGCGGGTTGAGCGGGGTCGCCTCGACGATCGCCAGATCGGTGGCCCCCTCGAAGAGCAGGTCGAAGCTCTTCGACACCTCCGTCTCCAGGATCCGCACCGTCAGCCTGGGATGGCGGGCGCCCAGCCGGGCTGCCATGGGGGCCAGCAGGACCGAGATCGCCACCGGGAACCCGGTGACCCGCAGCAGCCCGGTGGGGGCGCCGTGGTCGGCCCGCAGATCCAGTTCGGCCTGTTCCCAGCGGGTCTCGATGGCGTCGGCGTGCGCGAGCAGACTCTCGGCGGCCGGGGAGAGCCGTACGCCGCGCCCCTGCGGTTCCAGCAGGTCGACGCCCAGGTCGCGGGCGAGCTGGCGGATCTGCTGGGAGGCGGCGGACGGGGTGAAGTGCAGGGCGCGGGCGGCCGCGGTGACCGTGCCGTAGTGGGCTACCGCCCTGAGGACGTGCAGCCGACGCAGGTCAATCATGTAGTCCACGCTTCACGGTGGGGTCCATAAAGTCAACCTGGACGTGTACGGAAGGTGCGACGCACCCTGGTCGTGTGACGACGGCCGCCCGGGCCGTGGCGTACCGGGAGCCGAACTTCGAGGAGCCGAGGAGCCACCATGACCAGCGCGCACGGAATCACCGGCACGGCCGGCGTCGTCTGCCCGTACTGCGGATGGCCGGACGATGCCGAGCCGTTCCAGCTGGTGTCGCGGCACAGCACCGCCGCGGGCAGCACGGTGTGGACCCGTTGCGGATGCGGCTCGCTCCAGGTCCGTGCCGTCGACGGCCGCGGCGCGCGCGTCGTCACCCGCAGCAGGCCGCCCGCCGGGGTTCCGCCCACCGGGCGTGCGGGACACGCGGCTGAGCGGGCCGAACGGGCCAGGGGCGGCCGTTGACAGGCCGCTCGCACCGGCTGTACTGATCGAGCGGACGGGGCGGCAGGCGACCGGGTGCGGTCCGGGAGAACAAGCGGTCCGGGAGAACAAGCGGAAGGCGAGCGGAAGACGTGGACGTGCAGAGACATCCCCTGTCCGGGGTCACGGTGGTCAGCCTGGAGCAGGCCGTGGCCGCGCCGTACGCCACCCGGCAGCTCGCCGACCTCGGAGCCCGTGTGATCAAGGTGGAGCGGCCGGGCGAGGGCGACTTCGCCCGCCGCTACGACACGACCGTCCACGGCCACTCCAGCTACTTCGTGTGGCTCAACCGGTCCAAGGAGTCCCTCACCCTGAACCTCAAGGATCCGCGGGGCCGCGAGATCCTGCACCGACTCCTCGCCGGAACCGATGTGTTCGTGCAGAACCTGGCACCGGGTGCGGCCGGCCGGCTCGGCCTGGGCACCGACGACCTCACCCGGCGTCACCCCCGTCTGATTCCGTGCACCGTCTCCGGCTACGGCACGAGCGGCCCCTGGGCCGACCGCAAGGCGTACGACCTGCTGGTGCAGTGCCAGACGGGCCTGGTCTCCCTGACCGGAACGCCGGAGGGGACCGCCCGCACCGGCGTCTCGGTGGCCGACATCGCCGCCGGAATGTACGCGTACAGCGGGATCCTCACCGCTCTCTACACCCGGGCGACCGCCGGCACCGTCCACCCCGTGGAGGTGTCGCTGTTCGAGGCCCTGGCCGAGTGGATGGGCCAGCCCGCCTACTACACCCGTTACGGCGGCAGCCAGCCCCCGCGCCTGGGCACGCGGCACGCCACCATCGCCCCGTACGGCACGTACCGGACCGCGGACGGCCGCGAGGTGCTGTTCTCCATCCAGAACGAGCGCGAGTGGACGGCCCTGTGCACCGAGTTCCTGGGCCGCCCCGAGCTGACCGACGATCCGCGCTTCGCGACCGGTTCCGCGCGCGTGACGCACCGCGAGGAACTCGATGCCGTGATCGCCGAGCGCTTCGCCCGCTCCGACGCCGACGAGCTCCTCGAGGACCTGGAGGCGGTCGGTATCGCCTGCGCGGGGGTCAACGACGTCGCCGCCTTCCTCGGCCATCCGGTCCTCGCCGCCCGCGATCGCTGGCGCGAGGTGGCGGTCCCCGGCGCGACGGTGGAGGCCCTGCTCCCCCCGGCCGACCTCGCGGGCCTCCCGCCCCGCATGGACCCGGTGCCCGCCGTCGGCGAGCACACCGAGTCCATTCTCGGCGACCTCGGCCACTCCCCCGCCGACATCGCGGCCCTGCGTGCGGACGCCGTCGTCTGAACGGACCTCGGAGCGACTGCCGGGAGCCGGTCCGGCCCCGGCAGTCGCTCAAACGGATCAGACCGCGCCGGGGACTTCCTCGGTGACGCCGTTGAGCGGGGAGTCCGGGTCGGTTCCGTAGGGGCGGGTGATGACTTCCAGACCGTGCCCGGCCGGATCGGCGAAGTACACGCCGTGGCCGCCGTCGTGGCGGTTGATGCGGCGCGGGTGGCGGCCGTGCGGATCGGCCTGGATGGGGATTCCGGCCTCCACGAGCCGGTCGAGGATGGGGGCGAACTCGTCCTCGGAGACGAGGAACGCGTAGTGCTGTACCGGGATGTCGGCGTCGATGGTCGCGAAGTCCAGGGTGACGCCGTTGGCCGTCGTCACGGGAAGGAAGAATCCGGCCGGTTCGCCGACCTCGAGCCCCAGGATCCGGGCGAGGAAATGGGCGGACTTCTCCCGGTCACGGGTGAGAACGATGGTGTGGTTGAACTCGACTGACACGGTTCAATGCCTCCACGGGCATCCGCGGCGCCTCCATGCCTCACCCAGTCGATGACCGGCACGCGATGCCGCACGGCGATGGTAGACAACCGCGTCGGTGGCCGTCGAGGGGTTTTCACCGGTCGTGGGCGGGTGCTCGAGGAGCACCGGGCGTACCTCCGGCGGCGTGCTGCTGTCGGGCGGGGCGTCCGGGCAGGGCCGTAGGACTGCGCCCCGGCGCTGTCCTGACATCTGTCAGGGACCCGGCGGGCGGACGTCTCCCTAAGGTGCTGAGCACGGACCGCGTCGGCCGACCGCCGGCCCGGACCGCGCATCGACACCGTCAATGTCCGGGGGACAACATGAGGAACCTTACGCGCCGCACCGCCACCGCACTGGCCGCGGCCGCCCTGACCATCAGCGGCCTCACCGGCACCGCCCTGGCAGCGCCGGCGGAGCACGTCTCCGTCGCGCCCGCAGCGGCCGCGGACGACCCGACGCTCACCAACGTGTACGTGTGGGCGACCGACGTCAACCTGCGCGAGTGGCCGAACACCAGGTCCAACATCCTGGCGGTCCGTTCGCAGTACTGGCTGGACGCCGTGTGCCAGACCCAGGGTGAGACGGTCACCGACCCGGCCGTGGGCACCAACAACTGGTGGACCCAGGTCATGGAGCTCTCCGGCAGCGATGTCGCCTGGGTGAACAACCTGTACCTGCGGGGCGGGCAGAAGATCGCGGGCGTGCCCGACTGCTGAACCGCCGCGTCATGACATGCCTGTGGCGGGCCACCGGGAACGGTGGCCCACCACAGGCATCACTCCGTCAGCAGTAACCCATCGGGCCGCTGTCCGTGTAGAAGACGTAATTGACGCTGACCCATCCCGTGACGTTCCCCCGGTGGGCCGTCAGGCGGATCCAGTATCCGTCCGAACTCCAGCAGTACGCGGTGAACGTCTCCCGGAAGTAACCCTGGCCCAGGACGGTGCCGTCGACGGGACGACTGCGGATGTTGACGCCGTCACCCAGGAAGTACCCTCCCCGGGACAGCACTTGCCGGGTGCCGGTGTCGGCATCCGGCGACATCACCTGGGCGCCGGATGCCGACACCGGGAGCAGTGCCAGGGCGGTACCGGCCACGGCGGCGCACAGCAGTCTCCGGGTGCGCTTGAACTTGGGCATGCCCTACTCCTTCTTGTCTCTTGACCCTTGGTCCTTGTCAGTACCAGCCCGTCTCGGCCAGGACATGTCCGTCGCAGGTGAGCAGGGCACGGGAGACGCGGCCGTGGAGGTTGTTGCCGATCTTCGTGTACGCGTAGGTGATGCCGGGGTCGACGGTCTCGGAGACCCATCCGTCGGCACGGCCCACCCCGTTGTTCGAACGCTCCAGTACCGCCGCGCAGTTGGCGCGGGAGTTCTCGATCCGGGCGAAGGAGCCGCAACTGCCGGAGTAGAAGTACTTCAGTGCCATGTTCTCGAAGCGCTGGGTGGGCCCCACCTGGCCGAAGGTGCCCGCGCAGCTGGAGATGGTGGGGTACTGCCCCTCCATTCCGTAGGCCCCGTAGTTGCCGCCCGAGTACGGTGCGGCGTGGGCGGAGGTGGGGAGGAGCGCCATCACTGCGGCAGCGCCTCCCGCGGCCAGCAGAGTCCTCAGAGGTCGACGGCTCATGGTCCCTCTTTCATGTGTCGGCGATGTCCTGGTCGTGCACGGAGGCCGGCCGGACTTCCGGCCGGCCCCCGTCCGTGACCGTGACCGTACGGGCCGTCACCGCCCCTCCGGCACCTGACAGGTATCAGGGTCCGGGGCCCGTCGGAGTCCGCCGCCCGTCAGGAGCCGTCGGCGCGGGCGCCCTCGTCGCCCGGACGGGGCGTCCCCCTGCGGGGGAGCAGGGCGAGGTGTTCCTCGCGCACCAGGCCGAAGCGCAGCGCGACCGAGGCGAGGCGGGCGCGTTTGACTCCGGTGCGACCGCCGTCGGCCGGGCCCCCGGTCTCCTCTCCGAGGTCCAGGCGCAGCTTGGCGAAGGCCAGGTAGTCGATGTGGTAGTTCACCGCGGAGCGGGTCAGATCACGGCAGGACTCGAGCGGGCGCAGCCGCCCCACGATCTCCCCGACACCGGGCAGTGCCGAGTCCGACGGGTCCCGCAGCAAGGGTTCGCACAGGGCGACGAGGACGAGGAAGTACTTCGACGTCGGGTCCAACGCGAAGGGATGGATGGTCTGTTCGCCGATGCCGTGCGCAGACCGCTCACCGAGGTAGGCGTGCTGGGGGGCGAACACCTTGAAGGCTGCCGTACCGGTGAGGGCGGGGAGCACCACACGGGAGAACTCGAAGGGCACGGGCGCTCCGAGCCGGCCCGGAGCCACGGTGATGTACTCCCCGGCGCCCTCCAGGTTCTCCACCACATAGGACACGCTGAGGCTGAAGTTGGACAGCCGCCAGTAGTCGCCCGCCGCCTCCAACTGCCCGGCGCGGCGGGAGATTCCGGGATCGGCCAGTGTGATGGACACTCCCCCGCCGACGGCCGGCCCGCGCCCGAAGTCGACGACGTCGCCCGGTCCCAGGTGCAGCAGCGCGGGCTTGCCCGCCCCTCCCCCTGTGCGCGTCCCGGTCTCCGCACGCGTACCGCTCTCCGGCGGCCGCACGGGATCCGGCAACTGGACGATGATCGTTTCCACGGTCGTTCCCCCGATCCGTCGCCAGAATTGTAGGGGTGGGTTCCGCTTACGGGGAGTCGGCGCGAGCAGTCAAACCCAGGTGTCCGGCCGTGTGTCCCGGCCGTCCTGCGGGGAGCACGGATCCGACCCCTTCGCCGTGGCCGCCGAGCGGCAGGTCGGCGAGGAGGCCTCCGTTCGCCGAGCGGCCGTTCACTGTCGCCGGGGATGCCCATGCCCCACCCCCGTGGGCTCCTCCGACCCCGTGGGCTCCTCCGACCCGGTGGGCTCCTTCGACCCGGTGCCGGGTTCCGCGTTCTTCGGGGACTCCGCCGTCCTCGTGGTCTCCCCGGCCGCCTCCGCCTCCCCGGTGGCTGCGGTCGCCGCCGCGGCCTCGTCGACACGGTCGGCCACCCGGTCCAGGAAGCCACGCACCTCGGCGGAGGGCAGGGTGAGCGCGGACCCGCGCGGGCGTTCGAAGCTGTGCACCGCTGCCTCGACGAGGGCCCGGAAGTCGGTTTCGGCGACGGCGACCGCCCGCGCCGCCCGCCGCTTGGGGAACCACCGGCCCGTGCGGCAGAACATCAGGGAGCGGCAGCCGTTGAGTACCCGGTTGTCCGCCAGATGGTCTTCGCCGTCGGCGTGCTCGCGGACGGAGGCACGCAACGCGACGAGCAGTGCGGCGCGTTGCGGTTCGGCGATCACCGTCCGCGCCGGCCTGCCGAACAGTGAACGCCCCGCGTGGAAGGCGATGGAGCGGTCGATGACGTACCAGAAGGGCGCGGACTCCCCCGGGTCGAGACTCACCTTCTCCGGCAGCGCCGCACCGGTGTTGAGGTCCAGCAGATAGCCGGCCTCCCCCGACGGGCGAGCGGCGAAGTCGGCCCCGTAGACGACCAGTTCCAGACCGGCCGCCGGACACGGCAGTGCGGGATGGGCGAGCGCGTCGGCCAGCTCGTGCAGCGCCCGGCCGGGCAGTGCCGGGTCCGCCACGACCGTGACGTCGACGTCGCTGCGCCCGTGCCGGTAGTCCCCCAGCGCGACGGATCCGACCGCGAGGACACTCACCAGGTGAGGGTCGCAGACGGTGCGGGTGCGACGGAGCAGCTCGCGCAGATAGGGGCGCAGCTCCGCGGGCAGGGGCTGCGGGGCGGAG
>NZ_LIQT01000547.1 GCF_001418415.1 Streptomyces hirsutus
TGTTCCTGCCGGTGCTGCCGAGCGGGGTCCTCGTGATCGCGGCGGCCACGGCCGCCGCCGCGGGCACCGCGACCGACGTGCCCGACATCCTGGTCCTGACGCTCTGCGTCGCCACCGCCTCCGTCCTGGGCGACCTGGTCGCCTACCGTCTCGCCTGGCGCGGCGGTGACCGTCTGGACCGGGCGATCGCCCGGTCCCGCCGTCTGACCGGCGCGCAGGAACGTCTCGGCGCCGCGCTGGCCCGCGGCGGCGGCGGTCTGGTCGTCCTCGCCCGTTTCGCCCCGGCCGGCCGCTCGCTGGTCTCGCTCGGCGCGGGCGCCGCCCGCCGCCGGGCCCGCGACTTCCTGCCCTGGTCGGCGCTGGCCGGCCTGTCCTGGGCCGCCTACAGCGTGACCCTCGGCTACCTCGGCGCCCACTGGCTGGGCGCGACCTGGATCGCCACCGCGGTGTCGGTCGGCGCGCTGTTCGGGGCGGGCGCGGGGGCGGCGTACCTGATGCGCAGGCGGCCGGCACCGGTGGAGGCTTCGTAACGGGGCAACGGGGGCCCGTCCCGCTCCTCTTCACCCGCCACGTCGTCCACCTCGCCCGTCCCGCTCGCCCCGCTTCCCCGCCTTCCCGCCGCCTCGTCTACCCCGCCTGCCGCGCCGCGGTCGTGCCCGCACCGGCGCCGCGCACCTCCAGGCCGTCCAGCAGGCCGGCCGTGGCCTCGGCGATCGCGTCCACGGCCCGGTCGAAGACCTCGCGGTTGTGGGCGGCCGGCGCCCGGAAGCCGGACACCTTCCTCACGTACTGCAGGGCGGCAGCCCGGATCTCGTCTTCGGTGGCCTCCTCGGGCAACGCGGGCGGACGCAGGGTCTTGATACTCCGGCACATGTCCCCAGTCTCCCCCCGGGGCGCCCCTGAGGACCATGCCGGACGACCGCGCACCCGGGCTTACCCGATCGGGTGAACCGGGCGAGGAGCCCCCCGTTGACTCGCCCCCCAAAATCGAACAGGCGTATCATTAGCGCGTGGCTGCGACCTATGACTTCCCGAGTGACCTCCTCGCCGGTCAGGAGGAGCTGCGTCAGGTCCAGGCCGAGCTGTCGACCCTGCTGAAGCGGCTTCCCTGGTCGGTGGAACCGCTCGACGGGTTCAGCGACGACACCGGCTGGCGCCTGGTCGAGCGTCCCGCCTCCCCCGGCTGGACGGACGACGAGCAGGCCGAGGTGGAGAAGCTCCGGCGCCGGGAGCACGAGCTGGTGGTGTTCGTCAGCACCCATCGCTACTGGGCGGAGCTGGCCGGCGTCGACCGCGTCCACGCCCGCTCCCGGCTGAAGCACGCGCACGAGGCACCGCCGCCGGGCGGGACGGAGCCGTCCCCGTAGGGACTCCCGGTACGAACGGCGTCACGAACGGCACAGGGCCCTCCGGAGCAACTCCGAAAGGCCCTGTTCCCGCGAGACCGCGGGATCGCGACGCGGTGGGCGCGGACGGTTTCGAACCGCCGACATCCTGCTTGTAAGGCAGGCGCTCTACCCCTGAGCTACGCACCCGGGACCCGGGCGCACCGCCCAGGCCGAGTCGACAGCCTACATGGCCCGGGGATCGATCACGGCTCCCGGGTCCTTCCGCATCCGTCCGGGCGAGGTTCCTTCCAGGCTCCCTCGCAGGTTCCCTCGGGGTTACCCCCCGGATTCCGTCCGGGGGATAGCCCCACCTTGATTCCGGTAGCGGCCCGGATCCCCCGGCGGGGCCCGGCTCCGTACGGTCGAAGAGCGCCGGAAAGCGCGATCGTCCGTCCCAGGGGGAGACCGTCATGACCCGCACGACCCACACGTCCGGCACCACCGGCACGACCCGCCCCGCCCGCACCACCGCCGGCTCCTCCCGTGGCGTGCGCCTGCGCGCGGCCGCCCTCGGCGGGGCCGCCGTGGTGCTGGTCGGCGGGCTGACGGCCTGCGGGGCGTCCGCCGCGGACGACACCGACCCCGACCGCCGGTCCTTCGACCTGCCGAGCAGCACCCTCACCGTCGACTCCGACGACTCCGCGCTCGAGATCGTCGCCGTGGACCGCACCCCGTCGGGGAAGGTCGAGGTCACCCGGTGGTTCCAGGGCACCGTCGCCCTCGGCACGGACCCGGAGGCCACCTGGTCGCTGGAGGGCGACCGGCTGAAGCTGCGGATCAAGTGCTCCGGCATCGTCGCCGACTGTTCCGCCGAGCACCGTGTCGAGGTGCCCCGCGGGGTCGCCGTGAAGGTCGAGGAGGGCGACGGCAGCGTGCGCGCCCGGGGCTTCCGCGACGCCCTGGACATCCGTACCGGGGACGGCTCCATACACGTCACCGACACCACCGGCCCCCTGCACCTGCGGACCGGCGACGGATCGGTGCGGGCCGAGGTCGCGTCCCGCACGGTGCGCGCCCGGACCGGCGACGGCTCGATCCGCCTGGAACTGAGCGCCGTACCCGACCTGGTGGAGTCCCGCAGCGGCGACGGTTCCGCCACCGTCGAACTCCCCCGGGCCACCTACCGGGTGACGTCCGGGACCGGTGACGGCGCCGAGAAGGTGTCGGTGCCCCGCGACGACACCAGTTCCCACGTGGTGGACGTCCGCACCGGCGACGGGAGCCTCACGGTCCGTACGGCGGACTGACCGACCCGTGTGTTCGCCCTCCACCGGTGGGACAATGGCCATCGGGAAGGGCGAACGACAGTACGGGAGAGGGATGTGACGGCGATACCAGAGCAGCCGTACTCGCCGTCGAGACCACGCGTGGGCCGCACGCGTGGTCTTCTGTCCGGGGGTCCGGTCCTCCGGGGCCCCCTCTCCCCGGGCGTCTCCCGGGGCCGGGTCGCCGGTCCGCTCCGTGACGCGCTCGCGCTGACGGTCCTGCCGCTGGTGGCGGCGCTGGCCCTGCCCGCCGCGTTCGCCGGCGGCGGCACCCGGCGCTGGTTCGGCGGGCGGGCCGAGAACCAGCGGGCCGAGGCGCAGGCCGCCAAGGACGCGGCGGCGGCCGCGTTCTACGAGCTGGACACCGCCCAGCGGGACCTGCGGATCTCCATCGAGACGATCACCGCCGTCGACAGCTCCCCCGCCGCCCGCCGCGCCGTCGCCGACTTCGAGGCGCTCGGCCGCCGGATCGACGAGGCCAGCCACACGTACATCGAGGCCGTCGACGCCCATGATCTCGACCGCGACGACCTGGAGGCCTCCGCCGCCTCCCGGGCCCGGACCGAACTGACCGCCGCCAAGGGCGAGCTGGACCGGGTCAAGCGGGAACTGGACCGCTTCACCGACGGGCTCGGCCCCCTCCTCGGCAAGGCCGAGACCCAGCTGGCCCGGCTCGCCCCCGCCGTCGAGCGGGCCCGTCAGGCGCTGCTCGCCGCGTCGAACGCACTGGACGCCACCCGTGCGGCGGGGCTGCGGGCCGATGACCTCGCCGCCCGGCTCGCCGCGCTCTCCCCGGAGCTGACCAAGCTGAACCAGGGCGCCGGGCAGCACGGCGTGCCGCAGACCCTGGAGCGGGCCGAACGGGTCATCCGCCAGGCCGAGGCCATCCGCGCGGAGGCCGACCGGCTGCCGGAACAGGCCGCCGAGACCGGCCGCCGGCTGGTTTCCCTGCGCACCCGCGCGCAGGCCCTCACCACCCGTTCCGAGCAGGTGGAACCGGTGCTCAGCGAACTGCGCCGGCGCTTCAGCGCCGCCTGCTGGCAGGACCTCCAGGGCGTCCCCGACATGGCCACGGAGAACGTGCGGCAGGCCGAGAGCAAGCTCGCCGAGGCGAGTGCCGCGCGCGACGAGCAGCGCTGGGCGGACGCCACCGCTCTGCTGTCGACCGTACGAGCGCTGCTGAACACGACCGACGAGGCCGTGTCCGCGGCCGGAGACCGGCTGCGGCAGCTGAACGCCGTGCAGAAGGACCCGGAGCAGGAGATCGAGCGCACCCGCTTCGCCATCCGGGACGCCCAGCGCCTGGCCATGGCCGGCCGCCACACCCCGGACCCGCGCCACGCGCACCCGCTGGACAGCGCCGTGGCCCGGCTGGAGCGGGCCGTCGCCGGGCTGGAGGGCCGCCACCCCGACTACTGGCACTTCCTGACGGAGACGGAAGCGGTCCGCCAGTCGGTGGCGCGGGTGGTGGCCCTGATCCGCGAGGACCGGGGCGGCTCCGCCGGCTGACCGGTACGGACCCGGCCGTCTCCCGCTCCCCCGCCACGGCCCGCAGCCCGCAGCCCGCAAGGCTCGACCGGCGGCAACCGCCGTCCGCCGGTTAGCCTGTGCACATGCCTCGCTACGAGTACCGCTGCCGGACCTGCGGCGACACCTTCGAACTGAGCCGTCCCATGGCCGAATCCGCTGCTCCGGCCGCCTGCCCGGCAGGACACGACGACACCGTGAAGCTCCTGTCCACGGTCGCCGTGGGCGGTGCCGCCCAGGCACCGGCCGCCGCTCCCCGCGCGGGCGGCGGAGGGGGTGGCTGCTGCGGCGGAGGCTGCTGTGGCTGACGGCTCGCGCCCCGGCTCCCGAGCGCCGGGGCGCGACCGCGGGGCTGCCGTGGATCTTCCTCAGGTTCTCTTCAGCTACGGCTTCGTACGGTTTCCTGCATGACAGCCATCGCAGCGCACACCCTGTCCGTCGCAGCGGGCGGGGAAGCCGGACCCCAGTGGGTCAACGGCCTCATGGACGCCTTGGGTGCGCCGGGAGCGGGGCTCGCCATCGCGCTGGAGAACCTCTTTCCGCCGCTGCCGAGCGAGGTCATCCTGCCGATGGCCGGGTTCGCCGCGAGCAGCGGGCGGATGAGCCTGCTCGCCGTGCTGCTGTGCACGACGGCCGGTTCGGTGATCGGCGCGCTCGCGCTGTACGGCGTGGGCGCGCTGCTCGGCCGGGAGCGGACGGTGGCGATCGCGGGGCGGCTGCCGCTGGTGAAGGTCTCGGACATCGAGAAGACCGAGGCGTGGTTCCTGCGGCACGGGACCAAGGCGGTGTTCTTCGGCCGGATGATTCCGATCTTCCGCTCGCTGATCTCGGTGCCGGCCGGTGTGGAGCGCATGCGGCTGTCCGTGTTCCTGGGCCTGACCACACTGGGCAGTGCCCTCTGGAACACCGTCTTCGTCCTCGCGGGCTACGCGCTGGGAGAGAACTGGCAGCAGGTCACGACCGTCGTGTCGGGCTACTCGAAGGTGGTCCTCGGCCTGGCCGTGCTGGCGGTGCTCGCCTTCTTCGTCCTGCGGATGCTGCGGCCGGGTGCCGGCCGCAGGCGGCGCGACCGGCAGTCGGGCACGGAAGAGGTGGGGCCGTCGGGCTCCTCCGAGGAGGACGACCTCGCCGACCGGTACGACCTGGCCGGCCGGGGACGCCACGGCTGAACCCGCTCACAGCTCCCCGGCGGCCTCGCCGAGGCCGCCGCCCCACTGAGGCCGTCTCACGGGACCCGCCTCACCCCGGCGGGTTCGCCGCCTTCAGGAACTCCCGCAGGATCTCCTCCCCGGCCACGACCCCGCGCTCGGGGAGCGCGGTGACCCCGGGGGCCGTCCAGTCGGCGTCGGCCAGTTCACCGTGGCCGGGGCGCCAGCTCCGGTCGGCGGCGAGCAGCAGGTCGGCGTCGAGGAGCGAGTCGCCGGCGGCGAGGGTGAGGTCGGCGCCGGTGCGGCGGGCGACCTCGCGCATGGCCGCGCTCTTGGTGAGCGGCTTGGGTACGGCGTAGATCTTGCGGCCCTGCAGGGAGACCGTCCAGCCGCGGTTCTCCGCCCAGACGGCGAGTTCCTTCACCCATTCCTCGGGCAGCAGCTCCCGCTCGACGACGAGGTAGGCGAAGAGGTCCTCGGCGACGCGGTGCTTGCGCGTCCAGACCGGGTCGGCGGTCCGCTCCAGGTGCGCCCGCACCTCGGAGAGCGGGGCGCACTCGGCGGCGAGGCGGGCGGTCACCGAGGCGTGCCAGTCGTGGTCGGTCTCGCCGTCGACCAGGAGGTGGCCGCCGTTGGCGCAGATCGCGTACGCCGGGGCGGGGCCGGGGAGGCTGATGCGCCGGTACTGCTCGCGGGTGCGCGTGGTGGTCGGTACGAACACGGCGGCGTCGCCGAGTTCGGCGAGGAGCCGGGCCGCCGTCTCCGTCAGGTAGGACAGCGGGCGGCTCTCGTAGACCTCCACGCACAGCAGCCGCGGGGCCTCGGCGTCGGGTCCGGCCAGGGCGAGGGCGTTGGCGGAGTAGATGAGGGTGCGGTCGAGGTCGCTGGCGACGAGGACGGTCATCAGGCCGTCACCGCCTTGCCGTCGGCGCCGGTCGCGCCGCGCGTGTACCGGGGGTGGATCAGACCGACGCAGGTGTACGGCAGTTCGGCGACCTCCTCGACGGGGACGCCCCGCTGGTCGGCCAGCAGCCGTACGTGGTCGAGGTCGTGGCCGGCTCCGGCGCGCGCGAGGATCTTCCACGGCACCCGGCGCAGCAGGACGCGGGTGGTCTCGCCGACACCGGGCTTGACGAGGTTCACGTCGTGGATCCCGTACTCCTCACTGATGCGTTCGACCGCGGCCCAGCCCTCCCAGGTGGGGGTGCGGTCGGTGGCGAGCAGTTCCTTGGCCTGGGCGCAGGCGGCGTCCGTGACCTCGGGGAAGCGGGCGGAGACGGCGTCCAGGAAGGCCACCGAGGCGTCCGCTCCGGCGAGTTCGCGGTAGAACTTGGCGCCGTGGAAGTCGTCCGGACCGACCAGGTCGGCGCGGAGCACGGTGCGCGAAATGAGGCCGGAGACGGTCGAGTTGAGGCAAGCGGACGGAATCAGGTAGTCCTCGCGGGTGCCGTACGTCCGCACGCAGGAGCCGGGGTCGGCCAGCACCGCGATCTCCGGGTCGAAGCCGGTGACGCCGTGGGTCTTCTCGAACTCCTCCACGGCCTGGGCGAGTTCGCGGGTGATGGCGCCCTTGCCGGTCCAGCCGTCGACGAAGACGACGTCCCGGGGGTCGTGGTGAGCGGCCAGCCAGCGCAGCGCGTTGGCGTCGATGCCCCGGCCGCGGACGATGGAGACGGCGTAGTGCGGGAGGTCGAGCCGGTGGCGGTGCTGGGCCCAGCGGCGCATCAGGATGCCGACGGGGGTGCCGGCCCGGGCCAGCGAGACGAGTACCGGGCGCGGGGATCTCTCGGCGAGCACGGTCTCGGTGACCACGCCGACCGCGTGGGCGAGGCGGGCCGCCGAGGTGTGCAGGGCCGCGCGGAACAGTTCCTGGTAGTGCGCGCTCGGCTGGTACTCGACGGGCAGTGACTCGGCGTAGTGCGCGCCGCCGCTCTGGATGGCCTCCTCGCGCTCCTCGGTCGGCGCCTCCAGGGTGACGTCGGAGAGGTCCTGGAGCAGCCAGCCGACCTCCTCGGGCGCGTACGAGGAGAAGGCGGGGCCGCGAAGGGGCTCGGGCAGCATGGGGG
>NZ_LIQT01000548.1 GCF_001418415.1 Streptomyces hirsutus
CCGAGACCCTGTCGAGGCGGGTCCCGCTGTGAGGGTGGGCGCGGCCCCCGCCTCGACAGGGTCTCGGGAGGGAGTCCGGAGAACGCGAGAAGGGCCCCGCCTGACGGCGGGGCCCTTCGATTGTGCGGTCCTGACGGGATTTGAACCCGCGGCCTCCACCTTGACAGGGTGGCGAGCACTCCAAACTGCTCCACAGGACCTGGGGGCCCCTCCCATGCCTTTGAGGCACTGGGGGAGTTTCGCAGTGCGATTGCTGCCTTGCGCTGCGAAAAGAGACTGTACAGGAGCCGCGGCCCGCTGGTCGAACTCACCCTGTGTGGCCGCCGTGTCACGGAGCGGCGGCGTCGATCGCCTTCACGATCCGCTTGTCCGAGACCGGGTACGCCGTGCCCAGGGCGTGGGCGAAATAGCTGACCCGGAGCTCCTCGATCATCCAGCGGATGTCCAGCACCTGCTGCGGCACCGGACGGCCCTGGGGCAGCTGTTCCAGCAGCCAGGCGTACTCGTCCCGCATCTCGTGGACCTTCTCCATGCGGGTCGTGTCCCGCTGGACGTTCGCCGGCATCTGCTGGAGGCGACGGTCCACGGCCACCAGGTACCGCATCAGGTCCGGCAGCCGGCGCAGTCCCGTCTCCGTCACGAAGCCCGGCTTCACCAGGGCGTCCAACTGTCCGCGCACGTCCTGGAGGTTGGCCAGCAGCGCGGGGCTGCGTACGCCCTTCAGCCGTCGCTCGCACGCCTGCCAGGCGGCCAGCACCTGCTGCACCTGCCCCACTGCGCGGACGGTCGTGTCGACGATCTCGGCGCGCACCTTGTCGTACAGCTTGCGGTACGACTCCTCGTCCCACACGGGGCCGCCGAAGTCCGCGATCAGCCGGTCCGCCGCCGCCGTCGCGCAGTCTTCGAACAGCGCCTGGATGGAACCGTGCGGATTCGCCGACAGGGCGAGCTTCTGGGCGTTCGTCAACTTCTCGGATGCGAACTTCGCAGGGTTCACCGGGATGTTGCGCAGGATCAGACGACGCATGCCCTTCCACATCGCCGGCTGCTGTTCCGCCTCCGTGTCGAAGAGGCGTACGGAGACCGTGTCGCCGTCGTCGACCAGTGCGGGGAACGCCTTCACCGGCTGACCGGCCCGCCGTGTCTCGAAGACACGGGTCAGCGTGCCGACGGTCCAGTCGGTCAGACCCGTCCGCTCCAGCGACTCACCGCCCTCGCGCTGGGCCGTGGCGGCCGCCGCCTGGGAGAGCGCCTGGCGGGCCTTCGGCTTCAGCCGGATCCGGAGCGCCTCCAGGTCCTTGTCCTCGGCGATCTTCCGGCGCCGCTCGTCGACGATCCGGAAGGTGACCTTCAAGTGGTCGGGAACCTTGGACCAGTCGAAGTCGTCCGCGTCGAACGGCACCCCGACCCTGCGCTTCAGCTCGCGGGCCATCGTCACGGTCAGCGGCTCCTGGAGGGGCACCGACCGCTCCAGGAACGCCTTCGCGTAGTTCGGCGCCGGCACGTAGTGGCGGCGGATCGGCTTGGGGAGGGAACGGATCAGCTCCGTGACGACCTCCTCCCTCAGCCCCGGGATCTGCCAGTCGAAGCCCTCGTCCGTGACCTGGTTCAGCACCTGGAGCGGCACGTGGACCGTCACCCCGTCCGCGTCCGCACCCGGCTCGAACTGGTACGTCACCCGGAACGTGAGGGCGCCCTGCCGCCAGGAGTCCGGATAGTCGGCCTTGGTGACGGCCTCGGCCGACTCCCGGATGAGCATCTCGCGCTCGAAATCGAGGAAATCCGGCTGCTCGTGCCGTTTGTGCTTCCACCACGAGTCGAAATGCGCCCCCGACACGACGTGCTCGGGCACCCGCTGGTCGTAGAAGTCGAACAGGGTCTCGTCGTCGACCAGGATGTTCCGGCGCCTCGCCCGGTGCTCCAGCTCCTCGACCTCGGTGAGCAGCCTGCGGTTGTCCGCGAAGAACTTGTGATGCGTGCGCCAGTCGCCCTCGACCAGCGCGTTGCGGAGGAACAGCTCGCGCGACACCTCGGCGTCGATCCGGCCGTAGTTCACCTTCCGCTGGACGACGATCGGTACGCCGTACAGCGTGACCTTCTCGTACGCCATCACCGCGGCCTGGTCCTTCTCCCAGTGCGGCTCGCTGTACGTGCGCTTCAGCAGGTGCTCGGCGAGCGGCTCGACCCACTCCGGCTCGACCTTCGCGTTGACCCGGGCCCACAGCCGGGACGTCTCGACGAGCTCAGCCGACATCACGAACCGCGGCGGCTTCTTGAACAGCGCCGAACCCGGGAAGATCGCGAACTTGGCGTTGCGCGCGCCCACGTACTCGCTGCGCCCGCCGCCGTCCTTGCGCCCGCTCCCGTCCTTGCGGCCGGTCTGACCGGAGTCCTTCGACTCCTTCACGTCCTTCATCCCGATGTGGGAGAGCAGGCCCGAGAGGAGGGAGATGTGGATGCGGTCGCCGGGGGCGTCCTCCTCGTTGAGGTGGATGCCCATCTGCTTGGCGACCGTGCGCAGCTGCGTGTAGATGTCCTGCCACTCACGGATCCGCAGGAAGTTCAGGTACTCCTGCTTGCACATGCGCCGGAAGGACGACGAGCCGCGCTCCTTCTGCTGCTCCCGCACATAGCGCCACAGGTTGAGGTAGGCGAGGAAGTCGCTGGTCTCGTCCCGGAACCGGGCATGCTGCTGGTCCGCCTGGGTCTGCTTGTCGGCCGGCCGCTCGCGCGGGTCCTGGATGGACAGCGCCGCCGCGATCACCATGACCTCGCGGACGCAGCCGTTGCGGTCCGCCTCCAGCACCATGCGCGCCAGCCGCGGGTCGACCGGCAGCTGGGCCAGCTTGCGCCCGGTCTCCGTCAGCCGCTTGCGGGGGTCCTTCTGCGCCGGATCCAGCGCGTTGAGCTCCTGGAGCAGCTGCACGCCGTCGCGGATGTTCCGGTGGTCCGGCGGGTCGATGAAGGGGAACTTCTCGATCTCGCCGAGGCCCGCCGCCGTCATCTGCAGGATGACCGACGCCAGGTTGGTACGGAGGATCTCCGCGTCCGTGAACTCCGGGCGGGTGACGAAGTCGTCCTCGCTGTACAGCCGGATGCAGATGCCGTCCGACGTACGTCCGCAGCGGCCCTTGCGCTGGTTGGCGCTGGCCTGCGACACCGGCTCGATCGGCAGCCGCTGCACCTTGGTCCGGTGGCTGTAGCGGGAGATCCGCGCGAACCCGGGGTCGATGACGTACTTGATGCCCGGCACCGTCAGTGACGTCTCCGCGACGTTGGTCGCCAGAACGATCCTGCGGCCGCTGTGCTGCTGGAAGACACGGTGCTGCTCGGCGTGCGAGAGCCGCGCGTAGAGCGGCAGCACCTCAGTGCTGTGCCCATCAGCGCCTCCGGCGCGGGGATACGCCTTCTTCGTCAGCGCGTCCGCCGTGTCCCGGATCTCCCGCTCGCCGGACAGGAAGACCAGGATGTCGCCGGGCCCCTCGGCCATCAGCTCCTCGACCGCGTCCGTGATCGCGGTGATCTGGTCGCGGTCGGCGTCCTCCGAGTCCTCCTCGAGCAACGGCCGGTACCGCACCTCGACGGGATACGTGCGACCGCTGACCTCGATGATCGGCGCGTCGCCGAAGTGCCGGGAGAACCGCTCCGGGTCGATGGTCGCCGAGGTGATGACGACCTTCAGGTCCGGGCGTCTGGGCAGCAGCTGGGCGAGGTAGCCCAGCAGGAAGTCGATGTTCAGCGACCGCTCGTGGGCCTCGTCGATGATGATCGTGTCGTAGGCGCGCAGCTCACGGTCCGTCTGGATCTCGGCGAGCAGGATGCCGTCGGTCATCAGCTTCACGAAGGTGGCTTCCGGGCTCACCTGGTCGGTGAACCGCACCTTCCAGCCGACGGCCTCCCCGAGGGGGGTGTCCAGTTCCTCCGCGACCCGCTCCGCGACCGTGCGGGCGGCGATCCGACGGGGCTGGGTGTGCCCGATCATCCCGCGGACGCCCCGGCCCAGTTCCATGCAGATCTTCGGGATCTGCGTGGTCTTGCCGGAACCGGTCTCACCCGCGACGATCACCACCTGGTGGTCGCGGATGGCCTCGGCGATCGTGTCCTTCTTCTGGCTGACCGGCAACTGCTCCGGATACGTGATCGCCGGCACCCGCGCCCGCCGCCGGGCCATCCGCTCCTCGGCCTTGGCGACCTCCACCTCGATCTCGTCGAGCACGGAAGCCTTGGCCTCCGGTTTACGGATCTTGCGCGCACCTTCGAGCCTGCGCCCGAGCCGCTGCGTGTCGCGCAGCGAGAGCTCGGTCAGGCGAGAGGCGAGAGCGCCGAAGGAGGGGGCGCCGAAGGAGGGGGCGCCGGAGGAGGG
>NZ_LIQT01000549.1 GCF_001418415.1 Streptomyces hirsutus
GCTGTGCGCGGACAGCGGTGACGACGGTGGGTCCGGCCGGGCCGGCGGCGGCTGCGGCGGGTACGCGATCACCGGCCGAAGGGGAGGCAGAGCTTTCCGCCGAGCCAGAACTCCACCCTGCTGCCCAGTTCCACCGGCAAGCAGCCCACCGGGGGCGGCGGCACGGTGGGGACGGGTGGCACAGGCGTGAGCACCGGGGGCACCGAGGGCGCCGGGGGCACCACGACGTCGCGGCCGAAGAGGACGGACCGGTAGTGGCGGGACGAGGCCGGGTTCTGGTCGCACCACCACACACCGTGCGGGCAGTAGTCGGTCAGCGTGTTGTACAGCGGCTTGTGCTCGTCCATCCAGGCGAGCATGCGCCGCATGTACTCGAGATTGTCGCCGTTGCGGAAAAGCCCCCATTCGGGATAGGAGACGGGTTTGCCATGGGCTTTCGCAAAATCCACGTGCGCCTGAAGTCCGTAGGGTTCCTCGACCTGTTCGTCAAAGGACATTCCGGCAGGCTGGTCGTAGGAGTCCATGCCGATGACGTCGACCGTGTCGTCGCCCGGGTAGCACTGGGTCCAGGGCACGGCGTCCCAGCCGCGGCTCGGCGTGAAGTCGAACCGGAACTTCTGGCCCGGCACCGCGCGCATGGTGGTGACGATCCTGTTCCAGTACGTCTTCCAGGCCTGAGGGTCCGGTCCGCACCGGTGGGTGTAGGTGACGCCGTTCATCTCCCAGCCGAGCACGAGGATCGTGTCCGGCACCTTCAGCCGGACCAGCCGTTCGGCCAGCGCGCGGAAGTGGTGATCGAACTCCCCGGCCGCGCCCCGCCGCAACAGCTCCCTGACCTCGTGGTCCGGGACGCCCGCCTCGTTGCGCTCCTGCAGGGGCACGTTGAGGACGAGCATCCGGTCGTCCTTCTCGTTGCGCCAGCGTGCCCACGACTCGAGGAAGCGGACGTCGCCCTCGATGTCGCTCCAGTGGTTGCCGGGCAGGTAGGTGTGGCCGACACGGAGTTCGGCGCCGCCCAGCCAGCGGCTGAACTGCTCCATCCGGGCCACGCCCCGCTCGTCGGAGCCGAGGAAGGCGCCGAAGGGCGGGCCCTGTGTGCCCGGCACCGGGACGGCCGGGGGCTTGACGGCCGGGACCGGGACCGACGGGGCGGTGACCGACGGCATCAGGACCGGTGGCATGGGGGCGGGCCGCTGTACGAGGTCCGGGAAGGCGACCGCGGACGCCGTCGGGCCCGGCGCCGGAACGCGAGGGTCGCCGGCTCCGCCCAACCCCGCCGCGGTACCGGACATCAGGGCTGCCGACACGGCCATCGCCACCGCACCCACGACCAGCCCGCGGACCCGGACACGTTCGTGCTGTGGGGCCATTCCTGCTCCTGTCTTCGCTCTCGTTTCCGGCCTTCCGAACTTCTGAGCTTCTGAGCTTCTGAGCTTCTGAGCTCCTACCTCTGGACTCGTTATTGACGAACATTCATCCGAAAGTCAGTCACAGGAATTCTCATGGTGCCACCGCCAATGTGGTTTTCGAGTGCCATGCTCGCCCGTGCGGGTGAGCGAATTCAAAAAGAAAGAGACAATTCGTGCCGCTGCTCGACACCCGTGTCCCCGCCGTGATTCTGCGGGTCGACCGGAATCCCTTCCATCACGGAACGCTGGGGGCCGTGCGTTCGCTGGGCCGGGCGGGAGTGGAAGTGCATGTCGTCGCCGACGAGTCCCGGAGCCCCGTGCGCAGCTCCCGCTATGTGCGTCGGCTGCACACCCCGCCGCCGCCCGGAGCGTCCGCGGACGACGTCCTCGCCGTGCTGCGCCGTGTCGCCGACCGGATCGCGCGTCCTGCCGTGCTGGTCCCGATGGACGACGCGAGCGCGATCGCCGCGGGGCGCCTGCGGGACGCTCTCGCCCCCTCCTACCTGCTGCCGGCGATGCCGGACATGCTGCCCGAACGCGTCGCCGACAAGGCGGAACTGGCCGCCGTGTGCGCGTCGGCGGACATTCCGCACCCGGAGACACTCGTCCCCGACAGCCCGGAGCGGGCGGCCGCCGACGCGACGCGGCTCGGGCTGCCGGTGGTGGCGAAGTGGAGCCGGCCCTGGCTGCTGCCGGCCGGCAGCGGGTTGCGCAGCACGCTGCTGGTGCGCTCCGCGCAGCAGGCCCGGGAGCTGTACCTGCGCAGCGAGGAGGCGGGCAGCCCGCTCCTGCTGCAGGCGTATCTGCCGCCGGGCCCGGCCCGGGACTGGTTCTTCCACGGCTACGCCGACCACTCGGGTGCCGTGCGCGCCGGCGGACCGGGGGTCAAACGGCTGGCCTGGCCGCGGGGTGCGGGGCTGACCGCGGTGGGCAGCTGGGTGCCCAATCCGCAGGTGCGGGCCCTGGCCGAGCGGCTCACCGGTGAACTGGGCTACCGCGGCGTCTTCGACCTCGACTTCCGCCGCTGCCACGCGACGGGCCGTTACCACCTGCTCGACTTCAACCCGCGCCCCGGCGCCCAGTTCCGGCTCTTCGAGGACGGGGCCGGACTGGACGTCGTGCGTGCCCTGCACCTGGACCTGACGGGCCGTCCGCTGCCGGACGGGGGCCCGGTGGCCGGGCGGGCTTTCGTGGTGGAGAACTACGCGCCGTTCGCCGTGCTGCGTGCGGCGCCGGGCGGACGCGAACTGGCCTGGTACGCCCCGGACGACCGGGCTCCCGGACGGGCGATGTGGTCCCTGTGGGCCCGTCATGTGTCCGGCCGGCTGCGGGAGCGGCTGGGCGGCGGCGTGGTGGTACCGCCGTCCCCCGTGATCCCCCGGGCGGCCTCCCCCTCCCTGACCGACAACGAGAAAGCGAGCAGTTGATGATGTACGACCTCCTGGTGGTCGGCGCCGGCCCGTACGGTCTGTCGATCGCTTCCCACGCAGCGGCAGCCGGGCTGCGCCTGCGCGTGTTCGGCCGGCCCATGGCGTCCTGGCGGGACCACATGCCCGGCGGCATGTTCCTGAAGTCGGAGCCCTGGGCGTCCAACCTTTCGGATCCGGGCGGACGCCGGACCCTGGCCGCGTACTGCGAGGAAAAGGGGCTGACCGCACGTCACGCCCAGCCGATCCCGGTGGAGGAGTTCGCGTCGTACGGCCTGTGGTTCGCGCGCCACGCCGTGCCGGACGTGGACGAGCGCATGGTGACCCGGGTGGCGTCGGCTCCCCACGGCTTCACGGTGGTGACCGCGGACGGGGAGGCGCTGCAGGCGCGGACGGTGGCGCTGGCGGTCGGGGTGATGCCGTTCATCGAGGTCCCGTCGGCCCTGCGCGGACTGCACCCGTCCCTGGTGACGCACAGCAGCCACCACAGCGACCTCGACCAGTTCCGGGACAAGGACGTCACGGTGATCGGCGGCGGCCAGGCGGCTCTGGAGACCGCGGCGCTGCTCGCCGAACAGGGCACGCGCGTAAGGGTGCTGGCGCGGGCGGAGCGACTGGTGTGGAACGATGTGCCGCCGCCCTGGGAGCGCCCTTGGTGGCAGTCGGTCCGCTCCCCCCACAGCGGTCTGGGCCCCGGCTGGCGGAACTGGTTCTACTCGGAGCGTCCCGGCCTCTTCCGGCGGCTGCCGCAGCAGACCCGGACCCGTATCGCGGGGGCGGCCCTGGGGCCGGCGGGGGCG
>NZ_LIQT01000055.1 GCF_001418415.1 Streptomyces hirsutus
CGGCCGCGTCGGCCGCCTCCCGCGCGCAGCGCTTGCCCATCAGCACGCAGAGGGTGTAGCCCGAGTCCTCGAACGTCGTCCGTACCGTGAGGTCGGTGGGGGCGGCGAGCATCACACGTTCCCAGGCCCGGTAGCGACGCAACTGCCGGGCGACTTCGGCTCTGGCGGGTAGCAGCATGGCGCCGTTCACCTTTCCGGGGCTCGTGGGGGGACGTTTCTTCCGACGGCCGGGCGGCGGCCGTGCGCGCGAAGGACACGGCCCGTGACGGCGTTCGACGGTCTTCACACATGGTGCATGAACAGTAACTGTGCGTCCTGTTGAACCTTGGTTCGGTGTGGCGGGCCGGGGGCTCTCCGGGGTCGGCGCGAACTGCGCCCATCCGGCGCAACGGTCACCCCGGCCGTGCGCTCGTGTTGCACGAATGGACCAACCCGGTCACGCTGATGGTGACTCAGGAGCGCCAACCGCTCACGTTTCGTGTTCGGGGCTCGTCCCGCAGGGGCGAGGGGAAATGGGAGCTTCGCGGTGAGGAGCCAACGAAGATGAAGACCGCAGTGCCCTGCTACTACCACCTCGACGTGGAAGTCAGCCCGGAGCGCCTGGAGCAGGTCGGCCGCATTCTGGCCGCCCACCTCCGGCACTGGGACCTGGAGAACCTGGTGGAGCCCGTCTGCCGCGGCACCGAGATGCTGCTGCGCGCCATCGACGAGCACGCCACCGACAAGAACGCGTCGATCGAGATGTGGTGGAACGGCCAGCACCTCATCACCGCCATCGGGGGCCACGACCGCGCTCTGCGCCCCGACCAGGAGCTGCGCGGCTGCCTGGAGCACATCGCCGCCAGCAGCGACGGCTGGGGCTGCTGCTCCACCGCGACCGGCAGCAAGGTCATCTGGTTCTCGCAGCGGGCCCGCGCCGACGAGCGTGTCCCGCTGGTGCCGACCGGGCCGGACCCGAAGGTGAGCGAGGGCCTGAGCCTGCCCCGCGTGGTCACCGTCGCCCAGCTGGCCGGCCTGGTGCGTACTCCCGCCGGCCTTCTGGAGGCAGCCCGGTGACCCGGAGGAAAACCGGCAGAGGGGCGCCCGCGTGGAGCGGGCGCCCCTATCCGCTGGGCGCGGTCCATGACGGCGAGGGCACCAACTTCGCACTGTTCAGCGAGGTCGCCGACGGCGTCGAACTCGTCCTGGTGGACGACTCCGGCCGCCACACCACCGTCCCGCTGACCGAGGCCGACGGCTTCGTGTGGCACGGCTACCTGCCCGGCGTCGGACCCGGCCAGCGCTACGGCTACCGGGTGCACGGGCCGTGGGCCCCGGCCGCCGGGCATCGCTGCAACCCGGCGAAGCTGCTCCTCGACCCGTACGCCACGGCCGTGGACGGGCAGATCGACAACCACCCCTCGCTCTACGAACGCCGTCCCGACGGCCCGGACCCGGCGGACAGCGCCGGACACACCGTGCTGGGCGTGGTGACCGACCCGGCGTTCGACTGGGGCGACGACACCCGGCCCGGCCGGCCGTACGCCGACACGGTGATCTACGAGGCCCATGTCAAGGGCATGACCCGCACCCACCCCGAGGTCCCCGCCGAACTGCGCGGCACCTACGCCGGACTGGCGCACCCGGCGGTGGTCGACCACCTGACCTCGCTGGGCGTCACCGCGGTGGAGCTGATGCCGGTGCACCAGTTCGTCCAGGACGGTGTGCTGCAGAGCCGCGGCCTGGCCAACTACTGGGGCTACAACACCATCGGCTACTTCGCCCCGCACAACGCCTACTCCGCCCACGGCACCCGCGGACAGCAGGTCGCCGAGTTCAAGACGATGGTCCGGACCCTGCACGCGGCGGGGCTCGAGGTGATCCTGGACGTCGTCTACAACCACACCGCCGAGGGCAACGAGAAGGGCCCCACCCTCTCCTTCCGCGGCATCGACAACTCCGCGTACTACCGGCTGGTGGACGGCGACTGGTCGCACTACTACGACACCACCGGCACCGGCAACAGTCTCCTGATGCGCCACCCCTACGTACTCCAGCTGATCATGGACTCGCTGCGGTACTGGGTCACCGAGATGCATGTCGACGGCTTCCGCTTCGACCTCGCGGCCACACTGGCCCGGCAGTTCCACGAGGTGGACCGGCTCTCCGCGTTCTTCGACCTCATCCAGCAGGATCCCGTGATCAGCCGCGTCAAGCTCATCGCCGAACCGTGGGACGTCGGCGAGGGCGGCTACCAGGTGGGCAACTTCCCCCAGCTGTGGTCGGAGTGGAACGGCAAGTACCGGGACGCCGTACGGGACTTCTGGCGCACCGAGCCGCACACGCTCGGCGAGTTCGCCTCCCGCCTCACCGGCTCCTCCGACCTGTACGCGCACAGCAGGCGACGGCCCCGCGCCAGCGTCAACTTCGTCACCGCGCACGACGGCTTCACCCTGCGCGACCTCGTCTCGTACAACGACAAGCACAACACGGCCAACGGCGAGGGCAACCGGGACGGCGAGAGCCACAACCGGTCCTGGAACAGCGGTGCGGAGGGCGACACCGACGACCCGTCCGTGCTCGAACTACGGGCTCGCCGTCAGCGCAACTTCCTTGCCACACTGCTTCTTTCGCAGGGCATTCCGATGCTCTCGCACGGCGACGAAGTGGGCCGCAGCCAGCGCGGCAACAACAACGCCTACTGCCAGGACAACGAGACCTCCTGGATAGACTGGAAGCTGACCGAGGAGCAGCGTTCCCTGCTGGACTTCACCCGGCGTGTCATCTCGCTGCGGATCGCCCACCCCGTACTGCGGCGCCGCCGCTTCTTCCACGGCGGGCCGGCGTCCCGCGCGGGCCGGGGCCTGCCCGACCTGGTGTGGCTGCTGCCGAGCGCCGAGGAGATGTCCGACGTCGACTGGCGGCGCTCGGACGCGCACAGCGTCGGTGTCTTCCTCAACGGCGACGCCATCGCCGAACCGGACCCGCGCGGCCGGCGCCTGGTCGACGACTCCTTCCTGCTGCTGCTCAACAGCCACTGGGATCCGGTGGACTTCCGACTTCCGGGCGCCGCCTACGGCGAGCGCTGGACGGCGCTGATCGACACCGCCGACCCGGACGGCGTCCCCGACGAGTCGGAGTACAAGGCGGGCACCGGGCTGACCGTGGGCTCGCGCAGCCTGGTGCTGCTGTCCAGGCCCCCGCACACCGCGGGGTGAGGGACCGCGGTCCTCCCGGGAGACGGGCCCGGGAGGACCGCGGGCGCCCGGCCGGAGTCAGCCGCCCCGGCGCGCGGTCACCGTGAACACGGCACCCTCGTTGTCGCGCAGCACGGCCTCATCGTCACGCACGGTCACCACGCTGCCGCCGTGCCGCTCGGCCGCGCGGACGCAGGCGTCCACGTCCGGCACGCTGAAGTGCACCTGCCAGTGGGGCCGGATCGTCGGATCGGGCGCCGATCCCAGCGCCCCCGACTCGATGCAGGCGAGTACCTGCCCGTCCCCGCGCAGCACCACCTCGTCGCCCTCGTAGACGACCTCCGTGTGGCCCTGCCCCGTCACACCCCAGTCGAAGACCTCGCCGTAGAAGATGGCGGCATCGAAGGCGTCCCGGGTGTGCAGCCTGATGAAGGAGGGCTGGGACCGCTGCCAACTGAGCCAGTCGGTGGACAGCTCGCCCTCCCACACCCCGAAGGTCGCGCCGTCCCGGTCGGCCAGCAGCGCCGCGCGCCCCGGGGGCAGTGAGATCGGGCCGACCGCCAGAGTGCCGCCGCGTTCCTGCACCCGCGCCACCGCCTCGTCCGCGCTGCGCGCCGCGAAGTACGGGGTCCAGGCCACGGCCATCCGCCACATGTCGGCGACCGCGGCGACGCCCGCCACCGGGACGCCGTCCGCCAGGGCGACCCGGAACCGCTCGTCCATCTTGACCGGGCGCCATCGCCAGCCCAGCACGGCCCCGTAGAACTCCTCGGTCGTCCCCAGATCGCGGCTGGTCAGACTCACCCAGCAGGGTGTTCCGTACACGGAGTGCGTCGAGAAGACGTCCGTCGTGCCGGAGGGGGAGGGCATGTCGTGGTTCATCACACTCGCGTCCTGATCGCTGATCTCGTCGGCCGGCAGTGACCCGCCGACTCCAGTGTCCGGCCTGTACGGCTCCGGGCGCCTGCCGAGTACCCCGACGGCGGTACCCGGTCCCGTGCGGCAGGGCCATGGACACGTCCGGTGGCACAGGACGGGACGAGTGACGACGATGGAGGAGCCGGACACTCGCTGAAGGCGCCCGAACACGGGTGCGTGCGGCACGGAAGCGGCACACCGGACCCGGAGGTGACCATGCCCACGGAGGGGGAAGCGGACCGGATCCTTCAGTTGGAGGAAGAGGTGCAGCAGCTGAAGGAGGCGGTCGTCTCGCACGCGGTGGTGGACCAGGCGATCGGAGTGGTCGTCGCCCTCGGGCGGGTGTCGCCCGATCAGGGGTGGACGGTGCTGAGGGAGGTCTCCCAGCACACCAACGTCAAGCTGCGCGACGTCGCCGCGACGATCGTGGCCTCGGGACGCACCGGTGTGCTGCCGCCGGGGCTCCGTGCGGAGCTGAGGAAGGCCCTGGACCGGGTCGGTGCCCCGGGCTGCCCGGACGCCGCCGGCTCGGACGTCCCGGTCCGTCCCGCCGGCCCACCCTGCGTCCGGGACGCGGTGGCCGGACCGTGACGGATTCGGCCGGACCGGTTCAGCCGGCCTCCGCCAGCAGTTCCTCGCGCACTTGCGCGAAGCAATTGCTGAGCAGGCGGGACACATGCATCTGCGAGATGCCGAGCAGCTCGGCAATGCTGCTCTGCGTCATGCCCCGGAAGAACCGCAGATAGAGGATGAGCCGCTCGCGCTCCGGAAGCGCCTCGAGGCAGGGCCGGACCGCCACCCGGTCGACGACCGTGTCGTACGCGGGGTCCGGGCCACCGAGCGAGTCCCCGAGCGCGTAGCCGTCCGTGCCCGGCATCTCCGCCTCCAGCGACAGCGCGGAGAAGCACTCCAGGGCCTCCATGCCGGTGCGCACCTCGTCCTCGGTCAGCTGCGCGTACGCGGCGATCTCGGCGGTCGTCGGAGCCCGGCCGGGAGTGGTCTGCGCCAGCTCCTTGGCGGCGTGCCGCACCCGGTTGCGCAGGTCCTGGACCCGGCGGGGCACGTGCAGGGTCCACATGTGGTCACGGAAGTGGCGTTTGATCTCCCCGGTGACGGTCGGCACGGCGTACGCCTCGAAGGCGGTGCCGCGCGCCGGGTCGTAGTGGTCGACGGCCTTGACCAGGCCCAGGGCCGCCACCTGGTACAGGTCCTCCAGCGCCTCGCCGCGCCCGCGGAAGCGCACGGCGATCCGCTCGGCCATGGGCAGCCAGGAACGGACGAGCCCGTCCCGCAGCGCCTTGCGCTCGGGGCCTTCCGGCAGCCGGGCGAGGCGGACGAAGTCCTGGGCGGTGTCCGGGGCGTCGTGGTGAGGATGCGGCTTCGTGGTGCTGCCGGCGATACGCATGACGCGCACCTCCCTGAGCAGGTGCCGGGTGGACGGGCACCGTGGGAGCGCGGACTCGGACCACACGGAGAAGACCCGGGGGCGGCGAGCCGGTTCCCACGGTCGTGCCTCCGGTCCGAAGCACTGAACCACTCATTCCCCGTATTGCTGTGGTGAAACGATTCTCCGAATTCGGGGCGGGGAATGCACGGGGAATTGAGGGAGTCGCACGCTCTGAAATCGAAGGAATTCAGTGCGTGAAATTCCGGAGGCCGGTGGTGTCGGTGGTACCGGTGGTGCCGGTGGTGAGGCCCCGAGGGCCGGCGGCGCGGAGCGCGCCCGCCCCGCCCCGGTGATCGTCCGGCCGGGGTGAGGAGGGCAGCGGGGACGACGTGATGTACGGCACGCCGTCGCGCGGGCCGGGCGGCGGGTCCGGTGGATCGTGCCAGCGCAGCGCTTGATCGGTGGCCGTCGGGGACGAAGCGCCCGACCATGGCGCATTCCGCTCATTTGACAGTGCGCCGAGCCCACAGATAGGAAACAGCGACAGAAGTCGAGAGGTGCACCGTGTACGAGCCGAACGTGGTCGGGGACTGGCAGGAGTACGACGAACATGCCGGTCTGCGGGTCCGCGTCCACCGTCTGGAATCGGGCGAGCCGCCCCGGGGACGGGACGACGCCGCCCAAGGGCTGACGTACTTCAGAGTCCGCGTGACCGTCGAGAACCGCGGCGAGCGGAACGTCGGAATTCATCTCGAGGACGGTCAGGTCGACGTACGGATCGGCCCCGACGGGGAGAGCGCGTTCCTGGACTGGCGCAACTCGCAGTTCATCGAGGGATTCGACGTCTATCCGCTGCGCCGGGCCACCGCCGTGCTCTACGCGGCCGGCCCCGAGGCGTCCCTGAGCCATGTCGACGTCCAGGTGCAGTTGCGGGTCGACGAGGAGTGGACCGGCCGTCGTCTGTGGTCGGGCGGCATCGACGTGCACGAGGGGCCCGCCGTGACTCCGTCGGGCGGTGTCCGGGAGGGCCTCGCGCATCAGATCGGCGTGTTCCTCCAGGAGCAGGCCGAGGAGGGCACCGCCTGAACCGGCGTCAGTGCGGGATCCCGTCGATGATCTCGCGGGCACCCTGACGGAGCAGGGCGACCGCGACCGAGGTGCCGAGCGTCGCCGGATCCAGCCGGCCGGCCCACTCGTGGGCGTTCAGCCGCACCTTGCCGTCCGGGGTGAAGACACAGGCCCGCAGTGACAGTTCGCCGCTCCGGTCGACCCGCGCGTATCCGGCGATCGGGCTGTTGCAGTGTCCCTGCAGCACATGCAGGAACATCCGCTCGGCGGTGGCCTCCCGATGCGTGTCCGGATGGCCGAGGGCGCTGACCGCGTCGATGAGATCCATGTCGCCCTCACGGCACTGGAGCGCGAGGATGCCCGCGCCGATGGGCGGCATCATCGCCTCGGGGGAGAGGAGCTCACTGATCACGTCGCGGCGGCCGATGCGCTCCAGACCGGAGACCGCGAGCAGCAGCGCGTCGGCCTCACCCGCCGCGAGCTTCGCCAGCCGCCGGTTGGCGTTGCCGCGGAACGGTACGCACTCGAGGTGCGGATGGGAGACGGCCAGCTGCGCGACACGGCGCACCGAGGAGGTGCCGATCCGGCTCCCGGCCGGCAACTCGTCCAGGGTGAGTCCGTCCAGGTGCACGAGGGCGTCACGGACGTCGTCCCGCTTCAGGAACGCGGCGAACACGGTCCCCGCGGGGAGCGGGCGGTCGGCGGGCACGTCCTTGACGCAGTGCACCGCGAGATCCGCCTCGCCGGTCAGCAGCGCGGCGTCGACCTCCTTGGTGAACGCGCCCTTGCCCTCCACCTGCGCCAGGTCGCCCAGCCATGTGTCGCCGGTGGTCCGCACGGGGACGACCGCGGTGCGCACACCGGGCAGGATGTCGGCCAAGTCGGCCCGGACGCGCTCCACTTGGGCGAGCGCCATGGGCGAGTCGCGGGAGACGATACGGATCAGTTCGGGGACGGACATGGCGACACGATAGACCCTTCGGCTCGAGCGCCCGTGCAGAGCGGGCCGGTTCGGGAGCCCGGACGGCGGATTCGTCCGGACTCCCGGTGGCGGGTGGTCAGGTGTTCGGACCCGGAGGGGTCACCGGGTCAGGCGTTCGGGTCGAACGGGATGCCCGACGGTTTCGCCGCGGCGAGATGGGAGGCGAAACTCCCGTCCTTGAGACCGAAGTTCGCACTGCCGAAGTTGTGCTGGACGAGCTTGTCGCGCAGCCCGGCCGGATACCCGTCCCAGCCGACCAGCGCCGGGTACTGCCAGGTGCCCTTGTGGTTCTCCGGCGGTTCGTCGCCGGCGCTCGCGAGCCGGAAGCAGTGCGTGCTGATGCCGTCCTTGTGGTACACGATCTTCGGGTGCGTCCCGTCGAAGCGGACCGCCGACCTCGCGTGGATCGAGAACGAACCGTGGTTGGAGGTCGAGACGTACTGGGCCGTGTCGTTCTGCACCCACACCACGACGTGCTCCCAGTCGTGGCGGTGGCCGCCGAGGCTGACGCCCGGAAGCGCCTGGTCCTTCTCGAAGTACAGGGCGTAGACGATGGCGCACCAGCCGTTGTTGCACTTCGAACGCGAGTAGCCGTTGGTGCTGTCCAGGTCCGGGGCGTCGCGGCAGTTGCCGTTGAGGGCGCCCGTCGGGTTGAGTCCGGGGTTGATCGCGCCGTCCGGGCCGATCGCGGGTGTGGGGTAGCACCCGTCGGTGTCGTAGTCGTAGGCGGGCTGGTACGTCCGGTCGAGAGTGTCGGCATTGGCCGGCAGGGCCGGCGGCGGTGCGGCGAAGGCGGTGGCGGGGAAGGCGATGACGAAGGCGAAGGCGCCGGCGAGACCGGTCAGCCATCTCCTGCGGTGCGTTCGGAAGGTACTCGACGACACTGCGTCCTCCTCGGAATCCGGGCGCAGCCCAACGGCTGTGGGGGGCAAGGGCGTTCAGCATCGCGGTTAGACGCGTCCATGCCAAGGGCTGTGGGCGTACCAAGGGTGAAGCGCTGCCCAACACTCGTGGAGCCGCTGCCGGATCACTCCCCGGCGTCCGGAACGCCGGCGGCCTCCTCCCCGGAGGGAAGGCGGGCTGGAGCCGGAGCCGGAGTCTCGGGCCGGCCGGCCGGCATGTCGTGCCGGGTGCGGGCGTTGCGGTGCGCTTCGCCGGCCGGCGGCGGCACCCCCGGTGCGCGCCCGTGCGATCGGCGGCAGGGGTGCGGCGGTGTGCGGGCGTCCGGGCGCCCGTCGCGCGCTGTTGCCCACGCACGGTCTTGCCCGAACGGTGCCCGCCGGCGGGCGGAGCGGTACGCTCCGTGCCCCCGCGGATTGATTGAGTTACGCAATGAGATGGTAAAGTGGGCGCATGCGCGCATCCTCGGTCCCCGACATCCCCGCCTCGCCGGAAGTGGCCGAGATCGAGCGTGCGCTCATGCGCGTCACCTATCTGGGCTCCCGCGCCCGCCAGCACGAACGGCTGATGGCCATGGCGGGCGTCCCCCTGGACCGTGCGGCCGTTGCGCTGCTGCGGCAGGCGGCCGACACCGAACCGATGCGGCCGGGCGAACTGGCCGCCCGCCTGGGCGTCGAGGCGTCGCACGTCACCCGCACCGTGCAGCAACTGCAGAAGTCCGGCCACGTCACCCGGGTCCCGGACCCCGACGACCGCCGCGCCCACCGCGTCGAACTCACCGAGACGGGCCGGGAGGCCATCACCCGCATCCGTGAGGTCGGGGCGCGGGCCATGCAGGTGGCTCTCTCCGACTGGTCCCCGGAGGAACTGCGGCAGCTCGCCACGCTCTTCCACCGCATGGTCGACGACTTCCTCGCCCACGCCGCCGAAGGAGAAGCGGAACCGCGCGGCGCCACCCCGGCCGGAGCCGCCTGACCCGCTCCCGACCCGGTGACCCCCTGCACTTACCGTCCGGTAATGTCGCGGGGCAGGCCACCGGAGGAGGAACCGTGTCACGGTCCGATCGCTCACCCCTGCTGCTCGCCGGCCTGCTGGCCGCCGCGGGCACCACCCACTTCACCGCCCCGCGCCGGTTCGACCACATCGTGCCGCGCTCCCTGCCGGGCTCGCCCCGGGCCTGGACCTACGCCAGCGGTGCCGCCGAACTCGCGCTGGCCGCCGGAGTGGCGCTGCCGCAGACCCGCAGGGTCGCCGCGCTGGCCACGGCCGCCTTCTTCGTCGGGGTCTTCCCCGCCAACGTGAAGATGGCTGTGGACTGGCGCCGCCGCCCCGCGCCGCAGCAGGCGGCCGCCTGGGGCCGACTGCCCCTGCAACTGCCGCTGGTGCTGTGGGCGCGAGGGGTTGCCAAGAGCGCGGAGCGTGCGGCGTGAGCGGGAGGCCGGAGAAGGGCGACACGGTCGAGGACTTCGCGCTCCCGGACGAGACGGGCACCGTCCGCGGGCTGTCGGAGCTGCTCGCCGAGGGGCCCGTGGTGCTGTTCTTCTATCCGGCCGCGCTGACCGCCGGCTGCACCGCGCAGGCCTGTCACTTCCGTGACCTGGCCGCCGAGTTCGCCGCGGCCGGCGCGCGGCCGGTGGGCATCAGCGGCGACGCCGTCGAACGGCAGGCGGAGTTCGCCGGACGGCACTCCCTCGGCATGCCCCTGCTGTCCGACGCCGACGGCGCCGTCCGCGAGCGGTTCGGGGTGAAGCGGGGCATCTCCCTGGCGCCGACCAAGCGCGTCACCTTCGTCATCGGGCAGGACCGCACCGTTCTCGAGGTCGTGCGCAGCGAACTGCGGATGAACGTGCACGCCGACCGCGCGCTCGCCGCACTCCGCGACCACCCGGTGTGACCCGCGCCTGACGGGCGCACGGCCCGCAGCGGCACACGTGGCCCGACTGCGGGCCGTGCGCCCGTCAGGGGGCGGCGGTCAGAACTCCTCGTGCACCTCCGGGTCCCCGCCGATCCGCCGGTGGGCCCGGTCCGTGAGGGTGCGCATCTGGGCGTCGTCCAGCGTGAAGCCGAAGACATCGAGGTTGGCGCGCTGCCGCTCGGGGTCGGCCGACTTGGGCACGGGCAGCGCCCCGAGCTGGATGTGCCAGCGCAGCACCGCCTGGGCCGGGGTGACCCCGTGGGCCTCGGCGACGGCGGCCACGGCAAGGTCGTCCAGGAGCTGCGAACCCCGGCCCAGCGGGCTCCAGCTCTCGACGAGCACGCCCTTGTCCGCGTGGTGGGAGCGCAGCTCCTCCTGGGGGAAGAACGGGTGCAGCTCGACCTGGTTGACCGAGGGCAGCACCCCGGTCTCCTTCTCCAGCCGCTCGATGTGGGCGGGCGTGAAGTTGGAGACGCCGATCGACCGTACGAGACCGTCCTCGCGCAGCTTGATCATGGCCTTCCAGGAGTCGACGTACTTGCCGACCCGGGGGAGTGGCCAGTGGATCAGATACAGGTCGACGTACTCCAGGCCGAGACGCGCGCGGGACTCCTCGAAGGAGGCGAGGGTCTCCTCGTAGCCGTGGTGGCGGCCGGGGAGCTTCGTCGTCACGACGACCTCCTCGCGCGGGACACCGGCACGGGCCACGGCACGGCCCACCCCGGTCTCGTTGTGGTAGTTCGTCGCCGTGTCGACGAGGCGGTACCCCGTCTCCAGGGCCGCGGCCACGGACTGCTCGGCCTGCGCGTCGTCCATCGGCCAGGTGCCGAGGCCGATGGCGGGGATCGTCGTGCCGTCGTTGAGCGTGTGGTTCGGGATGCTGATCACGAGGGGACCTTCCCGTTGACAGTGTCGTCTCTCTCCAGCCTCACCGACCGGGCGGCCAGCGATCAACCTGACGGGCGGGCCGGACGGACGACACGGGCGCATCCGAACCGGCACCGGCCGGGGACGGACCGATGGAGGGGGCACGCATGACCACGGGCGGGAGCGACATGGACGGCACGAGGAGCATCGGGCGGCGCACGGGAGGTGAGCGGCACGCGGGGACGGGTCCGGGCGTCGAGGTGCGTCCGGTCGCCGGGCACATCGGTGCCGAGATCACCGGTGTCGACCTCGCCGACGAGCCCGGCGACGCCGTGATCGCCGCCATCCGGGCGGCGGTGCTGCGCTGGAAGGTGGTGTTCTTCCGCGGGCAGCGACTGGACCACGCGGGGCATGTGGCGCTGGCCCGGCGGTTCGGCGAGCCGGTCGTCCTGCCCCGGCGGGGCAAGGCCTCGCCGCCCGGCTTCCCGGAGATCGAGACGACCGCCGACCGGCTGGAGCTCGGCGGACGGTTCGGCATGGAGCACGACGAATGGCTGCGCCGCCGCCGCCACACCCTGCTGCGCGGCTGGCACTGCGACCACGGCGCCCGGATCGACCCGCCCGCCGCGACGATTCTGCGCGCCCAGACCGTCCCGCCCTACGGCGGTGACACCACCTGGTCGAACCTGGCCGCCGCCTACGCCGGACTGTCCGCCCCGGTACGGGAGTTCGCCGACCGGCTGCGCGCCGAGCACCGGCTGGGGGTCGGCTACCTGCCCCGGTCCGGCGACGACGCCTATGTACGGCACCTGCTGGACCACCAGACCGCCTCCGAGCATCCCCTGGTGCGGGTCCATCCGGAGACGGGGGAGCGGGTGCTGTTCGTCAACGGCTACTACGTCGAGCAGATCACCGGGCTGTCCCGGCCGGAGAGCCGGGCGATCCTGGAGATGCTGCTGGAGCAGGCGACCCGGCCCGAGTACACGGTGCGTTTCCGGTGGGAGCCGGGGAGCGTGGCGTTCTGGGACAACCGTGCCACCATCCACCTCGCCCCGGGCGACACCGCCCACCTCGACCACCCACGGATCATGCACCGGGTGATGCTCGCGGGGGAGGTGCCGGTCGGCACCGACGGCCGCGCCTCGGAGCCGATCACCGGGACCGCACCCGGACGCTGGTGACCGCCCGCCCGACGTGCTCCGCCCGACAGCCCCGCGCCGGGGGAGCGGTCACGTCAGCGGGATGGTCACCTCGTCCTCGACCGGCGGGGCGACCTCCTGCGCGAGGTTGCCGGTGGCGGCGTGGCAGCGCAGCCGGATCGCGTCCGGGCCCACGTCCAGCCGCAGGAAGCACTTGAAGAACGGCGGCGTGTAGGTGGCCGAACCGGGTGAGAACACCTGCGTGTGGACCTTGCGCACGGGCAGCCTGAACCGTTTGCCCCGGTCGGGCCGGCGGCCGGTCCCGAGCAGTCCGGCGACCAGCCGCATCCGCCGGGTGACCCGGGCCGGCGGGTGCGGCACGCGGGTGGGACCGATGCCGAGGCGTTCGGCGATCACGGCCGCCGCCTCGGCATCGGTGAGGGTGAAGAAGCGGCGCAGCCGCGTCCGGCGCGCGTAGAGCGCGCTGTAGAAGGCGAGGGAGTCGCCGCGCAGCGGATAGCAGCGGAAGTCCTGTTCGGTGACGCCGGCGACGTCGACACGGGGGATGGTGTGGGTGGCGTGCGTGAAGGCGCCGCCACCGCCCGCCACCACGTACTGGAGGGTGCGGCCGTCGTCCAGACGGACCGGATAGCGCTGGTAGTTGTGGATGTCACCGCCGATCGCCGCCACATAGTGGTGGTCCGGGTCGCGGACGATGTCGTCGACGGTTCCCCCGCCCTCGACGGGACAGGGACGGTGCGCGCCGTCCACGTACAGCGGCGAGCCGGTCACGAGGATCTTCGGGCGCGGCCCCCGGGACACCTCCCGCAGCCAGGCTCCCTGCTCGGCGTCGACGGTTCCCAGCAGGCCGGTGTCGATGCCTATGATCCGCACCGGCCTGCTGGGAACCGT
>NZ_LIQT01000550.1 GCF_001418415.1 Streptomyces hirsutus
GGAGGCGCGTCGCGCCTGGACGTAGGCGGTGAACTCCACCTCCGACAGTGAACGGCGCTCCCCCCGCTCCTCCCCGTACGCGCTTCCCCCGTGCGTTTCCCCCGTGTTCCCCGTGCCCCCCGTGGGCGCGTCGATCACCGTCATGAAGCCGGTGTGACGCCCGGTGCCGCGACCGCACCCCCGCTTGGTCGCGGCACCGGCCTTCTCGCCACCTCGGTGCACGTCGTGCAGACGCGTGACAACTGCGCTGTTGCTGGTGCCGTGCAGTGTGTTCATCTCGCGCCCCCCGTCGTGGACTTCCGGTGTGTTCGCCTTGCGGTGCCGCTTGCCGTCCTGCTGATGACGAAAATCTTGCCGGGGCGACTTCATCGCCGTGTCCGCCGACTGTCACAGGCCTGTCACAGGAGCCGTCCGGGGCGCGGAGCCGCCGTCGCACACACCTTCTCCACAGGCGTCGGTGCACGTAGCCGCCCTTATCCGGTCCCAACGGGCATCTGCCCCCACGGGTCGTACAGGGGGCCCTCCATGCGCCAGAATGATGCTGTGCCTTCCCTGTTGCTGATCGAGGACGACGACGCCATCCGCACGGCCCTGGAGCTCTCACTGACGCGCCAGGGTCACCGCGTGGCGACCGCTGCCAGCGGTGAGGACGGTCTGAAGCTGCTGCGCGAGCAGCGGCCGGATCTGATCGTGCTGGACGTGATGCTGCCCGGCATCGACGGATTCGAGGTGTGCCGGCGCATCCGGCGCACCGACCAGTTGCCGATCATTCTGCTGACCGCGCGCAACGACGACATCGACGTCGTGGTCGGCCTGGAGTCCGGTGCCGACGACTACGTGGTCAAACCCGTGCAGGGCAGGGTGCTGGACGCCCGGATCCGGGCGGTGCTGCGCCGCGGGGAGCGGGAGTCCAGCGACTCGGCGAGCTTCGGCAGCCTGGTCATCGACCGGTCGGCGATGACCGTGACGAAGAACGGTGAGGACCTGCAGCTGACGCCGACCGAGCTGCGCCTGCTGCTCGAACTGAGCCGGCGTCCGGGCCAGGCGCTGTCCCGGCAGCAGTTGCTGCGGCTGGTGTGGGAGCACGACTACCTGGGCGACTCGCGGCTCGTGGACGCCTGCGTCCAGCGGCTGCGCGCGAAGGTCGAGGACGTGCCGTCGTCCCCGACGCTGATCCGTACGGTCCGGGGTGTGGGCTACCGGCTGGATCCGCCTCAGTGACACAGAAGCAACAAGAGCAACAAGAGCACCAGGAGCACCACGGCGGGTCCCGCGGCTGGTCCGCGGCGCGCAAGGGCGTCTGGTCCCGGCTGCGCTTCACCAGCCTGCGGCTGCGGCTCGTCGTCGTCTTCGGGCTGGTCGCGCTCACCGCCGCGGTGTCCGCGTCGGGCATCGCGTACTGGCTCAACCGCGAGGCGGTGCTCACCCGCACCCAGGACGCGGTCCTGGGCGACTTCGAGCAGGAGATGCAGAACCGGGCGGGTGCGCTGCCCGAACGGCCGACGCAGGAGGAACTGCAGTACACCGCGGGTCAGATGGCCAACAGCAGCCAGCGGTTCTCGGTGCTGCTGATCGCCGAGGACCCCCACGGCCGTACCGTGTACGGCAGTTCGGGCGGGCTGAGCGGCTTCTCGCTGCAGGACGTGCCGGTCTCGCTGCGCGAGGCGGTGAACGAGCGGCAGAAGATCACCTCGACCAACAAGCACGCGTACCACCTGTACTGGCAGCGGATCGTCGCCGGCGACACCCCCTATCTGGTGGCGGGCACCCGGACGATCGGCGGCGGGCCGACCGGTTTCATGCTCAAGTCGCTGGAGCCGGAGGCCAAGGACCTCAATTCGCTCGCCTGGTCGCTGGGGATCGCCACCGGGCTCGCCCTGATCGGCTCCGCGCTGCTGGCGCAGGCCCTGGCGACGACCGTGCTGAAGCCGGTGCAGCGGCTCGGGACGGCCGCCCGGCGGCTCGGCGAGGGCAAGCTGGACACCCGGCTGCGGGTGTCGGGCACGGACGAACTGGCCGACCTGTCACGGACGTTCAACAAGGCGGCCGAGGCGTTGGAGAAACGGGTGGCCGACATGGCCGCCCGGGACGAGGCGTCCCGCCGGTTCGTCGCGGACATGAGCCACGAGCTGCGCACCCCGCTGACCGCGATCACGGCCGTGACGGAAGTCCTCGAGGAGGAGCTGGAGTTCGAGGGCGGCGGCATCGCCCCGATGGTCGAGCCCGCCGTACGGCTCGTGGTCAGTGAGACGCGGCGGCTCAACGACCTGGTCGAGAACCTGATGGAGGTCACCCGCTTCGACGCGGGCACCGCCCGTCTCGTCCTCGACGACGTCGACATCGCCGACCAGATCACCGCCTGCATCGACGCCCGTGCCTGGCTGGACGCGGTCGAACTGGACGCGGAGCGCGGCATCCACGCCCGGATCGACCCGCGCCGGCTGGACGTGATCCTCGCCAACCTCATCGGCAACGCGCTCAAGCACGGCGGCTCGCCGGTGCGGGTGTCGGTGCGGGAGGAGAGCGGGGCCGAGGACGGGGACGGGGACGGGGA
>NZ_LIQT01000551.1 GCF_001418415.1 Streptomyces hirsutus
CCCACGCTCCACAGGAAACCCTTGGCCTGCGCGGCCGCCCACAGGGCGGCGGTCGCGGCGGCCATGGCGATGGCGACGGACGCGGCGACGGTGAGGGTGTTGTATTCCAGCCGTCCGTCGAGGCTCATGCTGGCCATGCCCAGGTAGTGCATGGAGGCGATGCCGAGGCCGGTGATGGTGCCACCGGTGAACAGGGCCGTTCCCGTGGCCCCCCGGTAGCCGACGATGAAGATCCCGATACCCACCATGACGACGGCGACGGCCAGGCTGGCGAACGTCATCAGGCGGTCGTAGTGGATCGGCGTGTTCTCGATCGTGAAGCCCATCATCGCGATGAAGTGCATGGTCCATATGCCGGACCCGATGGCCCCCGAGCCCAGGGCGAGCCAGCCGGGGCGCCACGACCCGGTCACGGCGAGCGGCCGGGTGGCGCATCGCAGCCCCAGGGCGCCGCCCAGGCAGGCCATGAGGAAGGCCACCGTGGGTGTGACCAGACCGTAATTGAATCCGTCGACCGTGCTCTGCATGCGCGGCTGCCCTTCCGCCCTTTGCGTCCCGGAATTCCGGTTGTAAACCCCCTCCCAGAACCGCGTCGGCGGTCAGGGTTGACGCAGAGAGTATGACCTCACCGGAACGGCCGAACGACCATCCGGCAAAGAAACACGCCCTTGCCCCACTTGTGCGGCACCAGTGTGCGCAGTTGGGGCGGGACTGTTCAATTTGTGGTCATCCTGCGCCCGTCCTCCGTCGACTCTCCGCTGTCACAGTTGAACCGTCCGTGATGTTCCGACCGGGCGATGATCCGACCGTCCGACGTCGGCCGACCGCCCGGCGAGGATCCGGCCGTTCGGCCATGACCCGCCTTCCCGCCGATGGCCCGACCCTCTCGACGCGAGGAGTAAGCATGCACACGCGCACCGTCGTCGCCTCGGCCACCGCACTTGTGGGAGCCGCCGCCCTCCTGCTCGCCCTCTCCCCCGCCCGCGCCACCGGCAGTGACGCGCTCCCCCTGGTCGTCGCCCACCGGGGTGCCTCCGGGTACGCGCCCGAGAACACGCTCCCGGCCGCCGACAAGGCGGCGGAGCTCGGCGTCGACTGGGTGGAGAACGACGTCCAGCGCACCCGCGACGGCGAACTCGTCGTCCTGCACGACGCCAGCCTGGCGCGCACCACGAACGTCGAGGAGGTCTTCCCCGGCCGGTCGCCCTGGAAGGTGAAGGACTTCACCGCCGCGGAGATCGCCCGGCTCGACGCGGGCAGCTGGTTCGGTCCCGCGTTCGCGGGCACGCGCGTGCCGACGCTGGAGCAGTTCGTCCGGCGGCTCGAGCGGCACGACCAGAAGCTGTTCCTGGAGATCAAGAACCCTCAGCTGTATCCCGGCATCGAGGGCGAGACCCTGAAGGTCCTGGCCAACGAGGGGTGGCTCGACCGCGCGCATCTGAGGGACCGGCTGGTCGTGCAGAGCTTCAGCGCGGACAGCGTGCGGACGGTTCACGAGCTGAAGCCCGGGGTGAAGACCGGCTTCATCGGTGCGCCTCCCGTGAAGGACCTGCCCGTGTACGCGGACTTCGCCGACCAGATCAACCCCTCGCACACCTCCTTGTCCACCGGTTACGTCGCCGCCGTCCAGGGCTTCCGGGGACCGCACAGCAAGCCTCTGGAGGTCCTCACCTGGACGGTGGACAACGCGGCCGCGGCCCGGCGGGCCGCGGGATTCGGGGTCGACGGGATCATCAGCAACAAGCCCGACGTGGTGCGGGACGCGGTGGGCGGCTGATCTCCCCTCACCGTTCCTCCGGACCGAGCAGGAGCGGGTCTGCTCGGCCGCACGCCCCGAACGGCTTGGGCGCACTGGTCCCCGGCGTACTCGGCCCCGGGACGGCGACACGCATCCCGTGCGTGGTCCGGGCCCGGGAGACCGGCTTCCCCGCGCGACCCGGCCCCATGAGTACGGCCGGAGGCGACGGGAAGGCCCTGAACCATCACTCCGGTGGAGCAGGGGCCCCGCTCACCGACGCCGTACCCGGCATCCCGGATCGCACGACCACGCCGGCCCGGACGGCCCACGACACCGCAAGCCCGAAAGCAGACCACCACACGAACGAGTCAAACCACCCTCGTGCACGCTCCCCGGCAAGGCGCTGACGCCCCCTTCGTGCCCCTCGCGCCTGATCGCCCCCGGCCCGTCGCTCTTCGGGTCCGGCGTTGTCGGTGGCGGGTCGTACGGTGGGGCGCATGGACAGCCATGGGCAGTACGAGCAGCGGGTCGTGTGGGCCGTCGTCGACACGGGCATCGGTCCGCTGCTGCTGGCCGCGACCCGCGAGGGCCTGGTCAACGTCGTGTTCCACGCCACGGACGAGGTGCGCGACAGCGCGCTGGAACGGCTGGCGTCCCGGCTCGGCAGCGAGCCCGCCGAGGACCCCGGCTCCCCGCTGCTCACCGAGGCGATACGCCAGGTCGAGGCGTACTTCGCGGGTGAGCGGCGCGATTTCGACCTGCCCCTGGACTGGTCGCTGATCTCCGGCTTCCACCGGGAGGTCCTGAGCGAGCTGGCCTCCGGTGTGCCGTACGGCACGGTGGTGGGGTACGGCACTCTGGCCGGCCGGGTCGGCCGGCCGGAGGGCGCCCAGGCCGTCGGCACCGCGATGGGCGCGAACCCCCTTCCGGTGGTCGTGCCCTGTCACCGGGTCGTGGAGAGGGACGGCGGCATCGGCGGGTTCGGGGGCGGGCTGGAGACCAAGCGGCGGCTGCTCGCCCTGGAGGGCGTGCTGCCGGAGCCCTTGTTCTGACGGGTGGGTCAGTCGTAGTGCCGCGCCTCGAACACGTTTCCGTCGGGGTCGCGGAAGTAGAAGCTGCGCCTGGCGAGGCCACGGGCGCCGAAGGAGTCGTGCGAGAGGTCCGTCATGGGGACGGACTGTTCCTCGAGGCGGCTGCGGAGAGCGGCGAAGTCGTCGGCGGGCAGTGACAGACAGACGTGGTTGACGGGATGGCCGGAGGCTTCGGCGGCGCCGGGCAGCATCGTCATGCGTTCCGCCATGGCGAACGGCATGAGGTCGAGGATGGTCTCCTCGTTGACCCGTACCGAGGGGAACGGCACCTCCCCCACGGAGAAGTCGGCGAGTCTGACCGGTTCCAGGCCGACCGCCTTCTCGTAGAAGCCGGCGGCCGCGATCGGATCGCGCACCCAGAGGACGACGTGGTCGAGACGTGCTGTGTTCTCCGTCATGTGTCCCAGACTCCGCGAGATCCGCGGTGGCCCGCAAGGGCCTGTCCGGCGGACGGGCTCCGGGGGTTTGACCGGCCGCCCGGCCCGCCAGGGATGAGGGAGGAGCGACAGACGGGAGACGGCACGTGGTCCTGACGGTGTCCGAAGAGGTGCGGGAGGCGCTCGCCGCCCGTCGGCCGGTGGTGGCCCTGGAGTCCACGATCATCGCGCACGGGCTGCCCCGGCCGCGCAATCTCCGGGTGGCGACGGAGCTGGAGGCGGCGGTGCGGCAGGAGGGCGCCGTTCCCGCCACGGTCGCCGTGCTGGACGGGCGGCCCCGGGTCGGTCTGGACAAGGAGCAGCTGGAGCGGGTGGCCCGTGAGGACGGCATCCGCAAGCTCGGTCATCGCGACCTGCCGCTCGCGGTGGCGTCCGGGGCGAGCGGTGCCACCACGGTGTCGGCCACCGCCCTGCTGGCCGCGCTCGCGGGCGTACGGGTGTTCGCGACCGGCGGACTGGGCGGGGTGCACCGCGAGTGGACGGTGACCCAGGACGAGTCGGCCGATCTCGGGCTGCTGGCGCGGACCAGGATCACCGTGGTGTGCGCGGGCGTGAAGTCGATCCTGGACGTACCGGCAACGCTGCAGCGGCTGGAGACCCTGGGCGTCGCGGTCGCCGGATACGGCACGGACCGCTTCCCCGGCTTCTACCTGTCGGACTCGGGGCACCCCGTGGACTGGCGGCTGGACGCGCCGGAGCAGGTGGCGGAGGTGATGCGGGCGCAGGACGCCCTCGGCGGGCCCGAGTCGGCGCTGATCGTGGCCAACCCCGTTCCCGCGCAAGAGCAGTTGGACCCCGGACTGCACGCCCGTGTGCTCGACGAGGCGCTGCGGGCGTGCGAGGAGGAGGGCGTCACCGGTCAGGCGGTCACTCCGTTCCTGCTCGACCACCTGGTGCGGCACACCGACGGTGCCTCCCTCGCCGCCAACCTGGCGGCGGTCCGGGGCAACGTACGGCTGGCGGCCCGCATCGCGACGGCCTGGGCCGGGCGTGAGGGGGCGTGACGGCGGTGGTCCCGGGTGACGGAGGCGGCAGCGCTGTCGAGGCGGGCCGTGCGGCGGGGGCGGCCGGTGCGCGCTCCGGCGCGGGTGCCGGGGCGCGGCCCGGCGCGCTGCTGGTCGTCGGTGACGTCATCACCGATGTGGTCGCCCGGCACCGGGGGCCGCTCACCCCGGGTACGGACACCGCGGCGGCGGTCCGGACGGTGCCCGGCGGCGCGGGGGCCAATGTGGCCTGCTGGGCGGCGTGCTGGGGCGACGCGGAGGTGCGGCTGCTCGGGCGAGTGGGCGAGGACGCGGCGGCGTGGCACGCACGGGAGCTGGCCGCCTGCGGAGTACGTCCCCTGCTGGTGGTCGATGCGCAGGCGCCGACCGGAACCGTGATCTGCCTGGTCGACGAGGGTGCGGCGGCCGAGCGGACCTTCCTCACCGACAGCGGGGCCTCACTGCGGCTCGAACCCGGTGACTGGTCGGACGCGTTACTGGACGGGGTGGCCCGGCTGCACCTGTCGGGGTACCTGTTGTTCAGCGAACCGGGCCGGGCGTTCGTGGCGGTGGCTCTGAAGGCGGCACGCGTGCGTGGGGTGCCGGTGAGCCTGGATCCGGCGTCGGCCGGTTTCCTCACGCGGCTGGGCGCCGACCGATTCCTGGCCCTCGTCGAGGGTGTCGACATCCTGCTGCCCAGTCGTGACGAGGCGTGCCTGCTCACGGGGTTGCCGGGGGTGGCCGACGCGGCGGCGCGGCTGAGCCGGCGGGTTTCGCTGGTCGTGGCCAAGCAGGGGGCCGAGGGCGCGCTGCTGGCCCGGTCCGGCCGGGTGTGCGCCCGCGTTCCCGCCATGGTGGCGACATCCCGGGACAGCACGGGCGCCGGCGACGCCTTCACGGGCGCGTTCCTCACCACCCTCATGACGGGCGCCGATCCCGAACACGCGGTGGCGGAGGGATGCAGGGCGGGTGCGCTGGCGGTGCGCCAGGTGGGAGGCCGCCCGCCACCACCGGCCTGACGGCCTCGGCCGCCCTCCACCCTCCGCCCTCCGCCGTCCGCCGTCCGCCGTCCGCCGTCCGCCGGGAAGGTTCTAGACCTTGCGCCCCCAGGCCGAGATCATCGGGGCCGTCGCCAGGTCCAGGATGCCGGCGGCGACGTTGGCGAGATGGCGGTCGATGTCCTGGGCGGTGGCGACGCCCGCGGTGACGAGCTGGTCCCGGGCCAGGCGGACGGTGGCGGACTCCAGGGCCGCGCAGGCGGGTGCGGCGATCGGGAAGCAGGCGTCGGCCCGTACCTCGCTCAGGCCGGTCTCCCGCAGCAGACGCGGGAGTGTGCGGCCATGGGCGAGGTCGGCCCCGCGGCCGTGGGGGAGCTTGCGCAGATCCTGCCGCAGCCGGTTCGCAAGCCGCTGTTCGGGGCCGTACTCGTCCGGGCAGGCCAAGGGCTGCAGAGCGGGGTCGGTGTCCTCGACCAGGAGGTGCCCGCGGGGGCGCAGGGCGCCGGCCATGGACCGCACCGCCCGTTCGCGGTCCGCCACGCCGAGGGACGGGAGCCGTGCGTGCACCAGGTCGAACCCGCCCTCCGGCGGCTCCTCCGCGTCGATGTCATGGGCGCACACCTCCACCGGCGGACGGGCGGCCGGGGCGAGCCGGGTGATGTCGGTGCCCGTGGCCAGTACTTTGCCGGTCGGTCCGACCTTCTTGGCGAGCCAGGACACCACGGAGACACCGTCGGCGCCGATCTCCCAGCAACGCCAGCCGGCCCCGACGCCGACCGCTTCGAGATGCCGGAACGTGGTGGGGTCGAACAGGTCGGCGAAGGCGTCGAGGCGTTCCGCCGCCTCGGCCTGCCGGTGTGCCCCGCTCTGCCGGTGCACCTCGGTCTGCCGGTTCTCGAGCAGGTACCCGTCGCTTCGCGTCATGGCGCGATCATCCCATTTACCCGGATTGTCCGGTGCGGTTGACGCTCCGGTCCGTCGCCCTTCGTCCACAGCCGGGAACCGGACAGCCGAACGGAACGCTCTGTTTCCACAGGCTCGTACGCGGTTCGCATGCGGCTCACGTACTGCTGGCAGACTGACCTGCCAAGACGCGGGAAAGCGTGAACTCGGGGGAACCACGCAAGGGGAGCCGGATGTCGATGGCAGGGAATCTGCGGAAGGTCACACGTCTGGGCGGGATGGGCGGCCTGCGCAGAGCGGCCCGGCTGGCCCGGCGGCGCCCGCGGGTGGATCTGAGCCACCCGGCCCGGTCCCCGCTGGGGTCCTCGGTGGTGAACTGCGTGAGCTACCGGGACGGTGTCCGCGTCTCCGCGCACGGGGAGCTGGTCGACGCGGTGCAGCAGGTGCGCGAGAGCGGGGAGGGCTTCGTCTGGCTGGGGCTGCACGAGCCGACGGACCGTGAGCTGGCGGGCATCGCCGAGTTGTTCGATCTGCATCCGCTGGCGGTCGAGGACACGGTCGAGGCGCACCAGCGGCCCAAGCTGGAGCGGTACGGCGAGACGCTGTTCGCGGTGTTCAAGACGGTCTGCTACGTCGAGCACGAGCAACTCACCTCCACCAGCGAGGTGGTGAACACCGGCGAGATCATGGTGTTCGTCGGACAGGACTTCGTGATCACCGTGCGGCACGGACGGCACGGCTCGCTCGGGCCGCTGCGCGAGGAGCTGGAGTCCGATCCCCGGCAGCTCGCCGCAGGGCCCTCCGCAGTGCTGCACGCCGTCGCGGACCATGTGGTCGACGACTACCTGACCGTGATCGACTCGGTGCAGGAGGACATGGACGAGGTGGAGACGGAGGTGTTCGCGGAGCACGGCGCCCGGGTCGATCCGGGACGCATCTACCAGCTCAAGCGCGAACTCCTCGAACTGAAGCGGGCGGTGGCGCCGCTCAGCGGGCCGCTGGAGGAGCTGGCCACCCGCCCGGCCCGGGTGGTCGCTCCGGAGACACAGGCGTACTTCCGCGATGTCTCCGACCATCTGTCGCGGGCGAAGGAACAGATCGCGGCCTTCGACGAACTCCTCAACTCCATCCTGCAGGCCCATCTCGCGCAGGTCACGGTCGCGCAGAACGAGGACATGCGGAAGATCACCGCATGGGCGGCGATCGTCGCCGTGCCGACCATGGTCTGCGGGGTGTACGGCATGAACTTCGCCCACATGCCGGAGCTGCGCTGGCGGTACGGCTACGGCATGGCCCTCGGCGTCATGTCCGTCGCGTGTCTGCTGCTGTACCGGGCCTTCCGGCGCAGTCGCTGGCTCTGACACGCAGGACGTCCGCCGCCGCACGGCACACGGCACACGGCACACGGCACCCGGCACCCGGCACCCGGCACCCGGCACCCGGAGACGGGGCGCGGCACGGTCCGCGTTCAGCCGGACGGGACCCTGGCGTAGACGTTCTCGGCCCAGGTGGCGAGCTGGTCCTCCGTCAGGTGCTGGGCGAGATCGGCCTCGCTGATCATGCCGACCAGGCGTTTGTCGTCGACGACGGGGAGCCGGCGGATGCGGTGTGTCTGCATCTCCTGGAGGACCTCGCCGACGTCGGCGTCCGCCGCGATCCAGCGCGGTGTGCCCTTGGCCATCTCCCCTGCGGTGACCCTGGCCGGATCGTGGCCCACGGCGACACAGCCGACGACGATGTCGCGGTCCGTGAGGATGCCGCAGAGGCGCTCGTTCTCGTCGCTGATGGGCAGCGCGCCGACGTTCAGTTCGCGCATCAGCTGGGCGGCGCGGTCGAGCGTCTCGTGGGCGGGGATCCACTGGGCGCCGCGGTGCATGATGTCTCCGGCGGTGGTCATGAGGTACCTCCCGGTGCCGGACGGCCGGCGCGGCGCGGGACGCACCGCGAGTACCGGCGCCCTTCATTGTCGTCGTGCCGACAGGGCCCCGCACCTTCGCCCGGCCTCAGCCGTGCCACGCCGGGTGGCGGGGGTCGTCGGCGCGTACCAGGACGTCGGCGGTGGCGGCCGGGCCGGTCTCCCGCTCGTAGCGCTCGAAGGCGGGGAGGGTCCAGTGCCCGAACTCGGGGGTGCGGCGGCGCAGGGCGCCCGGGGAGAGCGAGACGTGGACGCTCAGATCGAAGGGGAACCAGTGCCGCAGGAGGAGCGGGCCGTGCAGCAGCAGTACCCCGCCGGGCGGGAGCGGGACGTAGGGGCTGCGGGTGGCCCGGTCGGTGACGGGGTCCCACAGGTCGGGCAGGACCCGTCCGTTCCCGCCCGGGTCGAGGGGGCCGAACACCTCGCGCCGGAGGGCGCCGGTGTCGTACCAGCCGTCGTAGTACGACTCCACGTCCTGGCGGCCGTACTCCAGCCGGACCGACGCGGGGCGCAGGAAGCCCTCCGTGCCCACGACGAGGGAGGGGCGCCCGCGGACGCGCAGGGCCTCGGCGACCCGTTCGGCGAGGTCCTCGGGGCGGGCGGCCGGGGCGCCGTCGAAGGCGACGCGCGGCCAGGGACCGCCGTCGGACGTCTTCAGCGTCGCCACACGCTCGGCGAGGAGGTCGCCGAGCCGGTCCCAGGTGATCGCTTCGCATCGCACACCGCCATGATGCGCTGGCCGGCTGGACTCCCGCGCATGCCCCCGGGACGCTCGGCCATGGCCGAGCGTCCCGGGCCCGGCTTCACTGGTGGTGACAGTGGCTGCCGGGAGGAGTTCCGGCCGGGGAAGGGCAGGGGCCGACAACGTGACGGATGGGCCGTACTTCGTGCTGACGGTGCTGGGCGTACTCGGAACCGGGCTGGTGGCGGGAGCCTTCTGCGCCTTCTCGACGTTCGTGATGAGGGGGCTCGCGGCGCTGCCGCCCGCGCAGGGTGTGGCGGCGATGCGGTCGGTCAACGTGGCCGCGGTGCGGGCGCCCTTCATGCTGGTGTTCCTCGGCTCGGCGCTGCTGTGCGCGACGATCGCCGTGGTGACCCTGGTGACGGGGCCGGACGAGGGGGCGGCGTGGCTGCTGGCCGGCAGCGCGCTGTACCTGTTCGGCGGGTTCGGGGTGACCGTGGTCGCGAACGTGCCGCGCAACAACGCGCTGGCCGGGCTCGGTCCCGGCACCGCGGAAGCCGCGGCGTACTGGACCGCGTACGTGCGCGAGTGGACGCGGTGGAACCACGTGCGCACGGTCGCCTCGGCGGGTGCCGCGGTGGCGTATGTACTGGCTCTCGCCTGACGGCCCTGACAGCCCTGACGGCACGGAAAGGCGAGGAAAGGCGAGAAAGCCCTGGCGACGGGCCTGCGTACGGGTACGAGCAGTCGTATCGTGGCCAGAGAACGCCGGAATCCGGAGCGCCAGGTCCGGAGAGACAACAAGAGGCGCCGGGAGGAGAAGGCCCGGCCCTCCGCGGAGTGCCGTCCGACCGCGAACGGCCTGCCACTCGCGCATGCAGGAAAGAACGCAAGGAAGACGGCCATGGCCGATCCCAAGGGGTTCCTGACCACGCCGCGCCAGGAATGGCCGCGCAGGCCCATCGGGGAACGGGTCCGGGACTGGGTCGAGGTCTACGTCCCCGGCGCGCTGCTGCCCATCATCGGCCCGCAGGCCGACCGCTGCATGGACTGCGGCGTCCCCTTCTGCCACGAGGCCTGCCCGCTGGGCAATCTGATCCCCGACTGGAACGACCTGGTCGCGCGCGACGACTGGCGGGCCGCGGCGGAGCGGCTGCACGCGACCAACAACTTCCCCGAATTCACCGGCAGACTGTGCCCGGCGCCCTGCGAGGCGGGATGTGTGCTCGCCATCAACCAGCCCGCCGTGACCATCAAGAACGTCGAGTGCGCCATAGCCGACCGGGCCTGGGAGGAGGGCTTCGCCGGGCCGGCCCCGCCGGACCGGCTCTCCGGCCGGACGGTCGCCGTGATCGGCTCGGGTCCCACCGGACTGGCCGCGGCCCAGCAGCTGACCCGTGCGGGGCACACGGTCGCCGTGTACGAGCGGGACGACCGGATCGGCGGGCTGATGCGGTACGGCATCCCCGCGTTCAAGATGGAGAAGCGCCATCTGGAGCGGCGCATCGAGCAGATGCGGGCCGAGGGGACGAAGTTCCGTACGTCCACGACGGTCGGGCGCGATGTCGACGCCGCCGAACTGCGGGCGCGTTACGACGCCGTGGTCATCTCCACCGGGGCCACCGCGTGGCGGGAACTGGCCGTTCCCGGACGGGAACTGATCGGTGTTCACCAGGCCATGGAGTATCTTCCGCTGGCCAACCGGGTGTGCGAGGGGGACCTGGAGACGTCCCCGCTGTCCGCCGCGGGCCTGGACGTCGTCATCGTCGGGGGCGGTGACACGGGCGCCGACTGTCTGGGCACGGCCGTGCGGGAGGGGGCCGCGTCCGTGACGCAGCTGGACATCTACGACCGGCCGGGCGACGCGCGCGACGAGGACACCGAACCCTGGCCGACGTACCCGAAGCTGTACCGGCTGTCCCCCGCGCACGAGGAGGCCGGCGTGCTGCGGACGGCACCGGAGGCGGCCGAGGACTCCGACGCACGGCTGTTCGCGGCGTCCACCCTGCGCCTCACCGGCGGCACGGACGGGCGGGTCCGGGCGCTGCACCTGGTCGGGGTGGACGCGGAGCGCCGCCCTCGGCCGGACACCGAGCGGGTCCTGCCCGCCGGCCTCGTCCTCCTCGCGCTCGGCTTCTCCGGGCCCGATCTGAAGGACGGGCTCGTCGCCGGGCTCGGTCTGGAACTGGAGCCGCGCGGCACGATCGCGCGCGACGCCGGCTTCGCCACGAACGTGCCGGGCGTGTTCGCGGCCGGGGACGCCGCCCGCGGGCAGTCGCTGATCGTGTGGGCGATCGCCGAGGGCCGGGCGGTGGCGGCGGCCGTCGACCGCCACCTGACCGACGGCACCACCCGGCTCCCGGCCCCCATCGGCCCGTACGACCGCCCGATGACGGCGTGACGCACACCGGCGGGGCGCACCCGCCCCGCCGGTCTGCCCAGGGCCTACGCCTTGCGCCCCACCGCCCCGTATCCCGGGATCACCCCGTCGTCCTGGCCGGGTACGGGCTCGCCCAGTTCGGGGTGCCACAGGTGGGGCACCTGGACGCCGGGTTCGACCAGCTCGAGGCCGGTGAAGAAGCGGGTGAACTCCTCGCGGGAGCGCAGGGCCAGCGTGACGCCCGCGGCCTTGAGCTTCTCGGTGGCCGCCTTCGATTCCTCGGGAGTGAAGTCGGGCGTCGCGTGGGAAACCACCAGGTAGCTGCCGGAGGGCAGATCGGCGAGCAGCCGGCCGACCAGCTCGTGGGCGCCGTCCTCGTCGGAGATGAAGTGCAGCAGCGCGATGAGGGAGAGCGCGACCGGCCGGTCGAAGTCGAGGATCTTTTGCGCGCCCTCCAGGATGCTCTCCGGATCGCGCACATCGGCCTGGAGGTACTCGGTCACCCCCTCGTCGGTGCCGCGCAGCAGCGCGCCCGCGTGGGCCAGCACGATCGGGTCGTTGTCGCAGTAGACGACGCGCGCGTCGGGTGCGATCTCCTGGGCGACCTGGTGGAGGTTCGGTTCGGTGGGGATGCCGGTGCCGATGTCGAGGAACTGCTGTATGCCCTGGCCGGCGAGCCAGCGCGTGGCGCGCTGCATGAAGGCCCGGTTCACCCGCGCCATCACGGGCACCCTCGGGTCGAGGGCGAGCATCTGCCGGCCCATGGCCTCGTCGACGGGGTAGTTGTCCTTGCCGCCG
>NZ_LIQT01000552.1 GCF_001418415.1 Streptomyces hirsutus
CCCCCGGACGGCACTCTCCCGGACCCCACTGCCCCGACGCGTCCCCCGCCAACCCGTCCGACCCGGCGCCGGCCGCTTCCTCCCGGCGGACCCGCTTCCGTTCAACGGAAGTGACGCATGGACCTCCTGATGTGGCCGGGGTCACGATGAGGCGGTCGTCGTACGGCGACGAGACGAACAGGAGGCGCGACGATGACGTCGACCCAGACCCCGGCCGGCACGGCCCCGGGCTGTCCGATCCGTCACGGCTACGAGCCCTTTGCCCAGGACGACCCGTTTCCCTCGTACGCTGCCCTCCGCGCGGAGGAGCCGGTCATGTACGACGAGCGGATCGGCTGCTGGGTGGTGAGCCGGTACGACGACATCAAGGCCGTGTTCGAGGACTGGGAGACCTTCTCCTCCGAGAACGCCCAGGCACCGGTGCGCGAACGGGGCCCGCAGGCGAAGCAGATCATGGAGGAGGGCGGCTTCACCGCCTACTCCGGCCTCTCCGCCCGCGTCCCCCCGGAGCACACCCGGATCCGCAAGGTCGCCGCGAAGGCGTTCACCCCGCGCCGGTTCAAGGTGCTGGAGCCCGACATCCGCGCCAACGTCGTACGGCTCCTCGAGACGATGCTGGCCCGCCCGGAGCGCCGCGGCGACCTGGTTCGCGACCTGGCCTACGACGTCCCGACCATCACGATCCTCACCCTGATCGGCGCCGACGTCTCGCAGATCGACACCTTCAAGCGCTGGTCGGACTCCCGCTCGGCCATGACCTGGGGCGACCTCTCCGACGAGGAACAGGTGCCGCACGCCCACAACCTCGTCGAGTACTGGGCCGAATGCCGCCGGCTGGTCGCCGAGGCCCACGAGACCGAGCCGGACAGCCTGGTCGGCGACATGGTCCGGATGCAGGCCGAGGGCGACCCGATCAGCGACCACGAGATCGCCTCGGTCTGCTACTCACTGCTCTTCGCCGGGCACGAGACCACCACCACACTGATCTCCAACGCCCTGCGGGTGCTGCTGTCCCACCCCGACCAGTGGCGGCAGGTCGTCGAGGACCCCCGGCGCATCCCCGGCGCGGTCGACGAGGTGCTCCGCTACAGCCCCTCCATCGTCGGCTGGCGCCGCCGGGCCCTGCGGGACGCCGAGATCGGTGGAGTGAAGGTCCCCGAGGGCGCCGACATCCTGCTGCTGATGGGTTCCGCCAACCGCGACGCCGCCCGTTTCGAGGACGGCGAGTCCTTCGACATCGGCCGTGCCAACGCCCGGGAACACCTGTCCTTCGGGTTCGGCATCCATTACTGCCTCGGCAACATGCTGGCCAAGCTCCAGGCGAAGATCACGCTCGAGGAGACCGCCCGGCTCGCGCCCGGCCTCCGCCTCGCCGACCCGTCCGGCATCCACTTCGGTGACAATCTCTCCTTCCGCGCGCCCGCCGCGGTCAGGGTGACTTGGGAGGACTGAACCGTGAACGACTCCATCGTCTTCTTCGACAGCGGCCACGCGCCGACACTCGAGCTGCTCGGAGGCAAGTGCAGCTCGCTGGTCTCCATGACCACCGCCGGCATGCCCGTACCCCCCGGATTCGCCGTGACCACGGTGGCCTTCGACCGGTTCGTCGACGGCAGCGGCCTGCGCGAGGAGATCCGGACCGCACTCGCCGAGATCGACCCCGACGACGTCGAGTGCGTCGACCGGGTGTCCGCCAGGATCCGGGCCGCGATCGAGGCCCGGGAGGTCCCCGACGACATGCACGGCCTGCTGAAGGAGGCCTACGACACCCTGATGGCGCGCTTCCCCGCGGAGGTGCCCGTCGCGGTCCGCTCGTCCGCGACCGCCGAGGACCTCCCCGACGCCAGCTTCGCCGGCCAGCAGGACACCTACCTCTGGCTCACCGGCTACCCCGCCGTGCGCGAGCACGTACGACGCTGCTGGGCCTCGCTCTACACCAGCAGGGCGATCACCTACCGGCTGCGCAACAACATCCCCGAAGAGGACCTGTCGATGTCCGTCGCGGTGCAGAAGATGGTCGACGCCCGCGCCTCGGGCGTGGCGATGACCCTCGACCCCGCCAACGGCGACCGCTCCAAGATCGTGATCGACGCCTCGTGGGGGGTCGGCGAGATGGTCGTCTCCGGACAGGTCACCCCCGACAACATCCTGCTCGACAAGGTCATGCTCACCGTGGTCGCCGAGCACGTCGGCGACAAGCACGCCGAACTCGTCCCGGACGCGAGCACCGGCTCGCTCGTCGAACGCGAGGTCGAGCCGGGCCGCCGCGCGGTCCGCTGTCTGACCGACGACGAACTGCTCGCCGTCGCCACCCTGGCCAAGCGGGCCGAGAAGCACTACGGCTGCCCGCAGGACATCGAGTGGGCGCTCGACACCGACCTGCCCGCGGGGGAGAACCTCCTGCTCCTGCAGTCCCGCCCGGAAACGGTGCACTCCGTCGCCCGGCCCGCCCAGGCCGCTGCGGCCACCCCCAAGTCCCCGGGCCCGACCGGCTTCTCCATGACAGGTCTCACCTTCTCCCTCACCGGCCGCTGAGCCCGAACCGCAGAGGAACCCGCATGACCATCGAACAGACCATGAAGTCCTTCCCGAAGCCCTCGCAGATCGAGGTGCCCGCCGGTGCGGAGGGCTGGGAGAAGCTCTACCCGTACAACCTCGTCTTCGAGAACGCCCCCGGCGGCGACGAGAAGTTCTGGTTCTGCGACAGCCAGCACTGGCCCACGGTGTTCAAGCCCTTCGAGACCATCGGAGGCGAGTTCGCGGTCAAGTGTCTCGGCCAGTACAACACCCGCCACCTGCTCATCCCGCCGGCGAACGGCATCGAGTTCAAGATCCACCTCGGCTATCTGTACATGAGCCCGGTGCCGGTGCCCGAGGGCGAGATCGCTGCCCGCGTCCCGGAGTTCGAGCGCCGCGCCGGCCACTACTTCCAGAACTGGGACAGTCTGCTCGAGGCCTGGCACTCCAAGGTCCGCGCCACGATCGACGAGATGGAGGAGATCCGGTTCTCCGCGCTGCCCGACGCCGTGCCCTTCGACGACATCGTCTCCGGCAAGGCCATGGACGGCTCCCAGGTGCTGATGGAGAACTACGACCGCCTGATCGCGCTGCTCTACCGCAACTGGCAGTACCACTTCGAGTTTCTCAACCTGGGCTACCTCGCCTACCTCGACTTCTTCGGCTTCTGCAAGGAGGTGTTCCCGGGCATTCCCGACCAGGCCATCGCCAAGATGGTGCAGGGCGTCGACATGGAACTGTTCCGGCCCGACGACGAGCTGAAGCAACTCGCCCTCAAGGCCGTGGAGATGAATCTCCAGGCGGCCTTCGACGACCCCGACGACGTCGAGGGCACCCTGCGCGCGGTCCGTGACGCCGGCGGCGAGGTGTGGCTCGCGGCGTACGAGGCCGCCCAGGACCCCTGGTTCAACTTCACCGTCGGCAACGGCTTCTACGGCCACGACAAGTACTGGAAGGAGCACCAGGAGATCCCGCTCGGCTACATCAAGGACTACATCCGCCGCGTCGACGAGGGCCGGCAGATCATGCGGCCCGTCGACGAGCTGATCGCCGAGAAGGAGCGGATCGTCGGGGAGTACCGCGAGCTGCTCCAGGGCGAGGCGCGGGAACAGTTCGACGCTAAGCGCAGCCTCGCCGCCACCGCCTACCCCTACGTCGAGAACCACAACTTCTACATCGAGCACTGGACGATGGGCGTCTTCTGGCGCAAGGTCCGCGAGCTCGCCCGCGTGTTCACCGACGCCGGCTTCTGGGCCGACTCCGCCGACATGCTCTACCTCAACCGCAACGAGGTACGCGACGCGCTCTTCGACCTCGTCACCGGCTGGGCCGTCGGCGCCGAACCGACCGGCCCGCACTACTGGCCGGCCGAGATCGAACGGCGCCGCGGCATCATCGACGCGCTCTCCACCCGCCGCCCGCAGCCGGCGCTCAACACCCCGCCCGCCCAGATCACCGAGCCCTTCACGATGATGCTCTACGGCATCACCACCGACCAGGTCCAGCAGTGGCTGGCCGGTGACGAGGGCGGCGAGGACGGCGCCATCACCGGCATGGCCGCCTCGCCCGGCGTCGTCGAGGGAGTGGCCCGCCTGGTCACCTCCGCCGACCAGCTCGGCGAGATCCAGGAGGGCGAGATCCTCGTCGCCACGATCACCGCGCCGTCGTGGGGCCCGATCTTCGGCAAGATCAAGGCGACCGTCACCGACATCGGCGGCATGATGAGCCACGCCGCCATCGTCTGCCGCGAGTACGGCCTGCCCGCCGTGACCGGCACCGGCTCGGCCTCGACCACCATCCGCACCGGTCAGCGCATCCGCGTCGACGGCACCACCGGCCGCGTCGAGATCCTGGAGGACTGAGCCCTCATGTCGCTCCCCGACCCCCCGGCGTCCGCCCGCACCCGCACCGTCCTCGTGACCGGTGCCGCGGGCGGCCTGGGCCGGGCCTTCGCGCTCGGCTTCGCGGACCGCGGCTACCGCGTCGCCGTCGCCGACCTCGACACCGACGGCGCCAAGGAGACCGCCCGCCTGGCGCAGAACGCCGGCGCCGACGCCTGGCACGGACGCGTCGACGTCACCGACACCCGCTCCACCGAGGAACTGGCCGCCCGGGTGGCCGAGTTCGGAGACGGCCGGATCGACGTCCTGGTCAACAACGCGGCCGTCTACGGCACCGTCACCCGCTCACCGCTCGAGGACATCGACCCCGCGGAATGGGACCTCGTCATGGCGGTCAACCTCAAGGGCCCGTGGCTGATGACCCGCGCCGCCAGCCCCCACCTGCCCGAAGGCGGCCGGGTCGTCAACCTCTCCTCGGCCACCGTCTACAGCGGCTCCGAGAACTGGGCGCACTACGTCGCCTCCAAGGGCGGAGTCATCGCGCTCACCCGCGTGATGGCCAAGGAACTCGGCCGTCGCTCCATCACCGTCAACGCGATCGCCCCCGGCTTCACGCTCACCGAGGCGAGCCGGGGCCTGCTGGAGGAAGCCGAGTCCTACGGCGTGGACCGCGGTGCCCTGCGGCGGGCCAGCAGGCCCGGGGACATCGTCGGCGCCGCCCTCTACCTCGCCGGCCCCGACAGCGACTTCGTCACCGGACAGACCCTGGTCGTCGACGGCGGCCGCCAGTTCATCTGACCTCGATCCAGGAGGAACGTCATGCCCCAGGTCACCTACACCGATCACACCGGCGCGTCCCGCACGGTGGCGGCCAACGTCGGCGACTCGGTCATGGAGACCGCGGTCCGCAACGGCGTGCCCGGAATCGTCGCCGAATGCGGCGGCTCCCTGTCCTGCGCCACCTGCCATGTCTACGTCGACCCGACAGCCCTCGACCGGCTCCCGCCGCCGGAGGAGATGGAGGACGAAATGCTCTGGGGCGCCGCCGACGAACGGCGGGACACCTCCCGCCTCTCCTGCCAGCTCAAGGTCACCGAGGGCTGCGACCTGCACGTGACCACCCCGACCACCCAGGTGTGAGCGATCATGGCTGACGGACTGCTGATCATCGGCTCCTCACAGGCCGGCGTCTCGCTCGCCACCTCCCTGCGGGCCCTCGGACACGACGAACCGATCACCCTGCTCGGTGACGAGAACCACCGCCCCTACCAGCGGCCCGCCCTGTCGAAGGAATGGCTGCAGGGCGAGATCACCAACGAGAAGCTGATGTTCCGCACCCAGGAGTACTGGGCCGAACACCGCATCGACGTGGTGAAGAACGAACGCATCATCCGCATCGACAAGAACGACGACGGCTCGGGCGTCGCCCACTCCATGTCGGGCGCCGACTTCCCCTTCGACCGGCTGGCCCTGGCCGTCGGCGCACGGGCCCGCCGGCTCCTGCTCGACGGCGTCGACCTGCCCGGCGTGCTCTACCTCCGCAACGCCGACGACGCCCTCGAACTCAAGGCCCGGGTGCCCGGCGTACGCGAGGCGGTCGTGATCGGCGGCGGCTTCATCGGCCTCGAGGCCGCCGCGTCCCTGGCCAGGATGGGCCGCTCGGTCACCCTGATCGAGGCGGCGCCCAGGCTGGTCCCGCGAGCCGTCGGCGAACAGACCTCGGCCCACCTCCTCGCCCACCACCGGGCCGCGGGCCTGGACATCCTGCTCGGCGCCTCGGTCCGCCGGATCGTCCCGCGCGGCGACCGGGTCGGCGGCGTCGAACTCGCCGACGGCCGGGTGATCTCCGCCGATCTGGTGCTGGTCGGCGTCGGCGTCATCCCCAACACCGAACTCGCCGAGTCCATCGGCCTGGTGTGCGACAACGGCATCCGGGTCGACGAGTCCGCCCTCGCCTCCGACGGAGTCACCGTCGCCGTCGGCGACTGCGCCAACCTGCCCAACCCCGTCCCCGGCGCCCCCGAAGGCGACCGTGTCCGCTTCGAGAGCGTCAACAACGCCATCGAGCAGGCCAAGGTGGCCGCCTACGCGATCACCGGCCGCCGCGAGGAGTACGCAGGCATCCCCTGGTTCTGGTCCAACCAGGGCACGATCAAACTCCAGATCGCCGGGCTGTCCACCGGCCACGACCGCACCCTGGTCCGCGCCGACCCCGAGCGGGGCAAGCACTCGGTCCTCTACTACCGCGGCGACCGCATCCTGGCCGCCGACTGCGTCAACAGCCCGCTGGACTTCATGGCCGTCCGCAGCGCGCTGTCCAAGGGGCAGTTCATCCCGTACGACGCCGCCGGCGACCCGTCCGTCCAGCTCAAGTCAGTGACCGTCGACCCGGCCGCCCTGGTCGCGGCCGACTGAGAAGGGGAACACCATGCCCACCGCGCTGCCCACCGAGCGCCCGATACCGGCGCCCGGACCGGTCGACACCTCACCGATCTCCCTGACCCCGGCCACCGGTGACGACCTCGACCCGATCTGGAAGGCGGTCGTCCCCGAGACGCGCACGCGCGGCAACGACATCCACCTGCCGATCTCGCTGGCCTACGCCGAACGGCTGTGCGACGCCTTCCCCGGTGCCGACCGGCAGCTGGTGCGGGTGGCGATCCAGTTGCACGACACCGGGTGGGGGAGGGTCGACGAGGAGCGTATCCTCGCCGAGGGCTTCTCCGGCGACTGGCGCAGGGCCGAGATCCGGTACGAGCACGAGCGGCAGGGCTGCGTGATCGCCCGCGAGGTACTGCCCCCGCTCGGCTACGACGGCGCGTTCGTGCACGAGGTCTGCGCGATCATCGACGGGCACGACACCCGCAAGGAGGCGTATTCGCTCGAAGACGCGCTGGTCCGCGACGCCGACCGGCTGTGGCGCTTCGACCACGCCGGCATCGCGCTGGCGTCCGGCTGGTTCCGCATGGACCCCGCCGCCTACAGCGACCGCCTCGAGACGGAGATCATCCCCGAACTGCTCACCGCCCCCGCCGTCGCCATGGCCACCGCCACCCTCGACCGCTCGCGCGCCCTGCTCAGGACGGCCGTGATCCGATGAGCGCCGTCCACGCCCACCCGGCGGTCGCACGGAGCGAGCCCCGGTGGACCCATGTCGACGACCACTACGTCAACGGCGCCTGGACCCGCTCGACGGCCACCGCCCGGCTCCCGCTGGTCGACCCGGCCACCGGCCGCACCTGGGGATCGGTCCCGGACGGTTCGGCCGACGACGTCGACGCCGCGCTCGACGCCGCCGACCGGGCCTTCCGCACCGGCCCGTGGCCCCGCACCACGCCGTCGCAGCGGGCCGCGCTGCTGCTGCGCATCGCGGACGAGGTCGAGGCCCGTGCCGCGGAGACCGCGTCGGTCAACACGCTCGAGAACGGCTCCCCGATCAATGAGACCCGCGGCGCCGCCGCGAACGCCGCCGGCATCCTGCGGCACGTCGCCGGGCTGGCGTCCTGGCTGGAGACCGAGGACGTCCGGCCGTTCCCGGCGGGCGGCGCCGAGACCGTCGTGCGCAAGGACCCGGTGGGACCGTGCGTGCTGATCGCCCCCTGGAACTTCCCGATCAACCTCATGGTGGTCAAGCTGGCCCCGGCCCTGCTCGCCGGCTGCACCGTCGTCATGAAACCCGCGCCCGGCACCTCGCTGTCGATCCGGTTCGTGGTCGAGGCGTGCGAGGCCGCCGGCCTCCCGCCCGGGGTGGTCAACCTGGTCACCGGCGGCGGCGACACGGGGGACCGGCTGGTACGGCATCCGCGTACGGCCAAGGTCGCCTTCACCGGATCGACCCCGGTCGGCCGCCGGATCGCGGCCGCGTGCGGCGACCTGCTCCGGCCGGTCACCCTCGAACTCGGCGGCAAGTCCTCTGCGATCGTGCTCCCCGACGCCGACCTCGGACAGATGTCCTCGGCACTGATCCGTACCTGCCTGCGCAACACCGGGCAGACCTGCTACATCTCCACCCGCATCCTGGCCCCGTCCGCACGCTACGAGGAGGTGGTCGACATGGTCACCCGCACCGTGGCGGCCGCTCCGCAGGGCGACCCCTTCGACGAGGGCACCGTGTTCGGACCGATGGCCTCGAAGGCGCAGTACGACGTGGTGCGCGGCCACCTCGAATCCGCTCACGCGGAAGGGGCCCGCGCCACCACCGGAGGACGTCCCGCGGAAACGGACCAGGGCTGGTTCATCGAGCCGACCGTCTTCGCCGACGTCACCCCGGACATGCGGATCGCCCGCGAGGAGGTCTTCGGACCGGTGCTGAGCATCCTGCGCTACGACGGCCTCGACGAGGCCGTCGCCCTCGCCAACGACACCTCGTTCGGACTCGGCGGCGTCGTGTTCTCCGCCGACCGCGCCTCCGCGCAGGCGGTCGCCGAACGCATGGACACCGGATCCGTCGGCGTGAACTTCTTCGGCTCCAACCACAACGCGCCCTTCGGCGGCCGGCACGACTCGGGTCTCGGCGTCGAGTACGGGATCGAGGGCCTGTCCCAGTACGTCGCCTTCAAGTCGATCCACCGTCGCACCGGCTGACACCTGGCCGCAGCGGCCTGCGACGGGGGCACCAGCCGTTCGGCGAAGCGGTGACAAGGACAACGGACTTGCCGCACCAGCAGGTTGGGGACGGTTCAGTGCTGCCGCAGGGGTGCTGATCAACGCGGGAACGCGGTGGAATGGAGGTGCCGGGAGGGCGGGGACGCCTTGGAGAGCCGGCCTGTGGAGGAAGCGGGAGCCGCGCGCGGCACTCCCGCCCGCCGGACGAGCCGTGACGCG
>NZ_LIQT01000553.1 GCF_001418415.1 Streptomyces hirsutus
ACGACAGATGCGGAAGCGTCGTAGCCTCACCGAACGACGCGTTATTCGTCTAAACAGACGTGCAGATCTTCCCCCAACGCCCCAACCGCGTCCCCGGACGCAGATAGGCGAACGGACCCACCGACGCCTCCGGAACCCGCGTATCCGTCAGCCGCGCATTCGGCCCCACCTCGCACCCCTCGGCAAGATGCGTCGCCCCGTGCAACTGCGTCCCCGGATGCACCACCACGTCCTGCTCGAACGTCACCGAGACGTCCACCCACGTCGTAGCGGGGTCGACGACCGTCACCCCCGAGAGCATGGCGGCGGTCAGCAACCGGTCATTGAGAATCCGCCGCGCCTGGGACAACTGCACCCGGTTGTTGATCCCCGCGATCTCCCGGTGATCACCCGCCACCGACGCACCCACCCGGTGCCCCGCCTCACGCAGAATCCCCAGGACGTCCGTCAGGTACTCCTCACCCTGACTGTTGTCCGTCCGCACCTTCTTCAGCGCACCCGCCAGCAACGCCCCGTCGAACGCGAACACACCCGAATTGATTTCCCGGATCGCCCGCTGCTCCGGAGACGCGTCCTTGTGCTCCACGATCGCGGTGACGGCTCCGGACGCCTCGTCGCGCACGATCCGCCCGTACCCCGTCGCGTCCGGTACCTCGGCCGTCAGCACCGTCACCGCATTGCCGTCGGCGGAATGCGTGGCCGAAAGCCGGCGCAGCGTCTCACCGGTCAGCAGCGGGGTGTCACCACAGACCACGACCACGGTCCCGTCCACGGAGCCACCCAGCTCCTCCAGCCCCATCCGCACCGCGTGCCCGGTGCCGTTCTGCTCCGCCTGCACCGCGGTACGGGCCCCCGGGGCGACCTCGGCGAGGTGTGCGGTCACCTGCTCGCGGGCGTGCCCCACGACGACGACCAGGCTCTCCGGCTCCAGCTCGCCGGAGGCGGCCAGCACATGACCCACCAGGGAACGGCCGCAGATGTCGTGCAGGACCTTCGGGGTGGCCGACTTCATACGGGTGCCCTCACCCGCTGCGAGAACGACGACGGCTGCCGGGCGATTGGCGCTCACAAGGATGCCCTTCGGCTGTAAGGGGGAGGGGACATCCGCAGGATACCGGGGTGGTCGTGGGGGGACATGCGTGCGGGCCCTGACCTGTGGAGGTCAGGGCCCGCTGGCAGCTCCGCCGCTAGGACTCGAACCTAGACCGAACACCTCCAAAGGGTGCCGTGCTGCCAATTACACTACGGCGGATCGCTGCATCAGACCTTACCGGAGCCTGGCGAGCTGCCAAGGACGATTCCGTTCCACCAACCCTCGATCCGTCGGTACAGATCCGCGCTCTGCAGGACACTGATCACCAAGCAGCCGCGATAGTGCTCGCCCACGTTCTTTCGGACCGTCTTGGGGTTGTGCTTCTTGAGCGTCGTCTTACCGAAGCGGGCGCTGCTCGTGCCCACGAGAGTTGCCCAGTACTGCTCGGCGGCTGCTACGTCGGCGGACTCGTGGATCATCAAGCGGAAGCGCAGGCGCTCTCGTTCCACCTGGAGCAGGTCGAGCCAGGCGAGGAACACTTTGATCATGTCGGGGTCGCTGTTGACGAAGAGGACGAACTCCCGGCGGCTGTAAACCTTGTCCTTCGCCCCCTCGGCCCAATAGAGCCCCACGCCGAGCAGGAAGAGTTCCCGGTCTGTGAGCGGTCCGATCTCCTGCCGTGCACTCGCCTTCGTCCGTTCGCGTACGGCGTCCCGCATCGCCAGCTCGTGTTCCCACCTCTTCTGCGCCGCGAGCTTCGCCTGCTCCGATGGATCCCGCTGCTCCGGCTTCGGAAGGTCCCTCACCCACAGCGAAATAGAACTCTTGGAGCAGCCCAGCTCCACCTGGATCCGGTCGTAGGTCCATCCCTGGAGGCGGAGTTCCCGCGCCCTGTTCCTCAGGTCGTCCTTCGCGTTCGGGCGCTTCGTCCACTCCGGCGGCGGCTCGCCCTGCAGGAGGCGGTTGAGGAGGTCGTTGTTGTCGACGTGGAGTCTGTCGCGGATCTGGCGTCGGCTCAGCCCCGCCCGCCGCAGTGCCACCGCCTGGTCCCTCAGTGCTTCGAAGTCGGTGTATTTGCCTGGTGCATGTGTCACCCGCATACCGTCTGGCCGGAATGCGGGCTTCCAGGGTCGAACGGTGTGCGGTTCGGCAGTTCGAGGGATTTCGGGTGGTACCGCATCCGAACGGTCACGGAATGTGGTGGGGACCGGTCGGGGAAAGTCCCCGGAAAACCGGCACCGGGCGCCCGTAGGGTGGAGGCATGACCACGACGGGGGAAGACCATGTGACGGCCCGGGGAGGGCCGTGGTGGTGGGGCAGACGGCGCAGTGCCGTGCTGGATGTGGGCCTTGCGGCGGTGTCCGCGCTGGAGTGCGGGCTGGAGGGAATTCCGTTCGCGCGGGACGCGGGGATTCCGGTGGCCGTGGGTGTGGTGTTCGGGTTGCTGGCGGGTTCGGTGCTGCTGGTGCGGCGGCACTGGCCGATCGCCGTGGTGCTGGTGGTGATCGCCATCACGCCGGCCCAGATGGGTTTCCTGATGGGCCTGGTGGGTCTGTACACGCTGGCGGCGTCGGAGTTGCCGCGCCGGATCATCGCGTCGCTCGCCGGGATGTCGCTGGTGGGGACCTTCATCGTGACGCTGGTGCGGGTGCGGCAGGACATGGTGCGGGGGGAGCTGGATCTGGGGGACTGGTTCCTTCCGTTCGCGTCGATCACGACGTCGTTGGGGCTTACCGCGCCGCCGGTGCTGCTGGGACTGTACGTGGGGGCGCGGCGGCGGCTGATGGAGAGTCTGCGGGAGCGGGCGGACAGTCTGGAGCGGGAGCTTCAGTTGCTGGCCGAGCGGGCCGAGGAGCGGGCCGAGTGGGCGCGCAACGAGGAGCGGACGCGGATCGCGCGGGAGATGCACGACGTGGTCGCGCACCGGGTGAGTCTGATGGTGGTGCACGCGGCGGCGTTGCAGGCGGTGGCGCGGAAGGATCCGGAGAAGGCGGTGAAGAACGCCGCGCTGGTGGGGGACATGGGCCGGCAGGCGTTGACGGAGTTGCGGGAGATGCTCGGGGTGCTGCGGTCCGGTGGGGACGGGGC
>NZ_LIQT01000554.1 GCF_001418415.1 Streptomyces hirsutus
ACAAATGGGGCCCCGGGGCCCTGTCCGTCAGCCGGCCTGGCCCGGCGAGATGCTCGACCCGAGCTACTGGGCGGATGCAACCGAACGCCTGTGACGTCGGAACTTGAAGGTGACGATGGCACGCGGCCTTGAGGTTGTTTGTCATCAGCTCATCGCCAATGCAAGTTCGCACCACGTACTGGTGCCGTCGTCGCTGACACCCCAGGAGCCCCGTCGGGCGCTGGCGATCGCCTGCACCAACAGCAAGCCGCGGCCGTGCTCGTCTTCGTCGCAGGCTCTCCCTGGAGTGGGCCGATGGCCGCAGACTCCGTCGTGGACGTTGATCCGCAAGTAACCGTTGTAGAGGGAGAGCGCCAGGGTGACCTCTCGGCCGTGGCTGTGCTGGACCGCGTTGGTGACCAGCTCGGAGACGACGAGTACGGCGTCGTCCGCAAAGCGAGACAGGCCCTCTTTGATCAGAAGATTCCGTGTCAGCCTGCGCATCTCTGCGACCCGCAACATGTCGATGCGCACGGGGGGTTGACCTGGCCTGCGCTCAGCGATCTGAAAGGTACGACTCAATAGATCAGCGTCGGTCATGGGAGAGCGAAGCAGTCGTTCGGCAGTTGTTGTCATCACGTCCTCTTGAGGGCACGGAGGACCGGTCGGGTGGCAGCTGTCGCTCTACGAGGGGCGGTCCGCTCGCTGTCGGAGCGAAGACGGGGCGGGCATGGGCCGAACAGCTTTATTGTGGTGCCGCGCACGTCCCTCCCCCTTCCGTAGCAACAGGGTGATCACCGCATCCGACCGAGTGGTCAGCGCAGTGGGCATGAGTGTGGGTCCAGGACGTACCCGTGCTGATCTCTGCGGCGATATCTCTGTAGAGATACGGAATCCTGCATATCGTGTGGACCGTTGAGAAGTTCGACCCAGGGGGCCGCGCTATGAGACCGCCGAGCCGCGTGTGCGAAAGGTGCGCGACCGGGCTGAGTCAGTACAACCCCGACGCCCTGTGCGCCCTGTGCGCAAAGGCAGAAACGGCGCCGGGAGTGCCCGATCGTGCCTGGCGCGACGAAGCCGTTTACCGGGCCCTGGCGGCTTGGGATTTCGGCGAGCTGCTGCGCCTGGTACGCAAGCGGTCTGGTTTATCTCAGATGGCCGTGCGTGAGCTGACGGCGCTCCCTCAGTCCTTCATTTCCGGCCTCGAACGCGGTCAGAAGCAGATCGGCAGCCCAGCCACCCTTCTCGACCTTCTCAACGGCCTTGGCCTGCCTTCCGACCTGCAGCCTTTGCTGCTGACACCTCTACGCGGCGCTGCGCCGAAACCTGGTCATAACCTCTCCGCGGAGGCCGTACTGCCCTGGACGGCGGATCGTATGGTGACGTCACTTGAAGTGGCCATCGGAGGTACCACCATGAAGCGCCGCCGCGTGCTGACCGCCCTGAGCGGAGCCGCACTCACCCAGTACGTCCTGCAGTCCGCCATTGCTCCCGCGGATGCCGTGGCTGCTTCTTCCAGTACCACGGCTGTCACCGACGCCCTGATCGACTCGCTTCAAAGCACCACTGACGCACTTCGCCAGATGGATGCCAGCAGTGGTAGCGGGAACCTCGCCCACACGGCGAAGACTCACCTGCGGATGCTCCTGCATCTGCTCAAGCACGGCTCCTACAAGGAGGGTTACGGACGCCGCCTGGCTGCCGTCACCGCCGACACGGCAGCCCAGACCGGCTGGTACACCTTCGACAGCGGTGACCACGACACTGCCCAGCACCTCTTCCTCGGCGCCCTGCGCGCAGCCCATGCTTCAGGCGACTCCCGCCTGCGCGCCGGCGCCCTGGGTTTCCTCGCCATCCACGGGTACTCAGCCGGCGACCCGCGCGACGCCATCACCGCCGCCCGTACAGCACGCCAGGCAATCACCGATCATGACGCCCCCGCCCTGAACGCCATGCTCCTCACCCGCCAGGCTCGCGGCCACGCCAGACTCCGTGAAGAGCGCCACGCCCTGGCTGCGCTTGCCGAAGCCGAAGAACTCTGCGCCCGCGGCCGGGGCGAGGACGACCCTCACTGGCTGTACTGGATCAGCCCGGGGGAGATCCTCGGACAGACCGGAAGCTGCTACCTCGACCTGGGACAGCCAGCCCGGGCAGCTAACTCCTTCGCCGCGGCCCGCGGCGTGCTCAGCCGGGATGAGACCCGCACTACCGCTCAGTTCCTCTCCCGAGCCGCCACCGCACAGATGCGCGCCGGCGACGCCGACGCCGGCTGCGCCACCGCCCATGACGTCCTGACCCTCGTCGAAGGCATTCAATCCGCCCGCCTCGACGACCACCTGCACACCATGCTCAATGAAGCGCGTTCCTACGGTGCCTCATCAACCTCCCTGGAGCTACTGGATCGTGGGGAAAGCGTCATGCGCCAGCGAGCCGCCGCATGATCTTGGTTCTCTGGGACATCGACCGAACCCTCCTCTATACCGGCGACACCGACCGGCTGGTCTACCGGGAACTCTTCGAGGAGGTGGTGGGCCGGCCTGCCGAGAGTCTGCCCGCCCGGGGAACCGGGGTGACGATGCCCCTCGCTGTCCGGGAGTTGCTGCGCGCGAATGCAGTGGAATCCGAGCGGATCGAGGAACTCGCGCAACACATCGTGCAGGGGATGCCCGCGCAACTGGAGCGTCACCGTGACGATCTTTCGCGCACGGGGCAGGTCATGCCCGGCGCACTCGCCGCCCTTGCCGCCGTGCAACGAGAGCCCGGGCTGGTTCCCACAGTGGTCACTGGCAATCTGCGAGGCAGCGCGGAGATCAAGCTCAAGGCTCTGGGTCTGGACGAGTATCTCGACCTCGGCATCGGCGGATACTCCTCCGACGACTCCCACCGCCCTGCCCTCGTACGTGTGGCACAGCAGCGAGCCGGCACACACCACGGGTATACCTTCACGCGGGATACGACCGTGATCATCGGTGACTCCCTCGAGGACGTCCGCACTGGACGGGAAGGAGGCGCCCACGTGATCGGCGTAGCTTCCGGTACCACCTCAGCCGAGAAGCTCGCTGCAGCCGGTGCCTGCCACGTCGTCCCTGACCTGACCGAAGTGCAACGCATAATTCGCCTGGTCAGCCGAAGTGCGGCGTCGGACGTCGAGCACGGCTGTCCTGGGCCGCGGTAGGACGCGATGCCGGAGAGGTGCAAGTGATCGAGGTACGGCCCAGCGAGCAGATGCGCAACCTCTTTCTGGGCGTCCGGATCACTATCCGTCCGGTGCCGACGTGTCCAGCTCTGCGCCTTCCTGTCCGGCAAGCTCCGCCAGCACCGCCGGGAGCTCGGCACTCGCTGGCGGCGTCTGAGCGCCGGCTGACAGGCTCTGCTCTCTCGCGCATCTCCGCAACGGCCACCCGTATGCGCAGCTCGCAGCCGGGCTCGGCATCGGAACCACCTCCAAGTCAGCGGCCTGGCCGCCATCGCCCCCATAGACCTCGCGCAGGCTTTTGCCCCGTCCGAGCCGGTGCTTCCCGATTCGATCAGCTCCCACAACGTCGACCAGGTTCAGGAAGCAGCCACCGCGATCAGCGGTTGGGACAACAAGTTCGGTGGCGGAGGCATGGTCGGCGACGTCGCCGACCATGCGATGCAGTGGGCGGCCGGACTCCTGAACGCCAAGTGCCCGGAAACTTTGTGGTCCGACCTCCTGGCAGCCGTCTCCCGACTGGGCATCGTCGTCAGCACCTCGGCTTTCGACTCCTACAACCACTTCTCTGTCAAGTTCATCTTGTTGAGCAAGGGATCGGGCGAGACCACTCGGAGTCACATCTAATACCGCTCGCTGACCTTGGGGATGCCGACCCGGAGTACTGGATGAAGGGTCCGGATCACGAATTCCTCAAACGACCACTCGACCGGTACCGGTTCAACGCCGGCCGCCTGGAGGGCCTCCAAGGCAACGAGAGCCCGGTCTGCGGTCGTGATGCTCTGCAAGATGCTGGTGAGGACGTCACGAACGTGCCAACGATTATGGTGCTGGCCCAAGATCGGCAGCACCCGGACCGAGTGCCGCAAGACCTCCAAGTCGGAGGTGGCATCAACGGCTCGCTTGCAGACGTTCGCCAACCCGTCGCAGTACTCGAAGTTGAAGCCCGTCTCCATGCAGAACAGCACCCAGCACTGCCACGCACTTTTCTTCGACAGCCCTATGTACGCCCGTCAGCGGGCGCGCCCCTGGGAGGACCGCGAGGCGTACGCGCAGATCGTGTCCGACGAGGCACCGGCCGCCGACTCGAAGCTTGACTGACATCGAGGCCTGGAGGAACCCAAGAACACCCCCGCCGAAGCCGACAGCACCCCCATCATCGCCCTGTACGAACGGTGGGTGCAGGCCGGGCCGCCCCTCTCGGTACAAGCCTCGCCTCCTGGTGGGACAGCCGCCTGGTCGAGCTGCACAACGCCATCCAGGCGACTGTCGAGCCTCCGCCGCCCTCCCCTGCCGTACACGAGGCGCTCCGTCGCTGGGCCTACACTGCCGGACACAACGAGCAGGGCGTGGACGCTGCCGCAGATCGGATGTACAAGCTGGTCGCGCGGGACGTGCTGCGCCACAGGCTCACGGACTTCTGACTATCTTTCAGCGCACGAACAGGAAGACGGCGATCACCGCGATGCCGACCGCGTACATGCACCGGGTTTTCCAGTCCTGAAGCTCCTGCTCCAGCTTCTTCAGCTTCGCGGTGTACTGCCGTTTACCCTGCTCCTCCCGCCAGTGATACCTCTCCGCGAGGGCCACCACGTCCAGCTTGACGAGGGAATTCTTCGCTTCCGCGAGCCCTCGATTCGCTTCGGCGATGAGGGACAGCGTTTCCCTCTTGGCCTCCACCAGCTTCTTCATGTCCTCCAGGACCCGGCCAAGGTCCGAGACCACGGGGTCGCTCTCCAGGTAGTTCACGGCCCGTGAGAAGTCGTCCAGCCGCTTCGAATCCACCAGATGCGCGGTGCTGGCGAACCCTTCGAGGACATCCATGCTCAGACCGTTGGCCGCATGGCTGAACATCTCGGCCATCGACCAGTTCATCTTGCTCGACAGTGCGTTGGAGAAGTCCCTGAGGACCTTCGCGTCCAGGCGGTTGAGGGCTGAGGCGACCTCGGGGAACTCCTTCGCCACTTCGTTGATCACGACGTGGGTGTCCCGGCCGGAGTGGAAGGAGAGGTGCTTGTCGCCCATCAGAGGTTGATGGTGCCGCTGAAGTCTCTGCCTACGTTGTAGTTCGTCTGGGCATGCACGTCGCCGAACGTCACCGTGGAGGTGGAGTTGTCGACCGCTAGGTTGTGCTGGACGAGCCTGACCCGCCAGTAGGCGGCGATGTCCTCCAGCGAGAGGGCCTCCTCCTGGAGCAGGATCGCATGATCGGCGGCCTCCTCCGCATACCGGTCCTGGACCTCGCGGGGCTCGCCGGAGACGAGCGTCCTGACGCGTTCGCGTACGCGGTCGAGGAGACCGGTGGCTGCGCCTGCTGCGACAGCTTCGGTGACGGCGACGGCGGCTTCAGTGGCGTTGAGCATGAAGGAAAAGTATCGAAGTGGGAAGTCCGTCGCAGGGACATGCGATTTTTTGACAGGTATGGAACTGGAGCGGCTGCTGGACGAGCTGGAGACGCCGGCGGCCCCAGCGGCAGGTAAAAACGGGAGGTCCGCCCGCGCCTCGGTGACTTGCAAAGACGGTAATTCCCTCCCCGTTCCGCATACGATGCGACAAGCTGATCGCCCGAAGTGCCAGACTGACGCGTCCAATTGCTCGCCACAGCACACCCCAACGGCTTCCAGGACAACCCTGGGCTCCGGGGTGAATCGGAAGATGCGGCGGGCGGGACAGTTGCCCGGACTACGCCGCAGGGCGCGACAGAGGCTGGCGGCAGAACTCCTCGCCGCGAGGCGAGGAGGAGCAACTCCCATCGGAGAAGGAACACATGAGTCTCCAGGACGTCCCCGAAAACTTGCCAGTTCCCGCACCGCAGTCTTCGCTCCAGGTACAGGCCGCTCGCGCGGACCTGGAGGCATTCGAAGATCTGATGTTCCAGGTGCTGGAGGCCTGGGGGCTTCCCACGGACAACATCATCGTCACGGCCAAGCAGCGCGAGACCCTCCTCAGGAACACCCCCGATGTCATTGAGGAACTCACCCCCGAGGAGCGGGCGGACGCGCCTTACATCGCCAAGATGATCATGGCGGGCTCGGTCGGGCTGTTCGACGCCGCGTTGAACTACCTCTGGAACGAGACGATCAACCGGCTGCGGGACCACGTCGCCGCCTTCGACGTCGACTACTTCTTCGACCTCGCCGAGACCGACCCCGCCCGCCGCAAGAATCTCAAGACACGCGACGACCTCTCCCAGATCGACGACTACAAGCTGCTGGAAGCCGCCAACAAGATCAAGCTAAGCGCTGTCCCGTAAATGATCTACGGTATGCTGGTTGACCAGCGTCGT
>NZ_LIQT01000555.1 GCF_001418415.1 Streptomyces hirsutus
ATCGGCATCAACTCCGCCATCCAGTCCACCAGCAACGGCGGTTTCGGCACCGGCCAGTCCGGCTCCATCGGCCTGGGCTTCGCCATCCCGATCAACCAGGCCAAGTACGTCGCCCAGGAACTGATCAAGACGGGCAAGCCGGTGTACGCCAAGATCGGTGCTTCGGTCTCCCTGGAGGAAGGCACGGGCGGGGCGAAGATCACCGATCAGGGTGCCGGCGGCTCCGAGTCGGTCGATCCCAACGGTCCCGCCGACCAGGCCGGCCTGCGGCCCGGTGACGTCATCACCAAGCTCGACGACCGCGTCATCGACTCCGGCCCGACCCTGATCGGCGAGATCTGGACCCACAAGCCGGGAGACGAGGTCACCCTCACCTACGAACGCGGCGGCAAGGAGCAGACCACGAAGCTCATCCTGGGTTCCCGCGTCGGCGACAGCTGACCCCACCCCGGTCGCGCCGACCCGTTACCCTTGTCCCCGCGCCGCCGATCATTCGGCGAGCGTGGGGAGGTGTGCCCGAGCGGCCTAAGGGAACGGTCTTGAAAACCGTCGTGGCAGCGATGTCACCGTGGGTTCAAATCCCACCGCCTCCGCGCAGGTCATAGACGTGCTGGTCAGAAGGGGTGTCCCTCGATGAGGGGCGCCCCTTCTGCACGGGGCCTGTCTCACCTTGATCCGGCTCTGTCGCGTTGTGGATCAGTGCGTGTGGACCAGGTGTGGACCACGGCGCCAACAGCACGCACTGGTGGATCCGCAACGAGGCCGTCTGGCTGGCTACATCTGTGCTATTGATCCGAAACGGTTTTGGTTCTGGGTCGTTGGTGGGGTGTGAGCGATCTGGTGGGGGACGCGCGGTATCTGTCGCCGTCGGCGCAGGAGGCCCTGCGGCTGCGTGCGGTGGCCGCGTTGGTGGCGGGGCGGGACCGTGAGGACGTGGCCGCGGTCTTCGGGGTGTCGCTGAAGGCGGTCGACACGTGGTGGGCGAAGTGGCAGGCCGGTGGCCGGGAGGCGCTGGTCATGCGGCCCAGGGGCAAGCCGGTGGGGGTGCATCAGGTGCTCGGTGGGGCCGAGCAGTCCGCGGTGCGTCAGGCGGTCCTTGATCACCGGCCTTGTGACGTGGGGCTGGGCGGGCAGTTGTGGACGCGGCGGCTGGTGGGCGAGCTGATCGCGAAGCTGTACCGGGTGCGGCTGACCGAGCCCGGGGTGGGCACGTACCTGAAGCGGTGGGGGCTGTCCTTTCAGCGGCCGGACAAACGGGCGGTCGAGCAGGACCCGGAGGCGGTGCGGCGCCGGCATGAGGAGACCTGGCAGGCGATCCGGTCGAAGGCGAAGGCCGACGGCGGTGAGGTTCTGTTCGCCGACCGGGTCGGCATCCGCTCCGACCGGGTCACCGGCCGCACCTGGGGTGAGAAGGGCAGGACTCCCGTGGTGCGACGCAGCGGGAACCGGTTCTCGGTGAACGCCATGTCGGCGATCAGCACCAAGGGCCGGATGCACTTCATGGTCTTCACCGAGAGCTTCACCGCCGGGGTGATGTGCCGCTTCCTGGAACGGCTCGCCGGCCACTTCGACCACAAGGTCCACCTCGTGGTCGACGGGCACTCCGCCCACCGCTCCAAGAAGGTCCGCGACTGGCTCGCCGCCCACCCCGACGATGTCGAGCTGCACTTTCTGCCGCCGTACTCGCCCGAGCTCAACCCCGACGAACTGGTCAACGCCGATCTCAAGCACAGCCTGCCCAGACAGCACTGGGCCCGGAACCAGACCGAACTCGCCGCAGAGACCCGCCGGTTTTTCCGTAGACGCCAGCGACAGCCGCACATCGTCCGGGGCTACTTCGGTGGCCCAACCGTCCGCTACGTCCTGGACGAGAACACGTTGAGTTTCTGATCAATAGGTAGGCCCGCGAGCAGTTGGGCTCGAAACAGGTGGCATGGCTTGAAAAGGACGTCCGCTGGACTGACGCCCGCTCGCCCGTCGGACACCGCGTTGCGGTTGCGGCTCGCCCCACCGCCGCAGACTGTGGGGGGATGGGTGATCGTGTCCCGGCCGAGGACGGGCTAGCCGGCTGGTGGGTGGAGCTGCCCCCGGGTGCAGGAACAGCGGTGATGGCGACCGGGATCGTCTCCATCGGGCTGCACCTGGTCGGACAGGAGGCGCTCTCATGGATCCTGCTCGTCCTCGCCGCCATCGTATGGCTCGCGCTCGTTATCGACTTCGCGCGGCAGCTACTGCGCGAACGGGAACAGTGGGAGGTCAAGGCAGACACGCCGCCCGCGCTGACCGCAGTGGCCGCGACGACCATCCTCGGGACCTGGTTCGCACTACAGGGATGGTCGGGTGTCGCCGTCGCCGCGCTGGTCGTCACGGTACTGATCTGGCCGGTGCTGCTGACGGCGGTGGTGCGGCACTGGCGGCGGCGCTTGCCGGGCACGGTGTTCCTGGTGTGTGTCGCGACGCAGGGCCTGGCCGTGCTGGGCGGAACGCTGGCCCTCTCGCTGCCGTCCGGGTGGCTCGCCTGGCCAGCGCTGGGCTGCTTCCTGTTCGGGCTGGCGCTCTACCTGATCGCCTTTCTCCGCTTCGACCTCGGCCAGGTACGGTCCGGCGCGGGCGACCAATGGGTGGCCGGCGGGACGCTGGCGATCTCCGCGCTCGCCGGGGCGAAATTGCTGGCCGTGCCCGCCTGGCGCGGCACCGCTCTGCGCGACGCGCTGCGTGCGCTCACTCTGGTCACGCTCGCGCTGTCCGTGTGCTGGTACGCCGTCCTCGTCTTCGCCGAGGCACGCTGGCCGCGTCCGCGCTACGACATGAGGCGCTGGGCGACGGTCTTCCCGATGGGCATGACGGCCGTCGCCACCCTGTCCGTCGCCGACGCCGCGGCCGTGGGCTGGCTGCGGACGCCGGGGCAGGTACTGCTCTGGATCGCCGTCGCCGCCTGGGTGATCACGCTGGTCGGGCTGGTCCGGCACTTGGCTGCGTAAAACGAATCTGCGATCACGCTCTGACCTGTTGCTCAGAGTCTCAAGAGGTGGCTCCTGCGGCTTCCTCCACCGTCCATCCACCGGAACGTGGGCTTCCGTGCGGCTGGCGAGCGTCGTCGATCACTCGGGAAGGTACGCCGTTCGCGTGCATCCCGAGCCCCGTCCACAGGTCCTCGGAACGGCTCTCGCCCCGGACGTGGTTGAGTCGCCGGTATGACCAAGAGTGACGCCGCGGCTCTGTTCGGCAACCGTTTCCTGACCGCGCCCGCTCCCTCGGAGACCTTCCCCGAGGAGGGCATGACCGCGACGGACGCCATGAGGCTGCTGGACGCGGATCTCGCCATGGAGGGCGACCCGCAGCGCAACCTCGCCACGTTCGTCACCACCTGGATGGAGCCGGAGGCGCAGCGGATCATCGCCGAGAACCTCCATCGCAACTTCATCGACCACGCGGAGTACCCCATCTCCGCCGAGATCGAGCAGCGCTGCGTGCGCATGCTCGCGGACCTCTTCCACGCGCCGGGCGAGACCACCGGGTGTCGGACCCAGGGCTCGTCCGAGGCGATCATGCTCGGCGCGCTGTCGCTGAGGTGGAAGTGGCGGGAGCGCCGCCAGGCGGCCAATCTCTCGGTCGACCGGCCCAACCTGGTCTTCGGGGGCGACGTCCACGTCGTGTGGGAGAAGTTCTGCCGCTACTTCGACGTCGAGCCGCGGATCGTGCCGCTTGCGGAGGGCAAGTACACGATCGGCCCGGAGGACGTGGAGCCCCACCTCGACGAGAACACGATCGGCGTCGTCGCCGTCCTCGGCACCACGTTCACCGGCCACAAGGACGACGTCGTCGGGATCGACAAGCTCCTGCGGGACGTCCGCAAGGAGCGGGACCTCGACATCCCGATCCACGTTGACGGAGCCAGCGGCGGCTTCGTGTGGCCCTTCCTCTACCCGGACTCGAAATGGGACTTCCGGCTCGAGCAGGTCCGCTCGATCAACGTCTCGGGACACAAGTACGGCCTGGTCTACCCCGGCATCGGCTGGCTGGTCTTCCGCGAGGAGTCCGACCTGCCCAAGGACCTCGTGTTCCACGAGAACTACCTGGGCAAGACCGACGCGACGTTCACACTGAACTTTTCGACCGGCGCGGCGATGGTGCTCGCCCAGTACTACAACTTCGTGCGACTGGGTCGCCAGGGCTACACCTACGTCATGGAGACGATGCAGAAGAACGCCCACGCGCTGGCGGACAACCTGCGTAGCAACGGCCGCTTCGAAGTGATCGGCAGCGGCCTCGAGCAACTGCCGTTGGTCGCCTTCCGCCTCGCCGGCAAGCACGCCTACGACGAGTCCGACATCGCCTGGCAGCTCTCGGCCGAGCGAGGCTGGATGATGCCGGCGTACACGCTCCCGCCCAACGCTGAGCGGGTGAAGATCCTGCGTGCCCTCGTCAAGGAGACCCTGAGCCGCGAGCAGATCGATCGCCTGAGCCAGGACATTGACGACGCGTGCAGCACCTTGGACCACAAGGGTGCGACCACCGAGATCGAGCGGGCCCAGATCAAGCGCGGCACCGGCTACTGACGCCCGCTACCGGCACCCCCAGGGACGGGCGTCGAAGTCGCGGCCAAGAACGCGGACCTACGGGTAATCCGACTTCATGACGCTCGACACGGCTGCGCGACCCTGCTCACCGCGGCCGGGGTGGCGCCACGTGTCGTGATGGAGTTCCTGGCGCACAACCAGATCGCTGTAGCAAGGCCAGAGGGCCCACACCGATTCAGTAAGGACCCTCTGATCTGTCACTTCTCTGTCGGGGAGATTTGAACCCAAGTCTCTTCGTCCGGAACTATCGGCCGCGAGGTCATTGCGGTCCAGGACGCTGCTCGTGTAGTCATCGGCGGCCGTTGATAACCGCTTCGGTTGCGGTGGTTGCTGTACTCCGCTGCTATACAGCAGGGATTGTGACCGGGCGGGCGCTTGCCGTCCAAGCCGTCGGCTTCACTGAGCCGTGCCAAGTACCTCGTCGGCGCTGCGAGGCTCTGTGCGCGGCTGCTTGTTGAGCTTGTGGCGCTCGATGGAGGAGTGCCGGTAGACCTCTTTGCGGGCCCGCATGATGTTGCCCAGGGGTGCGTGCTCGGCGTTGACCCGCCAGGGTGTGAAGGACAGTGAGTCCAACTTCTCCAGGTTTTCCGGGCCGGAGATGTCCTGCTGCGGCAGCCGCAGTTTGGCCACGGTGACGGACGGCGAGAGCTTCTCGGGCCATTCCACGGTGGTGTCCTCCACCGGCATGCGCTCCAGGTCGGTGCAGAGCTGGACCTGGATGTCGAAGACGTAGGGCCGCTCCTGCAGCTCGGCTTCCAGGGCCGGTCGGAAGACCTCCGGCGCCGAGGCCGGGTCGATGGTGCGCCGGATCACCGCGGCGGCGGAGGACGGGTCGGGGGTGATGCGCACCTTGGCGATGTAGTCCCCGTGCCGGACCGCGCCCATGGTCCAGTAGCTCGACAGCAGCACATTGACCGGGGGGATCTTTGACAGGCTCAGGAAGGCCAGGAACTCTTCCCACGCCCAGTTGTCCTGGTCCAGGGTTCCCTTTCCGGTCACGAACTCGGTGAAGAAACGATGCGCGCCGGGTCGGCCCTGGGAGAAGTAGGCCGGCGCATCCAGGAACAGTTCCTGGATGAACAGGTAGTGCTCGATTGTGTTGCAGAAGAAGATCGGTGCGTTGATGTTGGCGTAATCGAACGTGCCCGTGTCCGGTTCGTCTTCCAGCAGGGTCGGGCCGGGGATGTCGAAGATCTTCAGCGCCAGTCCGGTGGCGGCGCCCAGTCGCGCGTCGGCTCCGGCGTGAGGCGAGCCGTTGGAGAAGCGGATGAGCGCATCGTGGGTTCCCGGAGTCGCGTAGATGCCTTGGGCGTACTCGGGAGGAAGCCCGTCCAGGATCTCCACTTCCCCCCGGACCAGCCCGTAGCCCTTGGCATGCGCGTCGCGGAGGGCCCGTCCGGTGCCACCGGCCTTGACCGAATCGGCGATGTAGCTCTCGGTCTTTTCGATCACCGTCTGCAGGTTTTGATCGAAGTGCGGGTCGTCGTCTTCGACGTCCGGCGTGTAGCGGACGAACTGTGCTGCCATGACCTCGACCTTTTCTTGGAGACCGTGGTGGGACCTCAGGAGGCGCGAATTGCCGTCAGTCCTCCAGTTCGGCGAGCCAGCGCAGGGCGCGCAGACCCGGCACGAAGCAGTACTCACCGCCCCGGGTGACCACGAAGCTGGGCAGGTTCTTCAGGCGGCGCCGGACCGGCTTCTCCGGGATGGTGACGCTGCCGGTTCCGCCGTGATGCCCGGCGACCGGGTCCTTCTCGCCGGGGTGGCCGATGAAGTTGCCGTCGTTGACCCACTCGGCCTTGATGAACTCGAACTGCCGTTCAAGGTGGGCCCCGAGGAAGACTCCGACGAGGCCCCGGTCGGCGCCGTCGTCCTCCAGCACGCCCTCCGGCAGCGGCGGCCCGTAGGTGGTCCCGCGGCGGATGAGGCGGTGCATCCGCGCGTCGCCGACGATGGTGGAATCGCGAGGGTTGATGCGCCGGATGTGCGCACCGGCCGGGCACCGGTAGCCCCGGTCGTCGTTCTCCCGGTACAGGAAGTTGTTGACGCGGTGCGGGTCGGCCGCCAGCTCCGGATCATCGTGCTCCGGCGTCAGCGTCAGCGGCGCCCCGCTGGGCCAGCGCCCGACCATCTTCGCCGCCAGGAGTGCCTCCTCCTCGGCGCTGGAGCTGTTCGCGCGCAGGTACTGCCGCCAGGCCGCCACGTTGGTGTGGACCTTGCGCACGGCCGCGTAGGTTCCGTTGCGCCCCAGTACATCGGGGCTGGGCATGGGCGGCAGATTGCCGGTTTCGTCGGGATAGCCGAGGATGAACTCGCCGGCCTTGATGGGGGTTTCCTGCGGGTTGGAGCCGGGAAGTCCGACGCCCTCGATGTTCGGATGGCTGATGCCGTCGCGGAAGCCGAAGGTGGTTCGCCCGGTCGGGAGCTGGTGGACGTCCTGCTGCCAGATCACCTGGACACCGGGCGTGTCCTCGTAGGCGACACGGGCCCGCTCCAGCTCCTTGTCCAGCTGCGCCGCATCGGAAGAGAGGGCGCTCAGCGCGATGTGGATGTCGCCCGTTCCGAACGGCGCCTCCCAGTGGGCCGGGGCGCTCTCGCCCACGTCGCCGATCAGCTCCGCCCGAGCGGCCATGCCTTCACGAAACGCCCGCGGAAAGCTGTCCAGCGAGTCCTGGGGCACCCCCAGGGCCCTCAGTCCCTGGTAGGTGAACGCCACAGCCACCCAGGCATCCTGGCTCGGGTCCACGCTGGGCAGCCCAACCGCGGTCACCGGGAGCAGCCGCTGCAGCAGGGCGCGCCCGGCGTGGGGGTCATCGACGCGCAGGAAGACGAACTTTCCCTCGTACGGCACGGGCCGTGGACGCAGTGCCCCGCTTTGGACGTCGTCGATCTCGACGCGCACGCTGGCCGCGCTGCTGCTTGCCGTCGCATTCATGATTGCTTGTGCCTCCACATCGGTCACCGCCCGGGCAGCCCGGCAGCGGCTGGTCCGCGCCCGCCGACGCGGTCCACAGACGTGGGGTCGGCTCTGAGGGTTGGTTGTGTCGGGGTTCTAGGCCGAGGCTTCCTCCAGCAGCTTCTGGAAGGCCGGCGTGCCCACCAACTCGGCGTTCGCCGGGTTGTCCAGCGCCGCCCGGAACTCGGGGGTGTCCAGCACGTCCTGGAACGCGTCGTCCACGCGCTGGTCCTTCCAGATCTGCTGAACGGTCAGGTCGGGATAGGAGCTGACGAAGCTCGTCGCGGGTGCCTGGTGGGCGACGAACCAGTCCTTCACCCCCGGATCGCTGATGCCCGGGAACCCTTCGCTGTGCGAGAAGATCCTGTCGAAGTTCGCCCCGATTACCGTCTTGGCGAAGTCGTCGATGTAGGTGTCCCAGGAGCCGTCGAAGACACTGGCGAACATAAACCGGGTGTCGTTGTCGAAGATCACGTGCCGTGCGTCATGCAGAGTGCCGATCTGGCGCAGCGCCCCACGGGCCTTCTCGTCACTTGCCCCGCTGGCCTGCATGGCGAGATCCTCACGCAGAGCGTCGGCCTCGCCCGGCTTGATCTTGGTAAATACGGTGAACTCGCCGCAGACCCCGTCCGACCTGCCTGGCCGCTCGGGGTGAGCTGACTGGGCTGCACCTGGCGTCGCAGTCATCGTGAGATTCTCCTGCCACGGATCGGTGCGAGGGTCGCCAAGCGCTCGGATATGAGGCGCCATCGCCCTCACATATCAATCCTCACTGCGGATGCGCTGCCTTGCATCTCCGCCCGGGCGTTGTGGTCACCTGGGGCGGATTCCCGGGAAGCTCCGGCACTGCGGGGTCCAGCCTGCTCGGTGCGGCAGGCCAATGCCGGGGTACTCACGTGTCCCGAGAAACTCCCGAGGACAGATCCGGCCAAGCGCAGGAAGATGGAACTGGTGGGACGTGCCGAGTACGTCGGCGTCGCCATTCTCAGGCAGCCACTTTCGCGCGGCCGTGAAGACAGCGGCGCAGCCGATCGCACAACAGCCCGGTGCGCCGTCCAGGCGGTCGGGGCATCCGCCGCCAAGCCCTGCTCCACTGGATCGCCACCCTGAGCCCCACGCGGAGGCAACCATGGGCGCAGTTCTCGGTGACGTGCTGGGTTTCGCGGCCGCCGTCGCGATCAGCCCGCTCCCGATCATCGCCATCATCCTCATACTCGCCACACCTCGGGGACGTCTCAACGGACCCCTCTTCACCGTCGGCTGGATCCTGGGACTCTCGGCACTGGGCGCGGTAATGCTGGCGATCGCTTCCCCCGCAGGTGCCTCCGCCCACAATCAACCGGCCACCTGGGTGGGAGCCCTCAAGCTCGCTCTGGGCCTGTTCCTCGTCCTCTTCGGCGCCCGGCAATGGCACCGGCGCCCAAAGGATCCCTCACAAGCCCAGCTGCCGAAGTGGATGGGTGCGATCGACCGCCTCACGCCGGTCAAGGTCTTCGGACTCGGACTGGCCCTGGCCGCGCTCAACGCCAAGAACGCCCCACTGACCATCGCCGCGGCCGCCTCCATTGGCTCAGCCGGGCTGCCGGTCGGGCAGCAGATCGCATCGCTGGCAATCTTCGTCCTGATCGCCACCCTCGGCCTGCTGGCCCCACTGGGAGTCTTCCTGATCGGGGGAGAGCGAGCGAAGACCACACTCGGTAACTGGAAAGACTGGGCAGCTCAGCACAACGTCGCCGTGATGGCCGTCCTGTTCTTCGTACTCGGGTTGAAACTGCTCGGAGACGGCATCTCCATCCTCACCTCCTGACGGGCTTACTCACGTGTGGCGGTGTGGCCCGATCACAGAAGCGCAACAGAGAAGGTCGGCGGAGCGGCTTTGGGCGGGAGCTGCTTTGGGGCGAGTGATCATGGCCCCTTAAGCTTCCGGCGAGTCGGGCAGTCTGTGGACCTGCCCGTTAAAGCACGACGTTGGGGCCATGACCTTAGAGGCTCGCCCCAAAGTGGCTGCCTAAAGCCCAAGGCCATGAAGTTACGGGCTGATGGGGACCGTCAAGATGTTGATGTTGAGGGTGGCCTGGTAGGTACGGCGGTCGACGCGCATGCTCTTGTAGGCGTAGCGGGAGAGCGGCCGCTTGACGGCGCGGGGGCTGAGTCGGAGTCGGCGGTCGGGCAGGAGCGCGGCGAGTACGGCGGCGCCGATCGTGCCGACCAGGTCGATCGTGGTGCCGGCGATCACGTTCGCTCCCTGGACGACTTGCGGAGTTGACGGCAGCGCTGACGGCAACGACGACACACGAACACGCATGATCACTAACCTGGGCGATCGGAGCAGGAGGCCGCCAGCACTCGTCACAGAGTGCTGCCCGACCCTACGGACCAGAAGATCATGGGTCCGACTCATACCGGGGGAGCCGGTGGACCCCGTGTGGACCACGGCCCCGCACAAAGCGTGAACCCGGGAAGCCCGCAGTCGCTCCACCCCAGGTGGGACAGTGCCGAGGCGGGTGGCCCGAGCGGCCGAAGGGAACGGGCTTGAAAACCGTCGTGGCAGCGATGTCACCGTGGGTTCAAATCCCACCGCCTCCGCGTGAAGAGCAGCGAGAACGGCCCCTGACCAGGTCCTGCGGTCAGGGGCCGTTCTGCTGTGCGCTGCCCACTGATCACCGTCTCTGCCCGTGGTTTCCGCTCGGCGGGGCACGGAAGGGGCATGGTCCGGGCATGCGCGGACGACCGTATGGGGGGACGTCGGCGACGGGCGTCGGATGCGGACGGCCGACGACCGACCGGCACCTTGCGGACGGCCTGGCGGGGAGCGGTGGGTTCCACGATGCCGCCCGTGCCCCGAAGGCTTGGGCCGTTCCGAGACGGCCGGCCCCTTTCCTGCGGGTCGCTGGCGGGACGATCACGTCGTCTTCCGAGTCGATTGCGGAATGGTTGCACGGCGCGACGCTTTCCACGCGCCCGAGCCGGCGCGGGCGCTGTTCTTGCCATGCGGTCTCCGCCTCTCGATCAACTCGCCAAGGCGGTGGTGAGTGCGTTGCGCCGCTGAGGCCCGAACTCGCTCCGAAACGCCGCGATGAAGACATCGGGCCCGGTTTCCGTTTCCGGAATCGGGGCCGCTTTCCATCGGATGACGGGCGCGTAGCCCTTCCGCCCACCATGGGGGAGTGGTGGAGCTGTTCTGGGGCGAGTGATCGTGGCCCGTAAGTCGATGGCGAGTCGGGCGGTCCGGGGGCTTTTCCGTTGAAACCCGGCGTTGGGCCGTGCTCTTGGAGAATCACCCTGCAATGGCTGTCCGACCGGCTGTGCCATCCGCTCGCGTGATCGTTCTGCTTCGAACGGGATGACGGGTTCGGCGAGTTGGCCGGCGCGGAGACGTGAAGGAGGATCTCTTGACGACTCGGGCAGAGGCAGCCGAAGAACGCCACGAGGTGCCCCACGCCCACAAGGCACTGCCCGGTGGGCGTGGGGCACCTGGCCACCTGGTGGGGTGGGGCGGACGCTGGAAAGGTCAACGCCGGGAGACCCATGGCGTTCTCCTTTGGCAGTGAACCGAAATGGCCCCGGGTGTCACGCCTGCGGGTGAGGCAATGCGTATGCATGCGGGATCCAGGAGATTTTCGGCACCCGCTTTCGGCGCTGCCGAGATGGTGTCAGAGGCCTTGGCCCAAAGTCTGCTTGACGCCGCCGACGAGGGGGCCGAGAACGCCACCCGCAGGGCCGAGACCAGCATTTCCCTGTGAGCTTTCCTGGGGCGCCGAGTCCATAGGTGCGGCGACTGCGGTGCCCATGGCGAAGAGTCCCGCGGTGACAAGGCCGGCGAGAACAATGGCGGTGCGACGAATCATTTCCGTGCCCTTACGATGGGTGACGAGACGATCGCGGATCGTATCAGGCGGTGCGCCGGCAACGAGAAAGCCACAAAGGGATTCGCCATATCGGCCTGCGCAAACCACCGTGACGACAGCACGCGTTGAAGGGCGGTAATGCCGACGCCCGGCCGGCCGGGAAACGCATCGGGAACGAAGCGGCCGTCGGCTCGACCCTGAGCCGGGACCTGCGGGCCCTCTGTGGTCAGGAAGCCGCTCGCAGCAGGCGGAGTTGGCCGATTTCTGCCGCGTTCTTCAGGAGTTCGGTGTTCACCCAGGCGAGCGTGTGGGCCACGGTGTGCGCCGGGTCGCCCGGCCAGGGGAACGAGGCCGTGGCGTCCAGGTCGGTGTCGGTGAGGTTGTCCAGGACCGCCTGCCACTCCGTCCGCAGGCCGCGCAGCCACTGGACGGTCGGCGCTCCTTCGCCGGGCCAGGTGATGTCGGTCCGCTTCCGGGGCCGGAGCCCGCGCGTGTGGTCCAGGGTCACGCTCCACCACCAGCCGATGTGCCAGCTGACCCAGGCGATGGTGGGGACGGGTACGGGGTCGGGCTCGGTCTCGGCCCAGTCCGGTTCCCAGGTCCCGTCGGCGGAACGGTGCAGCGTCCAGCAGTGAGGGGTGGGTTCCCACAGGAAATCGTCCGGTTCCAGCCGCTCCAGGTGGTACTCGAACAGCGACCAGGTCAGGTCGAACTGCCAGCGCAGGAGTTGTGTCCGGGAGACGGGCGAGGGACCGGCGGCGGTGGCGAGGTCAGGGGTGCTCGGATCCGGGGTGCTCGGGTCGGGGGTGCTCATCGGGGGTCCTTGGCCTTCCGCGAGGCGTGCGGTACGGGTGGTCAGATCTCGATGTCCTGGGCGAGTTGCTCCCAGGACACCTCCCGCAGTACGGGCTCCGTGTCGTGGCCCGACGGCACGTGCGCGGCCGGCTGGAACCAGACGACGGTGAGACGGGAGCGGTACAGGGCACGGTCGTGGGCCGGGTCGAGTGCCTCGGAGCGGAAGTGGCCCAGGCAGGTCACGGCGGGCATGACCTCCACGGGGCCGAAGGCGCCGGCGTACTGGTCGGGGCGCTCGCGCGGGGGCGGAACCAGGTGGACCGGGGTTCCGGGGAAGGCGTCTTCGGCGGACCGCAGCGCCGAGGTGATCTTCCGGTCGTTGAGGGGCTTGCACGGGTACCCCTCGATCATGCCGCCGTACGTCGACGACATCCGCAGCTCGGAGAGGTCGACCGAGCGGCCTGAGGTGAGGACGACGCGCGTGAGTGACATGGTCGGCACTCTAGGGCGGTGGTGCATCCGGGGCTTTCGGTTTTCGTCGGGCGGAGCAGGGCTGGGGAAAGGGCGGAGAGGAGAGGGGAGGAGAGAGAGGGGGGCGAGTTGTGTGTTGTCTGTCGTCAGGGGTGATGGCCCGTCATGCGGGCTGCCGAGGCGATCGTCGCGCGGGCCTCGCGTTCGGACAGGCCCGTGTTGAGGGCCGCCTCCATCAGGGGGCCCGCCAGGGCGGGGCCGATGCCTTCCTCGTAGGCGCGGCAGGCCGCCCAGAACAGGCGGGTGTTGCGCTGGCCCTCGTGCGCCGCGAGGACGAACTGGACCAGCCCCTGCCCCTGCCCCTGCC
>NZ_LIQT01000556.1 GCF_001418415.1 Streptomyces hirsutus
AGTCGGGCCCGCCCTCCCCCACCGCCGCCGAGCTGCTGTGCACGCTGCCCGACCGCGAAGACGTGGACAACCACACGGCCGCCCTGGTCCCCGAGTTCCTGATGCGCAGCGGCGTCGGCTGCGACAGCACCACGCGCACCCGCCGCACGGCCCAGTACCCCAAGGACGTCCCCGGCGTGGCCCCGGTGTTCGTCCGGGTCAGCTGGCAGGGCGCGGACCGGGACAAGGAAGCCCGCAACGCGTCGGCCGCCGCCTTCCAGGACTGGCTGACCGGTGAGGAGGGTCAAGCGGTGTTCGCCAAGAACGGTTTCCGTAATCCGTACAAGTGGGAGCTGCTGGACCGGGACACGAAGGCCGACGGCGTGCTGGCCGCATCCCCCGCACTCGACCGGTTCGCCCGGCAGGACAAGATGGAAGAGGCCCTGAAGGAGTACCGGGCGGCGGGCGGACCGGGACGGGTGCTCTATCTGCTGGACAGTTCCCTTTCGATGAGGGAAGTGTGGAAGGGGTCGAGCGGGGCCCCCGGACTGCTGAAGCAGTCGCTGGGCGGCCTCGGCGAAGAGGACGAGTACGGCGTGTGGGCGGTGGCGGAGACCGGCGACCGGTCGTACGAGAAACTGCTGAAGCCCGGCTCGCACCGGCGGGCCGACGCCGAGCGCGTCCTCGACGCCCGTGCCCGGGTGCGGGACGCCGAAGCCGATCCGCACGACGCCCTGGACGCCGCGTTCGAGGCGATGGAACGGTCCGAGAACGACAACCGCCGGCGGCTGATCGTGTACATCACCGACAGCGAGGACAGCGACCAGCTCTCCCAGGACCGTCTGGGGGACATCCTCTCCGGGGCGCGGCGGGCCGAGGTGCCGATGACCGTGGTGTCCCTGACGAACGGCGGCTGCGACCCGGGCAGGCCGGACCGGCAGATCGCCGACGCCAGTAAGGGCCGCTGCCTGGACAGCGGCGACGACCCCGGCACGGCCCTGCGCGACGAGGTCGCCCGCACCGGAACGGGGGATGAATGACGGCCCGGCCCCGACGGCTCACCGGCGGGCCGGCGACCCCGCGGCTCGCCCTGGCGTTCACCCTGCTGCTGGTCGTCGTCCTCGCCGCCTGCACCGGCGGAGGCACCCGCGGCGCGGACGACGGCGACGCCGGTGCTTCTGCCGGATCCACCGCCTCGGGCGACGTGACCGGCCCCATCGTGATCGCCAGCGGCCGGGACGTCACCGGCAAGAACGGCATACGCCAGCAGCTCATCGACGCCTGGAACCTGCGCGAGCAGCGGAAGAAGTCCGACTTCCGGGCCCGCCTGGTCGAGCTTCCCGGCAGCGCCGACGAACAGCGCAGCCAGCTGCTCGGCGCCCTGCAGTCCCGCAGCGCCGCCTACGACGTGGTCAACCTGGACGTGACCTGGGTGCCCGAGTTCGCCACCGCCGGCCTGATCGAACCGCTGCTCCACAACCTGGTCGACGACGACATCATCCCGTCCGTGGCCGGCACGGCCCGGTGGGACGGGGAGGTGTACGCGGTGCCGTTCAACAGCGACGTCGGTCTGCTGTACTACCGGCGCGACTACCTGAAGCGGGCCGGAGTCGAGCGGCCCGACCTCGGCGCCGGCCTCGACTGGAACAAGCTGCGGGGCCTCGTCGACGACCTGAACGCCCGGCGCCCCCCCGGACACCTACGAGAAGGGCTGGACCACCCAGCTCGCCGCCTACGAGGGCCGTACGGTCAACGCGGTGGAGGCGTTCGCGTCCGCGGTGCCGGGCCTCGAGCTGGTCGACGGGAAAGGCCGCTACACCGGCGACGTCGACGAGCTGACCGAGGGGATCAGGGAGCTGCGCCGCCGTACGGAGACGGCGTACACCCTCCAGGACGCCCACTCCTCCGACGAGAACGCGTCGCTGAGCGACTTCGTCGAGGGCCGCACCGCGTTCCTGCGGCACTGGCCGTCGGAGTACCGCACCCTGTACCGGACCTTCTCCGAGGGGCAGCTCGGGGTCGCCCCGCTGCCCGGCCGGGCGGTACTCGGCGGACAGAACCTCGCGGTCACCGGGGTGTCGCAGCGCAAGGGCAAGGCGGCCGAGCTGATCCGGTTCCTCACCGGGAAGGAGAGCGAGCGCTGCCTGCTGGAGGCGGGCTTCGCGGCGACCCGCACCTCGGCCTACGAGGGCGACGCGGACGGCGAGCGGTGCACCGCGGTCGGCCCCGGGCCCTCGGCGTCCCCCACGGGCGAGGGCGCCGATCCGGTCCCGCGGGACGGGGGCGGCCGCCCCGCCTACGCCCGCGACATCCTCCTGCCGGCCCTGGGGAAAGCGGTCCACCGGCCGAGGACCCCGCTGTACGGCGCGTTCACCCAGACGTTCACCACCCGGCTCGGCTCGCTGCACAGCGACGACGTGCAGTCGGACGAGGTCCTGGCCGAACAACTGGACAAAGCCCTGCGCAAGGCCCTCCCGCATTAGACCTGGNNGGCTGCGGACGGGCCGGGTCCTAGCGGATGGCTGCTTCCACCGGGCTCGTGGTGCTGTGGCTCGGCTTCTCGGGGTGGGTGGCCTTGGCCGGGCCCGCGTTGGCTGCCAGGACCAGTGCGGTGACCGCGGCGACGGCCGCGACGAAGCCTCTGACGTAACGCCTGGTGGTGCCGTAACGCCTGGTGGTGCGAATGCGTTTCAGCACGGCGACCTCGCAGCAGCGATGGGTGGGGCACGGTGAATCCGCGGTTGAACCTAAGGGCTGCCGGACTCGAACGGCAAGGGGTACAAAGGGGGTTGGCCATAAGGG
>NZ_LIQT01000557.1 GCF_001418415.1 Streptomyces hirsutus
CCAGGCAGGCCGAGGGCGAAGCCGACTGAGGTCGAGGAACAGGTCGGCGTGGGGGAGTGCACGCGCCGGGGCCCGGCAGCACAAGGCGGGACAGTGCTGGGTGGGGACAGCGCGGGGCCCCGGAACCGGCGCAGGGGTTCCGGGGCCCCGCGCTGTCCCCACCCAGCACTGTCCCGCCCTGTGCTGCCGGGCCCCGGCGCGTGCACTCCCCCACGCCGACCTGTTCCTCGACCTCAGTCGGCTTCGCCCTCGGCCTGCCTGGCTGCCGCGTCGATCGCGGCCAGGGACTTCCTCACCTGGTTCCGGTCCGTGGTGAGCCAGAAGTCGGGCAGCGAGGCCTTCAGGTAGCTGCCGTAGCGCGCCGTCGCCAGTCGCTGGTCCAGGACCGCGACCACGCCGCGGTCCCCCGTGGCGCGGACGAGCCGGCCGGCGCCCTGCGCCATGAGCAGCGCGGCGTGGGTGGCGGCGACCGCCATGAAGCCGTTCCCGCCCGCGTCCTCCACCGCCTTCTGGCGGGCGCTCATCAACGGGTCGTCCGGGCGCGGGAACGGGATCTTGTCCATGACGACCAGCTGGCAGCTGGGACCGGGAACGTCGACGCCCTGCCAGAGCGACAGGGTGCCGAAGAGGCAGGTCTTCGGGTCGGCGGCGAAGTTCTTGATCAACTCGCCGAGGGTCTCCTCGCCCTGGAGGAGGATCGGGAACTCCGGGATGCGGGAACGCAGCTCCTCGGCAGCGAGCTGAGCGGCCCGCATCGAGGAGAACAGGCCCAGGGTGCGGCCGCCCGCGGCCTGGATCAGCTCGGTGAGTTCGTCGAGCATGTCCGCGCGGTCGCCGTCGCGGGCCGGGCGCGCCAGATGCTTGGCGACGTAGAGGATCCCCTGCCTGGGGTAGTCGAACGGAGAGCCCACGTCGATGCCCTTCCACTGCGGAAGGTCGTCCCCCTCGGCGCCCTCGGGGCCGAGGCCCAGGGAGGCGCCCACGCCGTTGAAGTCGCCGCCCAGCTTCAGGGTCGCGGAGGCCAGGATCACCGAGCGGTCGGAGAAGAGCTTCTCCCGCAGGAGGCCCGAGACCGACATGGGGGCGACGCGCAGCGAGGCGCCGCTGTGTCGGTACGCGGCTCCGCCGCGGGGCTCATGGCGCTCGTACCAGACGACATCCCATTCGGAGCCGTTGGTGATGCGCTCCGCCACGTCGTGCACGCTCTCCACCGAGGCCAGCGCCTGTTTGCGGACCGCGTCCTCGTCCTGGACGGACTTGTCGCGGGTGTTCCCGATGGCGGAGATGACGGTCCGGCAGGCGTCCCGCAGCGCCATCAGCGCGTACCCGAGGTCCTCCGGGATCTCCTCGAGACGGCCCGGAAGGGCCAGCTCCATCAGGCGTTCGAAGCCTTCGGCCGCGGTCTGCAACTGGTCGGCCGCCTTCTCGTCGGCGAGCTTCGCGGCACGGCGCACCGCGCGGTTGACCTGGCCGGGGGTGAGCTCCCCCGTGGCGACTCCGGTGACCCGGGAGACCAGTTCGTGGGCCTCGTCGACGATCAGCACCTCGTGCTGCGGCAGCACCGGAGCGCCCTCGATCGCGTCGATCGCGAGGAGCGCGTGGTTGGTGACGACGACCTCGGCGAGCTTGGCGCGCTCGCGGGCCATCTCCGCGAAGCACTCCGCGCCGTAGGCGCACTTCGTGGCGCCCAGGCACTCCCGCGACGACACCGACACCTGGGACCAGGCCCGGTCGGAGACACCCGGGGTGAGGTCGTCCCGGTCACCGGTCTCCGCCTCGTCCGCCCAGTCGCGCAGGCGCAGCAGGTCCTGGCCCAGCTTGCTGGTGGGGGCGGCCGCCTCGAACTGGTCGAAGAGGCCCTCTTCCTCGTCCTGCGGTACGCCCTCGTGGAGCCGGTGCAGACACAGGTAGTTGGACCGGCCCTTGAGCATGGCGAACTGCGGGCGGCGGCGCAGGAGCGGATGCAGCGCCTCCACCGTGCGCGGGAGGTCGCGCTCCACGAGTTGGCGCTGCAGGGCCAGCGTGGCCGTCGCCACGACGACTCGCTCCCCCTGAGCGAGCGCGGGCACCAGATAGCCCAGCGACTTTCCGGTGCCGGTGCCGGCCTGGACCAGCAGATGAGAGGCGTCGTCGATCGCTTCGGCGACGGCTTCGGCCATGGTCACCTGGCCGGGGCGCTCCGTGCCGCCGACAGCGGTGACGGCAGCGTGCAGGAGTTCAGGGAGTGAGGGCTTCGTCATAGCGCGACCACCCTACGGCCCGGCACCGACAATCGTGCGCCGACCGCAAGGGCCGAGGACGTGACGGAGATCCTGCGGGTCCGCCGACCACGCCCCGCGGCTCAGCCGGCCCGGCGGTTCCGCGCAGGGCACCCGGCGGCTGAGCGCACGGGTGCCCTGGCTCGACGCACGGGGCCCCGTTCCTCAACGCAAGGTGCGCACGAACACATCTCCGATCAGATTCGTGTCGTCGGGCACCAGACCCGGGTGGTAGGAGTCGAAAACGGCGGTCGACTCGTCCGCGCTCAGCGCCGCTCGGCCCACGGTGACGGGCTCGCCGTCCTGTCCCGGTGCCAGCAGTTCCTCGTGGCCGGTGCGCAGATCGCGCAGGATCAGTCCTGTCGTCCTGCGGTTCGCGTCCGCCGTGTTCAGGAGCAGTTTCGAGCCGTTCGCCGACAGGTCCGAGACCAGGGTGAGATCCGTGGGGGTGCGGCCGTCGTGGCGGTGGAGCTCTCCGGTGCGCAGGTCGCGGACGAAGGCGTTCCAGCCGTCGTTCGGATCGGCCTCCGGGACCAGGTTGGTCGCCTGCGAGTTGAAGCCGACCCGGGTGCCGTCGGCGCTGAGTACCGGAGCGACCGCCGACCGGTCGGCGGGGGCGCCGTCGTGCGAGGCGTCGGCCTGCACGGTCCGCCCGGTCACCCGGTCGTACACCAGGATGTCGCCCTGGTCGTCGTCGGCCGGCCCGGAATATCCCTCCAGGTAGGCGACCTTGCGGCCGTCGGCGCTCATCGAGATCTGCGTGCACCGGTGGAAGTCCTTCGAGCCGTCCGAGGGCCGGCTGACCCTCCGCACCTGCTCCGTCCAGCGGTCGAGGAGCATGACCCGGCAGTCGAACGCGCCGTTCTCGCCGGTGGTGGGCCGGGCGACGAAGGCGACATGGCGTCCCTCCGCACTGACCGGGGCGATGCCGTACGACACCTCGTAGTCCTCGTCCAGCGCGGGAGCCAGACGTTCCACGGACCCGGTGCGCAGGTCCATGACATGCACGGAGGACTTCCCGGTCGTGGCCGAGTACGAGGTGAAGGTCAGGTGGCTCCCCGACCCGGACACCTGGGGCGTGGACGTCGTCGCGCCCGGCACCACCACACGCCGCAGTGGTGCGCCGGGGGCCGTGCGGTAGAAGACGCTGTACGTCCCGTCCGTGCCGCCGGCCACCAGGTTGGTCGCACCCGACGCGAAGGCCACGACGCGTCCGTCGGCGCTGACCACCGGTTCCACCGAGTGGTTGTTGCCGCCGGTGCCGTCGGGGGCCACACTGATCCGCTCGGTGCGCGGGACCGGCTCACCGCTCACCGCCCCCGCGGGCCCGGCGACACCGGCGACCGCGGCCGCCAGGACGGCAGTCAGGGCGATGTGCACGGAAAGTCCGGAACAAGGTCTCGAAGAAGGTCTCATCGAGTGGCTCTCCCCTCAGATGTGGACGGCAACGGATCGACTATGGACGGCAACGGCCGTCCCGCACACCCCGCGTCCGTCCACGCCCGGCAGACGCACACGTGGACTCCGGCGAGGACTCGGGTGAAAAGCTCGCTGTCCCGCCGAGGGGTGAGGGACCCACGGCCGCGGTCCGATTCCCGGCCGGATACGGCTGATGGGCGTGCCCGTCCCGCAAAGAGGGTCAAGGCGAGGAGCAGCCGCTCCCGTGCGTGCGGCTCCTCGACGGATCAGTCGCGCGAAGGCGTCACATCCGTGGGCCTCTTGAGAATGTCCAGGTCAGAAAGCTCGTAGCGAAACCGTTGCCGTTCCGTCGGTTGTCCCCCACGGCGAACGCATAGTGTGTGGTGCCGTTCCCGGTGGTCGTGCGAGGGGCCCGGACTCCGCTCGAGTCCAGGATGCACGCACGGCCGAAGCACCAAGTTCGTCCACATCAGGGGGAGTCAGATCATGCGATCCATACGGCCGTCGTCCACCACTCGCCGAGGCGGAAGGGCGCGCCGCGGAACCTCCCCCGCGCTGACCGCCGTCGCGCTCGCCTCGGTACTCGCGCTCACCGCCACCGCCTGCGGTTCGGGGGACGACACGGCGGGCGGCGAACCCTCCGCGACCGCCGCGGCCGGGGACGGCAAGATCCAGATCCCGAGCGACATCGCGGACCGGCTCAAGGAGCACGGGATCGACGTCGACAAGTGGAGGAACGGCGACTGGAAGAACTGGGACAAGGACGACTGGCTGCGCGAGGCCAACGACTACATCAACCCGATCATCGAGGACCTGTGGGACCCGGACCGCATGCGGGAGGCCGAGCAGCCGGACCCGGAGGTCGACGAGAGCGACATCTCCGGTGACCAGGGCGTGACGGACCCGACGCCGGAACCGGTGCAGGCGCAGGCCGTGCCGCCGTCGTACCACGACAACGCTCCCACGGCGGGCAAGGTGTTCTTCGACTCCCCCGAGGGCACGATGGTGTGCTCCGCGACCGTGGTGCAGGATCCCGCCAACCCGGGCAAGTCCAACATGGTGTGGACGGCCGGGCACTGTGTGCACGCCGGCAAGAAGGGCGGCTGGTACCGCAACATCGTCTTCGTTCCCTCGTACAACGACGCGGGCAGGCCGACCGGCGAACTCGAAGGTGCCGCCCAGGACGAGGTCGCTCCGTACGGCGTCTGGTGGGGTGACTGGGCACAGACCTCCGACCAGTGGATCGAGCAGGGCGGTGCGACCGGCGGTGACGGCGCCTCGTACGACTTCGCCGTCATCCATGTGACGCCGGAGAAGGGCGGCGACGGCAAGTCGCTGGAGGAGAAGGTCGGTTCGGCACTGCCGGTGGACTTCAACGCTCCCGCCGTGCCGGACGTGGAGAGCGTGACCGCGACCGGCTACCCGGCCGGCGCGCCGTACGACGGCCAGAAGCTGTTCAGTTGTGAGGACCGGCCGGGCCGGCTCTCGCTCGGCACCTCCGACCCGACGATGTACCGCATCGGATGCAGCATGACCGCCGGTTCGTCCGGGGGCGGCTGGGTCGCGGAGGGCTCCGACGGCAAGCCGGCGCTGGTGTCCAACACCTCCATCGGCCCGGTGACGTCGGGCTGGCTCGCCGGTCCGCGGCTGGGGGACGAGGCCAAGGGCGTGTACGAGGCGGTCAGCGACAAGTTCGCCGGCCAGTGACCGTCGGCCGCTCCGGCGGCGGTTCCGTTCCCACGGGCCCCGCCCGGGCGGGAACGGCATCGCGGTAACGGCACCCGCACGGGCGGCATGAATCCGCCGGCCGCCCGTGCGGCGTCCACACCCAGCAGCAGGACATTCATTCGTAGCACCGGGGGTCACCGCACCATGCGCTCCATCCGTACGTCCGCTCCGCGCCGGCGGGGCCGTCGCAGAACCCTCGCCGCCGGGCTCGTCGCCGCCCTGGCGCTCACCGCGACCGCGTGCGGCGGTTCCACCGACGACAAGGCCGGCCCGAAGAAGCCCGGTCCCGGCACCTCGCGGGCCGCGGACGGCGAGGCCGGCAACTCCCAGGTCCCGGCCGACATCGCGGACCGGCTCGAGGAACACGGGATCGACGTCGACCAGTGGAAGGCCGGCGGCTGGCGGGACTGGGACGAGGACAAGTGGCTCGGTGAGGCCAAGGACTACGTCAACCCGGTGATCGAGGGCCTGTGGAAGCCGGAGCGGATGCGTTCCGCCGAGGAGGCCGACAAGACCCTCTCGACCAAGGACGCGACCGCCGCCCGGGGCGCCGGCGATCCGGAGCCGGGACCGGTCGAGGCGCAGGCCGAGCAGACGCCGTACCACGACCACGCGGCCCCGGTCGGCAAGGTCTTCTTCGACTCCCCCGAGGGCACGAGTGTCTGCTCCGGCACGGTCGTCAAGGACGTGAACCATCCGGGCAGGTCCAATCTCGTCTGGACCGCCGGTCACTGCGTGCACGCGGGCGGCGACGGCGGCTGGTACCGCAACATCGTCTTCGTCCCCGCGTACAACGACCTGGGCAGGTCCGAGGCGGAGCTGAGCGACGCGAACGCCTCGGAGATCGCCCCGTACGGCAACTGGTGGGCGGACTGGGCCGCGACCTCCACCGGCTGGATCGAGGGCGGCGCGCCGACCGGTGGCGCCGGAGCCCCGTACGACTACGCCGTCCTGCACGTGAAGCCGGAGCAGGGGGACAAGTCCCTGGAGGAGACGGTCGGTACCGCCCTGGACATGGACTTCTCGACCCCGCCCGCGGACGGGGCGGGCCGGACGGGTGCCTGGGGATACCCGGCGGCGCCGCCCTACAACGGACTGCGGATGTTCAAGTGCCTGGACACTCCGGGCCGGTTCTCGCTCGCCTCCGACCTGCCCACGATGCATCGCATCGGTTGCACCATGACCGGTGGCTCGTCCGGCGGCGGCTGGTTCCGGGTGGTGAACGGCGAGACCGTGCTGGTGTCCAACACCTCGATCGGCCCGACCGACAACACCTGGCTCGCGGGCCCCCAGTTGGGCCGGGACGCCGAGGCGCTGTACCAGAACATGAGCAGGACCTACGGCGGCCGGTGATCACGGCGGTGCGTGATCGCGGCGGTGCGTGATCGCGGCGTTCGCTGATCCGCGCAAGGGAGACGGCCCGCCCCCAGCTCATGAGCTGGGGGCGGGCCGTCTCCCTTGCGCGCGGAACCGCGGGCCGTTGACTCAGCCGGCGGTCGGCGTGGGCACGAACGGTGTGAGCTCCGCCGCCAGTTCCTCGTGCACCCGCACC
>NZ_LIQT01000558.1 GCF_001418415.1 Streptomyces hirsutus
CGTGCTCGGCGTCGACGCCGACGTCGGCGTCGTCCAGAAGATCGGCGAAGAGCTGACCCAGGTCGCCGCCGCGGACTGCACCGACCCCGCTGTGCTGGCGCAGCTCGGCGTCGGCGAGTTCTCCCGCGTGGTGGTCGGTATCGGCACCGACCTGGAGGCCAGCATCCTGACCACCTCCAACCTCGTCGACGCCGGCGTGGCCGCCATCTGGGTCCGGGCCACCACCCGGCAGCACGGCCAGATCCTGGAACGCATCGGTGCCCACCACATCGTCCTGCCCGAGCACGACATGGGCGAGCGCGTGGCCCACCTGGTCACTGGCCGGATGCTGGACTTCATCGCCTTCGACAGCGATTACGCGCTGATCAAGACGCTCGCCCCGAAGGTCGTCGGCGGGATCCCGCTGGGCGAGAGCCGGGTGCGCAGTACGTACGGCGTCACCGTCGTCGGCATCAAACGCCCCGGCGCCGACTTCACTCACGCCACCGCCGAGACGGTCGTCCATCCCGGCGACGTCATCATCGTCACAGGCAGGACCCGGGCGGTGGAGATGTTCGCGGAGCTGGACCGGTGAGACGCACCGTCAACGCAGGCACTACGGCCTCAGACATGGGCTGCGCTCGGTCGGCGCCGGCGCGCTGCCGCCGTATCGCCGCGCGTGCCGATGTCGCGTCGGCGTGGACGCAGCCCCCAGCCGCGGCGTGCTGATCGTCACCCTTCCTCGTGTCGCAGGGTCTGTCGGAATGCCGGCAGTCCGACGCAGTCGGCGGGGCTCAGGAGGGGAAGCCGTACCGTCCTTGCAGGCGGACGAAATGCGCGGGCGTGAGTATCCGCCGGCGCTCCAGCCCCGTCGCGGTGCGCAGGAAGGACACGACCTGCTCCCGGCCGCCCGGCCCGAGGGGCTGGACGAGGCGGCCGCCGAGTCGCAGTTGCCCGGCCAGCGGCGCGGGAACCTCCGGGAACGCGGCGGACACGATGACCGCGTCGTACGGAGCGCGGTCCGGTACGCCGCCGCTGCCGTCCCCGATGCGCAGCTCGATATTCCGAATGTCCTGCCGGGCGAGGTTGCGCCGTGCCTGCCGGGCGATGTCCGGCCACATCTCGATGGTCACGACATCGGCGGCCAACCGGGCGAGCAGTGCGGTCTGGAAGCCGAGGCCGGTACCGATCTCGAGTACGTGCTCGTCCCCGCTCAGGTCAAGGCCCTCGATCATCATCACGGAGAGTGAGGGCTGCGTGGTCACCTGTGCGTGCCCGATCGGAATGGGCACGTCGTGATAGGCGTGCGCTTGGTGACCGGTGGGGACGAATGCCGCTCGGGGTGTCGCTCGTACGGCCTGGAGCAGGCGCTCGTCGCTGATACCGGCCCCTCGAACGGTCCGTACGAGATCCTCGGGTGGAGGGGTGGCTTCGGCCATGTCCGCTGCTTTCCGTGCGATGTCCGGAGGGTGAGCGTGCCGTCGGGCTCACGGTCGGTGGGCCACCGACGGCGTCTCGGCCGCCTGCCAGGGTGCTTCGCAGATCAGGCGTACGCAGGCTGCCCGTCCTGAACGAGCGACGGCGCGCCGCCGGCGTCCTGATCATCGACGACCTGTTCCTGACATTCTCCAGCGCCTCATCGAGGAGACGCGAGTCAGGATTCCCGCAAGGACACGGCAGCTCATCACCCGCCTGATCGGCAAACGGCCAGGCATCGACGCCGGCCTCGACGAGGTGTCCGCCGCCCGGCCCTTCCCGGCCGCCCGCCCGCCGCTGAGCTCGATGGGCCGGTCGACGAGCACCCGGATGTGCGGTCACGGACGAGGAATCCTCCTGGACTGTCTCGGCTTTTCAGGGAGGGACCTGCGGTAGGCGCCGCCCCATCGCTCACCGCGTACTGCACACCGTCTTCGGAGCCGCTCTGTTGTCGCCGTCTTGCGCGGACTGCGCGTCCTGCATCCTCTGCACATCGTGGAGGACACCATCAAGGTCGGGGTCCTGATTGCTGGCGACCCTTGCGATGGTCAGCAGGACGGCCTCGTAGAAGGCGCCCCGTACGGCAGGTGCCATGACGTCCGAGGCGTCCAGGCAGCGGGGTCCTTCACGGAGCCGTTGTGCGACCTTGTGTTTGACCGCGTCGCCCTGTGGCTTTTCCGGCTTCACCTCGCGATTCGCCGAGAAGACGTCCGGCAGATCGGCCCACTTCTGCTGGCCCTCCTTGGAGGCCAGCCGGCGGATCAGTTCACGGGCCTGAGGGCGGGCGCTGAACAGCGCCGCGAAGTCGCCGGTCACCTCGTGGGCCCGGACCCGGCTGCCGCCTCCGGGCAGGAGCGGAGCGGAGTCCATCAGGTCTGCGTGCTTCGCGTGGTTCCTGTAGAAGGAGAGCGCGAAGGAGCCTTGATGCTCCAGGGTGCACCCGTCCCGGCCGTCGAACAGCAGCCCGTTGTCGTCCGGGGCGCCGCGGTGGTCGGTGAGCAGAGCGTCCTCGGCCGCTTCCTTGTCCTGCCGGAGCAGATCGGCCCACGCCTCCCAGGCCGTGTGCACCGGATTACTGCGCCACCACTTCATTTCGCCCGTGCCCAGCGCCCACTTCTCGTAGACATCCGGGCCCGACCGTTGCAGTACGAGGTCCTCGATCCAGTCGGTGCCGGGCCAGCCGGAGGCGCCGTCGTCCCCCATGCCGATGCACCAACTTTTCAGTGGAGCAGGCTTATGGGCGGGCTGGTGACCCTGGCGGTACCAGACGATGCTCTTCAGGTCCGCCTTGACCGGGACCCAGTAGACGGGTTCGGCGGGTGAGCCGGTCGGCTTCCAGGGGGCGCCGTACTCCTGCGGCTCGTAGAGCCGGTTCAGCGGTTTGAGGAGGTCCTGCTCGGCGTATTCGGCGAGTTCGCCGAGGCCCGGCATGATCACGATGTCCGGGGGCTCCCCCGACTGCACCTTGGAGAGCAGCACATCCCGTTGGGCCGCGGTGCCCTGGTAGCGGAAGGGGATGCCGAAGCCGTCCAGCAGGGTTTCGAACTGCTCCGCCTGTTTGGCCGTCCACGTTCCGAGGATGGTCACCGGCTCCTCGTCGTCGTGCTGCGCCCAGACCGCCACCATGCCGAAGGCGGTGAGCAGCAGTATGACCATGGCGAAGACCAGCATCTTGAACCGCCGGGTCACCGTCGCCTCCAGTAGTCGTTGTCGAGCCGAAGACCGAGCCCCAGCGCGGGCAGGACGATGGTCAGCAGGCTGCCGACGAGAGTGCCCTGGTACACCGGGGCGGTCCAGGCGTCATCGGTCGTCTTCCGCCGGACCTGCTCCGACTTCTTCGTGACGTCCCGCTGTGCATCGGCCGGTTCCGTGCCGCTTGTCCGGGACACCTCGGTGATCTCCCGCAGATCCTTGATCGCCCCGTCGAGGCCGCTCTGGGTGGCGGACATCGCCGTCAGCGGAAACACCGCGAGCAGCACGGTGAGCACGAAGGCCGCGAGCAGGTACGGATTCCAGTCACGGCCGCAGCGGTCGCGCAGCACGAACAGCGCCGAGAGCAGGGTCAACCCCACGAATACCAGGGCGAGTTCGGCGATCCACCACCCGCCGCGCTGCCACTGCCCCATGGTGGCGGTGGCTTCGGCGTGCCTCAGCTGGACCTGCTGCAGTGCGTGCAGGCGGGGTACGAGTCCCACCGAATCGCGGGTGAGCAGCGATTTCGCCTCTTTGAGTTTCTGCTTCCGCATGAGGGACTGGTCAGGGTAAGGGGACGTGCCGAGGGCGAGCGAGTCGCTGTAGGTGGCGAGCAGGCCCTTGACCGTGCCGAGGTCCTGGTCCGTGCGGTCGGCGATCCGGGACAGGCCCTGGTCGGCGGCCGAGAGCTGGGACCGGTAGGCCTCGCCCGAGCCCGTGACGTCGATGAGCTCCTTTTCCACCAGGGCGCGGGCCTCCTGGTCGGCCCGCAGGGCCGCGAGCCGGGTGGCGGCGAGCCCCTGCACGGCCGGTGCCTCGCGGGACGCGAGCGCTTCGGCGCTGTGCTGGACCTGACGGCAGGAGAGGAACAGGGCGGTCGACGCCACGGCCGTGAGCAGGAACAGGACCAGCAGATGCACCTCCAGCAGCCGGCGGGTCCGCCAGGGGCTCAGGCGCCGGCGCCAGAAAGCGGCGAGGGAGAACCGGTACCAGGAGGCGGTGCGTCCGGTCGTCACAGCAGCTTCTCCCCGCATGCGATGCAGTAACGGGCCTCGCTCCCGGCCGGGGTGCCGCAGCCGCCGCAGCGCGGGCCCGGCCGCGCGCCGACGGCGTCGGCCAGGGGGCCGCCGGGACGGGACCCGGCGCGCAGGATCATCGGGCCGAGGGCACCGGCGTCGACGGTGCGCAGCCGGACCCGCCCCGCGATCGGGTCCTCGATGTCGGCGACCGTGCGGATCTCGTCCAGTACCCAGTCCGTGCCGAATCGCGTCGCCAGTCGGGCGGCCTGTCCCAGGCGGTCCTCGGCGGTGTCCGGTCGGTGTTCCTGAAGAGCGGTGAGGCCCTGGCGGAGAAGCTTCCGCATCCTGGCGGTGGCGTTGAGGTCACGCACGCTGCCGGTGCCCGTCGGGGCGTGGGGCGGGGACTGCTCGGGGAGGTGCCAGCGGGCGACGACGGGCGCGTGGACATCGCCGATGGAGACCATGGCGAACTGCAGCTCGGTCTCCAGCGGGTCGGCGTCGGAGTCGGCGACCAGGGTGAGCAGGTAGTCACGTCTGCCCTGCTCCCACTGGTAGGTCGGGAATGTCCAGCGGTGCGGCCGGCCGGGCTGGAGCAGCCCGCCGAGGCGGTGCGGCCGGGGCGCCTTCTCGCTGAGCGAGACCTGGCGGACCGAGGGCCGCACGGTCACTTCGATCGGCAGCCGGGGCGTGTGCACCCGGCGCAGCCGCTGGATGGCGGCGGTGACCGCATGGCCGAGTCCGTCGTCCACGAACTCGGCCGTGCCGTGCAGCCGTTCGGCGAGGGTCAGCAGGGGGTCGGGAACCCAGTCCGCGCCCACGGCGAACACGTCACAGGTGAACTGCCCTGCGCAGGCGTCCAGTTCTTCTTCCAGACGGGTCTCACCGACGGCGCTGCTGCCGTCGGTGATCAGCACCAGATGGCGTACGGACACCGGCCGTCCGAAGAGCAGGGCGCGCGCTCCGGCCACCCAGGCGGCGTACCCGGCAGGACGCGGCCCCTCCCGGTGCAGCGGGAGCGATCCCGCGACGAAGGCGGCCCGGCGCCTTTCCTCCCGGTCGGCGACGGCCCACTCGTCGGCGCCCCGCGGATAGCACCGGACCGGCTCGGGGCCGCTGCCGAGCACGGCGAAGGAGATACGGTCGGGCAAGGCCCGCAGCACCGACGGCAGGGCGTGCCGGACGGCAGCCCGGTTGGATTCGGCGACGTCCACCGCGATGATCACGGCGAGCTGGACCGCGGGCAGATCGTTGGGAGCGCCGTCGGCGGCCACGTCCACCCGCAGATGGGCCTCTATCTTCGCGCTCCGGTGCGGGAGCAGATCGCCGCCGAGGTCGACGTGCAGTCGGATGCCCGGCTGCGGCGGCCGGGTGTGGCTGCTCATGTCGTACGTCACCGCTCCTTCACCTTCGTCGCCGCGGCACACCGGGGGCCGGGTGCCGATTCGGCCTGTCGTGCCGTGCAGTCAGAACACGGTCTGAGGCCGTACCGCGTGCATGAGATCCACGAGGTGTTCATGGGCGGCCGGCTCATGGTGGCGGGCCGCCAGTCGCCGGTAGTGCACTTCCAGCTGCTTGCGCGACTCGCGCTCCGGGGCGCTCAGACGTCTCAGACTGCGGGCGTTGAGCCGTCCGGCATCCCTTCCCGGCGAACCGGGCCGGTCGCTGAGGCTGTGCACCGCGTCCAGCTTCCATTCGTGGAGTTCGGTGCCCAGGCGCAGCGCCTCGTCCTCCGACAGGCGAGGCTCCCCGGCGCCCGGACTCCCGCCCTCGAGGCCGCGCAGTTCGGCCAGCGCCGCGTCGACCTCGGCGGGCGCGGGCAGCGGATCACCGTCTCCGGGCAGCCGGGCCGCGCGGATGCGCAGGGAGGCGATCCGGGCGACGGTGTGGTCCAGAGTGCCCTGCCGGACCCGGCCGAGCACATCGATGGCCGCCCGGCGGTCGCGCGCGCGGAGCGCGAGCCTGGCCAGGCCGAGGGCGGCGCCGCCGTGCGCGGGGTTGCGGGCGAAGACCACCTCGTACAGTTCCTTGGCCGTGGGCTCGGCCGTGTCGTCGCCGAGCCGCTCCGCGCAGTAGGCGAGGGCCAGTTTGGGCGCGTACTCGCCGGGCAGTTCGAGGTGGGCCTGCGTGAAGTGTTTCCTGGCCTCGACGACCTGCCGCGGGTCGTCGTCGAGGTCGGCGCTGCGCAGCGCGAGCAGGGCGCGATGCCACTCCAGCCGCCACCGGCGCACGGCGGGCGGCCCGGGAATGGAGTCGGCCGTGTCGAGCTCCTCCTGGGCCCGCTCCAGGTCCTCCCCGGTGTTCCGGTCCAGCAGAACACGCACGTTGTGCAGGCAGATCTCCACCGAGCGCGGCTTCTCGTCCTCCTGCTCGAGGAGCTGGCCCGGGTCGTAGCCGCTGCTCACCTCGAACCGCGCGGTCTGCGGATCGCCCGGATACGGCCTCGGCACCGGCAGACAGGCGGCGATCTCGGTGGGTGTGGGGGCGCCGAGGTCGAGGGCCGGTGCCACGGGCGGCTCGTACCGGTCGCGGCGGGGGCGCTCCAGCCAGTGTTCGATGCCCGGCACCGTGCCGAGCCGGGCGCCGAGCAACCGGGTGGACGGCCGGAAGTAGTCGGAGGGCTCGGGCGGGTCGCTCTTGCCGCGCAGCGCGCGGATCTCCCGCAGGGCGCCGCGCAGTTGGCCGACCATCTCACGGGCGTCGGTGAAGCGCCGGTACGGGGAGGGCCGGACGGCACGATCGACGACCCGCTGGAAGGAGGCGGTACCGAGGCCGGGCACGTCGGCGACGGCCCAGCGGGCGAGTTCCCGCAAGGTGGCGCCGACGGTGTGCAGGTCGTGGGCGACGGTGGTCCTGGCCGACGTTTCGGTCTCAGGCGCCGTGTAGTCGGCCGTGACATGGGCGGGCGGCTGGCTCTGCCCCTGCTCGCGCATGCCGCCGAGATCGATGACCTTGATGCCGTCCCTGTGGTGCACGACGTTGGAGGGCTTCATGTCCCCGTACACGAAGACCCGTTCGCCGTCGGCGTGCAGGTGGACGAAGGCTTCGAGGATCTGGCAGCCGTACGCCGCGACGTGCTCGATGTCGAGGACGGATTCACCGCGCCGGACGTCCTCGACGACTTTCGCGAGGGTGCCGTCACCGACGTCGTCCATGACGATGTAGCCGCCGGTGACCTGGCCGGTGTCGTCGCTCCGGGCGACGAAGTCGCGGATCTGAACGATCCGGGGGTGGCGGATGGCGACGAGGTTGCGGCGTTCGACGTCGGCGAGCCGGGCGCCGTCGTGCTCGTACCGGTTGAGCAGTCCCTTGACGGCGACGACGTCACCGAGATGGGTGTCCTCGGCGAGGTAGACCCAGCCCTGTCCGCCGTGCGCGATGGGTCCCATGATCCTGTACTGGTCGCGCAGCATGTCGCCCTTGGTGAGTTCGGGCTGGTACGAGTAGCGCTCGCCGCAGGCCGGGCAGAACCCCTTGATCGGCACCGGCCCCTCGGCGTAAGGCGGGGCGAAGGTGATGCCGCAGTCGGCGGACGAGCAGTCCATGCGGATGCGCAGCGGCGCCTCGGGACGGATGAGGCGTTCCTCGGCGGGGCGTGGCTCGCGCTCGGGGAGCGCGAGGAGCTCGCGGGGGCCGAGTTCCCGTGGATCCTCGGGCAGGGCGGGCAGCCCGGGGTCGTTCTCCGCGCGGCCGCATGCGGCGCAGTGGCCGGTGGGCAGCACGGTGCCGCCGCAGGGGGCTCCGGCGAAGCGCCGGTGCGGGCAGGCCGTCATTCCCTCGTGCTCCTTTGCCCTTGCCCGGGCCGGGCGGAGCACCGCATCACCGGTCTCCATGGCGGCTCAGGTCGGCGCGCAGGGTCCTGATCAGCGCGCGTAACCGGGTGAGTTGCTGTTGCGGGTCCCGCACATCGTCGATCAGGCGGCGCGCGGCCCGGTGCCGGTCGGCAGTCTCGGTCACGGAGCCGAGGGAGGCGCTGTCGACGATGTCGCGGCGGATCGCCCGGCTGAACTCCACGCGCTGCAGACGGTCGAGCAGTGTGTCCGCGTGGCGGAGGAGCGCGGGCCGCAGGAGTCGGTCGCGGGACGCGGTCCAGCCGGGGCCGCCCTCGTGGCGGAAGACGAGCAGCAGCCGGAAGCCGAACACCCGCAGCCGGGCCAGAAGTTCGATCAGGGGGCCCGGCTGGGTCTCCTCGTCGAGACCGTCGACGAGGACCGTGACCGGTCGCACGGGTGCACGGTCGGCCGCCCGCGCGGGTTGGGGCTTGGCGCCGCGCAGCCAGTCCCAGTACGTCAGGTATTCGCCGGCCGGGAAGGTGACCTGGTCCAAGGCGTGGTCGACGAGGTCCGGCCTGCTGGCGCCGCCGCGATGGACGACGTGGGCGCGGTGCAGCAGGTGGCGCAGCGAGCGGTCCTTGCCGCTGCCCGGAGGCACCACGGTGATCTTCACCGGGTCCTCGTCCGGGTCGTCGAACCACCGGGTCAACCGCTCCTCGAAGCCGTGATCCCAGGCGTGCGGGCTGCTCAACTCCTTGATGACCGGTGAGAGTTCGGCGATGCGGTCAATGGGGATCAGGTACGAGAAGGAGAGCCGGTTGTCTTCGGGCAGCAGTTCGCCCAGATCGCCGCGCCAGCTGACGACGAGGCCGACCACACGGGCGGGACGTCCTTCCTGCGGCCGGGTGCACACGGCGGCGCCGCTGAAGCCGGCGCGCACCACCTCCGTCCTGGTGACGGCGTCGAGCTGCACCCGCTCACCGCTGGCGCCGCCGATGCGCCCCCACAGGCTCATGCCGTCGTCGAAGCCCTTCGCGTAACCGGTCGCGTACACCTCCATTCCGCCCCACAGCCTGGGTTCCAGGAGGGCGCGGCGCGCCTGCGGGCGAGGGCTGTCCAGGCGCAGCACGGCGACATCCTCGCCGCTCTCGCCCTCCGGCAGCCAGCCGCCGGGCATGACGCGTGCGGAGACCGGCTCGAGCTCGCTGTTCTCGGCGAACTCCAGCCACATGACGGCGTCCGGGTGGCGCACCACGTGTGCGCAGGACAGCGCCGTGTACTGGTCGACGAGCACGCCGGCACCACAGATGGGGCCGTGCGCGTCCTCGCGCCGCAGCCTGAGCCTCCAGTCCGCACGCAGTTCCCCCATGCTGTCTCACACTACGTGCAAAGCCTGGTGCGTCCCCAGACTTGTGAGCAGAGTGGATCGGTCAAGCAACGGAAGACGGGGGTGTGTTGACATGAGGGATATGGAACCGATCGGTCTTGCGGAGGCCATCGGCTCGGTTCGTGCGGAGCTGGCGCGGGCCCAGGCAGAAGGAGCGGAGAGCGACTGGCGGTTCAACGTGGAGCAGGTCAGCCTGGAGTTCTCGGTGCAGTTCCACCGGGCCGGCGAGGGCGGGGCGGGTCTGCGCCTGGGAGTGGTCGAGGCACGTCTGGGCGGCTCGGTGAGCCATGACTCCACGCACCGCATCGAGGTCACCCTCAAGCCCCTTCCCCGCCCCGACGGCACTCACCATGAGGTGAGCCGCGAGGACGCCGCTGCCCACCACCGGCCAGGACCGCACGACGACTCCCTCTCGCTGGGCTAGTGTCCTGAGTCGGGAA
>NZ_LIQT01000559.1 GCF_001418415.1 Streptomyces hirsutus
TCACCACGTGAGACATCCTCTACTACTCCAGTCAGAATTCGTGTCCTGAGCTGCTGGTTGTCGTTGTCTGGGTATGGACGCGATACCTGAAGTCGATTACTGGAAGGCCGAGTTGGAGTCGGTGTTCGCTCGGGTGGCGGGCCGGTTCGCTCGGGCGGATCTGCGGTGGCGGATGCGTGACTACGTCCGCGGCCTGCTGGCGCCGGTCGGGCGGAAGAACGGCTGGCAGCTGGCCGAATGGGCCGGCCACCGTGACCCGGCGGGCCTGCAGCACCTGCTGAACGGCGCCCGCTGGGACGCCGACGCGGTCCGCGACGACGTGCGGGACTACGCCGCCGAACGGCTCGGCCCGGGCGGTGTGCTGATCATCGACGACACCGGGTTCGTCAAGAAAGGCACCACCTCGGCCGGGGTGGGCCGGCAGTACACCGGCACCTTGGGAAAGATCGACAACTGCCAGATCGGCGTGTTCGCCGCCTACGCCACCAGTTCGGGCCGGGCCCTGGTCGACCGGGAGCTCTACCTGCCGAAAGCCTGGACGTCCGACCGCGAGCGGTGCCGGACGGCGAAAATCCCCGACGAACGCGGCTTTGCGACCAAGGGCGAGCTGGCCCGGGAGATCGTGCGCCGCTGCCTGGCCGCCGGCCTGCCGGCCGCCTGGGTCACCGCGGACGAGGCTTACGGGCAGGACTGGAACTTCCGCCGCCTGCTCGAGCAACTCGGCCTCGGTTACGTGGTGGCGGTGCCCAAGTCCCAGCAGATCAAGTCCCTGGCCGGCGCCTGGCGCATCGACCAGCTCATCGACGAAGCCCCCGCCGACGCCTGGCAGCGACTGTCCTGCGGCGACGGCGCCAAGGGACCGCGCGTCTACGACTGGGCCGCGGCCAAACTGCCCGCCAACCTCGTCTTCGACCCGGATCCGCCGTCCCATCACCGCTGGGTGCTGGCCCGCCGCAGCCTGTCCGACCCTTCCGAGGTCGCCTACTACCTCGCCCGCGCACCCGTCGGCGTCGAGATCGACGAACTGGCCCGGATCGCGGGCAGCCGGTGGGCGATCGAGGAGTGCTTCCAGGCCGCGAAGAACGAATGCGGCCTGGACGAGTACGAGGTCCGCCGCTACATCGGCTGGTACCGGCACATCACCCTGGCCATGCTCGCCCATGCCTTCCTCACCGCTCTGGCCGTCCAAGCCTCCCACCGGGAAACCGCAGAAACGAACCGACCAGCATCGTTCCTCTCACCGTGGCGGAGATCCGGCGACTGCTGGACACTCTCCTGCCCCACCCCCGCCCCGAACTCGACCGTCACCGGCATGCCCTGACCTGGTCCCGCTGGCGACGACGCCACCAAGCCACCGCCCGACGATGTCACTATCGAAGAAGAACCAGCTCAGGACACGAATTCTGACTGGAGTACTAAGCTTGGCGTTTATGGTCTGCCGTCGAACATGGCCTTGAACTTGCTGATGGGTTTGTCCGAGTTCCGGACGTAAGAGTGGCCTTCGCCTGATCCTGTGCTCCGTCACAGAGGCATGGGATCAACACGAAGGCCGTAGCTATGAGTCTTGCGCTTGCCGATAACCTC
>NZ_LIQT01000056.1 GCF_001418415.1 Streptomyces hirsutus
GAGGGCGGCGGCGGTGGCGGCGGTGACCTGCCCCGGCACGCGGTGACCGGCTACTGGCAGAACTTCAACAACGGCGCGGCGGTGCAGCGCATCTCGGACGTGCCCGGCCAGTACGACATCATCGCGGTCGCCTTCGCGGACGCGACGGGCACGCCGGGCGCGGTCACCTTCAACCTGGACTCGGCGGGCCTGAACGGCTACACCGTCGCCCAGTTCAAGGCGGACGTACGGGCGAAGCAGGCGGCCGGGAAGAAGGTCATCATCTCGGTGGGCGGCGAGACGGGCACCGTCTCGGTGAACGACTCCGCCTCCGCGACGAACTTCGCGAACTCGGTGTACGCCGTGATGCAGGAGTACGGCTTCGACGGCGTCGACATCGACCTGGAGAACGGCCTCAACGCGACCTACATGACGCAGGCGCTGCGGTCGCTGTCCGCGAAGGCCGGCCCGGACATGATCCTGACGATGGCTCCGCAGACCATCGACATGCAGTCCACGTCCAACTCCTACTTCCGGACCGCGCTGAACGTGAAGGACATCCTCACGGTCGTCAACATGCAGTATTACAACAGCGGTTCGATGCTGGGCTGCGACGGCAAGGTCTACAGCCAGGGGTCGGTGGACTTCCTGACCGCGCTGGCCTGCATCCAGTTGGAGGGCGGCCTCGACCCGTCCCAGGTGGGCCTCGGCCTCCCGGCTTCCACCCGCGGCGCGGGCAGCGGCTACGTCTCCCCGACCGTGGTGAACAACGCCCTGAACTGCCTGACCAGGGGCACCAACTGCGGCACCTTCAAACCGTCGAAGACCTACCCGAGCCTGCGCGGCGCCATGACCTGGTCCACCAACTGGGACGCCACGGCAGGCAACGCCTGGTCCAACGCGGTGGGCCCGCACGTCCACGCCCTGCCGTAGCCGTAACCCAAGCCCCGTCCCATCGCCCCGCCTCGGGGGCGCCGAGCACTGCACGCCCTCCCCAAAGCGTGAGCACTTCGACCGCCTCTGTCCGAATACCGCTCATTTGAGCGCTCACGTGACAGTTGGCCGCCAAGTGCTCACGCTTTTCAGCGAGGCATGGCGGGTGGGCTGCCGTATGCCCTCGCGCCCACGCTGGGCAGCGTTGCCCACATGCGGGTGCCCCCTCCCGGTTCGCGTGCCTCGCCGAAGCCCCAGGTGCCGTCACAGGCGCGGCAGACGCAGGCCAGGAAGCGTAGGGCCGCGCGGCGGTGCGTGTCGCAGGCAGTGGCCAGCTTGGGGTGGGTGTGGCGCGGGTGGCTGTCGTAGGCGATCACCCGGAGGGCAGAGGCACGGTAGCGCAGGGAGAGGTACACGTCCGTCGACTCCGTGAACCGGCAGGCCACCGCAACCAGTTCGCTCACCGCTTGCAGCGCGGGGTCCAGCAGGTCCGCCAGTCCGTGCGCCCTCAGCACCTCCCGCGACGCCGCTCGCGCCAGCGCCGGGCTCGTGAGCCGCGCGGGCAGCGTGAAGCTGTAGGCCAGGGTTTCGGGGACGGGGGCCGCGGGATCGGCGGAGAGCGTGGGTGCGACGGGGCAGCGGGACGGAGACATCGGTGGCTCCTTCGGTGAGGTACGGCAGCGCCCTGCCATGGGCAGTGGTCGGCGGCCAGTGGTCGATGGCAGTCGGTGGCTCCGTCGCGCGGGCAGGCTTGCGCGATGCACTGCCGACTGCGCCAGGTAGCTTGTGCGCTACCTAACGTAAGCACAGGGGGGTTATGTTGCCCCAAGAATTGGCAACAAAGGCACTCCATGGAGTGACGTGGGCCAGAGGAGGGACGGTATGGGCGCGAGGACGTCGCCGACGGAACGCCAGAAGAGATTGGGCGCAGAGATCCGGAGGATGCGTACGGCCACCGGGATGACCGGCGAGTTCGCCGCCGGACTGCTCGGTGTGGACCGGGGCAAGATCTCCAACATCGAGTCCGGGACTCGCGCCATCAGCCCCGACCGGCTGCGCACACTGGCCTGCAACTGCGATTGCGACGACGATGCCTATGTCGACGCCCTGGTCGAGATGGCACGGCCCATGGGGCAGGGCTGGTGGGACAAGTACCGGGGCAGCCTTCCAGCCGGACTGCTCGACATCGCCGAGTTGGAGCACCACGCGGTACGGCTGCGCAGTGTGCACCTGATCCACATGCCCGGACTGCTCCAGGCGACCGCTCACGCACAAGCCGTGTTCAAGGCCGCGCTGCCTCCGCTGCCAGAACATGAGGTCGCGCTACGGCTGGCCCACCGCCTGGAACGCCAGCGAGTGCTGGAAGGGGACAGCCCCACTCCATACGTCGGGATACTCCACGAAGCAGCTCTGCGTATGCAGTTCGGCGGACCGAAAGTGGCACGTGAACAGTTGGAGCACCTGCTCACCATGTCCGTCTTGCCTCATGTGTCGTTGCAGGTCATTCCCTTCGCGGCCGGTTCCTTTCCTGGCGCAGGCCAGACCGTCGTCTACATGGAGGGGCCGGTACGGCGCCTGGACACCGTACAGATCGACAGCGCCCACGGCCCGGAATTCATCTGCCACGAAGCGCAGTTGTCCAAGTACCGGGCTCAACTCGACTGGATGGAGCAGCACGCCCTGTCACCCGCGGATTCCCTCAGCTTCATCCAGGACATCGCCAGTCGACTTTAAGGAGACACCGCCATGCTCGACATCGTCTGGGAAGAACCGTTCTGCGCCGAGGGATCGGCCTGCTTCCGCCTCGGTACCGATCAGGACGGCAACGGCTACATCGCCATAGCCGGCTCCGAGGACGACTACCTCACCGACAGCCGGGACGCGCTACGGCGCATGATCCTCGACATCAAGGCGGGGAAGGCCGACCACCTGCTATGAAGCCGGTGCCGGCGGAGTCAGCGACCTCCTGGGTGCCGATGACCGCGAGCAGGTCGAGGCGGTCGGCGCTGTCGGTGCCGACCGCCGGGGTGAACCAGAGCAGCCGCTGCCGGCCGTCCTCACTGAAGAGGTGCAGGCAGTTGACCTCGATCGGGCCGAGGACGGGGTGGATGAGGCGTTTGCGGTCGTCCCGCCGGAACGCGACGTCGTGGTCGGCCCACAGCGCGGCGAACTCGGGGGACGCGTCGAGCAGGGCACCGACCAGCGAGCCTGCCTCGGCGTCCTTCCCGTCCCGCCTGGCGGCGGCCGCTGCGTGCGGGCGGCTCGTTCGTGGGGTTCTCGACCTCCGTGGTCGGCACGCAGCTCCCCGCCTACGGCGCGTACACGGCGAGCAAGGGCGCCGTCGAGGCGATCACCCTGATCCTCGCCCGCGAGCTGCGCGGGCGGGACGTCACCGTGAACACGGTCGCCCCCGGGCCCACGGCCACTGACCTGTTCCTCGAGGGCAAGACCCCCGAGCAGATCGATGCGCTCGCCAAGGCCCCCGCGCTGGAACGGCTCGGCGCCCCGGAGGACATCGCCGAGGTGGTCGCCTTCCTCACCGGTCCGGAGGGCCACTGGGTGAACGGCCAGATCCTGCGGGCCAACGGGGGCCTGGTATGACGATGCCGTCGAGCTGAGGCGGCCGACGGCGGGGGCTTAGCCGTCCTCGCCTCACCCCGCCCCCGCCATGCTCAACGACAACACTTGCCCCCGGCCATCAGAAGAACTCCGACCACGGCTGGTCCCAGACCTGCTTGACGCACAGGGCCAGGAAGAGGAGGCCCGCGATGACGAGCATGCTGTTGCTGAGGGCCCCGTTGCGCCATTCGCGGGGTGTGCGGGCGGAGTTGAGGAGCCAGAGCAGGGTCAGGGCGAGGAAGGGCATGAAGGCGGCGCCCAGGACGCCGTAGATGATGATCAGACGGAAGGGCTGGCCTTCGAACAGGAGGATCATGGGCGGGAAGGTCAGCCACAGCAGGTAGGCGCGGAACGGCCAGGACTTCTCCGGGCGGCCGGACGCGATGGCCTCGCCCGTCGACACCTTCACCTTCTTCCGGCCGCGCGTCACGAAGTCGGCGAACATCAGGCTCACCCCGTGCCACACGCCGATCAGTGACGTGAACGACGTGGCGAAGAAGCCGATCAGGAAGAACTTCGCCGTCGCGGCGCCGTACCTGTCCTCCAGGATGTCGCTCAGCTGCACCAGGCCCTGGTCGCCCTTCTCCAGTGCGAGCCCCGCCGAGTGCAGGAGTTCGGCGCCGACGAAGAGCATCGCGACGACGAAGATGCCGGTGGTGAGGTACGCGACGCGGTTGTCGAGGCGCATCACCTTCATCCACCCCGTGTCGGTCCAGCCCTTGGCGTTGACCCAGTAGCCGTAAGCGGCCAGCGTGATCGTGCCGCCGACGCCGCCGATCAGGCCCAGGGTGTAGAGGACCGAGTCGTCCGCGTCGGGGAGGACCGGGAGCAGTCCGGCGAAGGCGTCCCCGAGGTTCGGGGCCACCCTGATCGCCAGGTAGACGGTCACCACGAACATGACGCCCACCAGGACCGTCATGACCTTCTCGAAGACCGCGTACCTGTTGAACCAGACGAAGGCGAGGCCCACCAGGGCGCAGGCGATGCCCCACCCTTCGAGGTCCATCACGTCCGGGAAGAGGGCCTGCAGGGGCAGCGCGCTCGACGACATCGCCGCCGCGCCGTAGACGAAGCCCCAGATGACGACGTAGACGCCGAAGAAGTACGTCGTCCAGCGGCCCAGGCTCGTCCAGCCGTCGAACAGGGTGCGGCCGGTGGCCAGATGCCAGCGGCCCGCCGCCTCGGCGAGGGAGATCTTCACCAGGCATCCGATGACCGCCGCCCAGAGGAGGGTGTAGCCGAAGCTGCTGCCGGCGATGAGGGTGGCGACCAGGTCGCCGGCGCCCACACCGGTCGCGGCGACGACGATGCCGGGGCCGATGTAACGCCAACTGGACTTGCGGGGCTGGGGGCCGGGTCCGTGGGGTGGTGCTCCGGTGTCCTGGGTGTTTCCCGTGGTGTCCGCCATGAAGGTCAAGAAAGCGGATGGGTGCCGACGGGACAAGGGGGCGTGCGGGGATCTTCACCGGATACACCTGGTCGAGGGTCGGCCGACTTCCCCTTCTTGACCTGATCATGTCATACGTCGACCATGGCGGCACCGCACCACGCATGCACGCATGCAGCAGTTCGTACGTCGCACGAACAACCCTCCACCTCCCACAAGGAGACTCATGCGACTTCGCCTACGCGGCAGACGCTCCGCCGCGCTCGCCGCAGTCCTCGCCCTGGCTCTCGCCGCGCCCGTGTCGATGACGGCCACGGAGGCCGGCGCCGACAGCGGCAAACGGGCGGCGCCTTCGGCCGACGACATCCGCCAGTACGAGATCCATCAGCACACGACTCCCGTGACCCGTACGGCGATCCAGCAGTCCGGGGTCACCGTGGACGAGGCCGACGAGGAGACGGTGGTCGTCTCCGGCCGTGCGGAACAGATCCGGACCCTGCGTCAACAGGGTTACGAGGTAACGCCGTTGGGCTCCGCCCCCGACCGTTCGTCCGCCGCCGACGATCTGCGTCTGTTCGACTTCCCCTCGGCCGACTCCCGCTACCACAACTACGCCGAGATGAACGCGGAGATCGACCAGCGGCTGTCGGCGTACCCGAACATCATGAGCAAGCGGGTGATCGGCCGCTCCTACCAGGGCCGGGACATCGTCGCCATCAAGATCAGCGACAACGTGACGGCGGACGAGAACGAACCCGAGGTCCTGTTCACCCACCACCAGCACGCGCGTGAGCACCTGACCGTGGAGATGGCGCTGTACCTGCTACGCGAACTCGGCGCGGGATACGGCAGCGACTCGCGGATCACCAGCATCGTCAACAGCCGGGAGCTCTGGATCGTCCCGGACCTCAACCCGGACGGCGGCGAGTACGACATCGCCACCGGCTCCTACCGTTCATGGCGCAAGAACCGCCAGCCCAACTCCGGTTCGTCGTACGTCGGCACCGACCTGAACCGCAACTGGGACTACCGCTGGGGCTGCTGCAACGGCTCCTCCGGCTCCACGTCCTCCGAGACCTACCGGGGTTCGGCTCCCGAGTCCGCGCCCGAGGTGAAGGTCGTCGCCGACTTCGTGCGCAGCCGGGTCGTGGGCGGGGTGCAGCAGATCAAGGCGGGCATCGACTTCCACACGTACAGCGAGCTGGTGCTGTGGCCGTTCGGCTACACCTACTCCGACACCACGACCGGGATGACGGCCGACGATTACGCCGCCTTCCGCACGGTCGGCCAGAAGATGGCCGCGAGCAACGGCTACACGGCCCAGCAGTCCAGTGATCTGTACATCACGGACGGCTCGATCGACGACTACCTGTGGGGCACGCACAAGATCTTCGGCTACACCTACGAGATGTATCCGAGGTCCTCTTCGGGCGGCGGCTTCTACCCGCCCGACGAGGTCATCGAGCGGGAGACGTCCCGCAACCGGGACGCCGTCCTGCAACTCCTGGAGAACGCGGACTGCATGTACCGCTCCATCGGCAAGGCGGCGCAGTACTGCAGTTAGCGGAGCCGCCGCCCGCCGCGAGGAGTCTCCGTGGCGCCTAGGCCACGGGGCCGGCGCCCGACGTGGGCTTGTCCGGGTCGTCGGACGAGTCCACGTCGGCGTCCGGCTCGGGCTTCCCGGCATCGGCGTCCGTGCCGGACGAGCCGGCGTCGGGCTTGGCCGTATCGGGGTCGTCCGCCTCAGACTTGTCCGTCTCGGGGGTATCCGCCTCGGGAGTGCCCGCCTCGAGCTTGTCCGTCTCGAGCTTGTCCGCCTCGGGAGTGACCGCCTCGGGCTTGTCCGTCTCGAGCTTGTCCGCCTCGGGGGTATCCGCCTCGGAAGTGCCCGCCTCGGGCGTCTCGGGTTCGGGCGCCCCGTCGTCGAAGTAGGCGTCCAGGACCGCGTCCAGTTCCGTGTCCCACGTGGCGAAGCGGCTGCGGGACGCGGCCTCGATCTCGATCGGGTACCAACGGCGTTCCGTGGTGTGGACGGTGACCGTGTACCGCTTGCCGAAGCGGGCGGTCTCCGTCTCCACCGCGCCGATCTCGTCCCAGCGGAACTCGCACGCCTGGTCGTCCAGTCGGAGCCGTACGCCGCTGTGATCGGCGACGATCTCGGCCCGGCGGTCGGACGCCTCGAACACGGGGCCGTCGGGGGCGGATTCCTCCTCAGAGGACTCGGAGGGCTCGGAGGACTCGGAGGGCTCGGAGGCCGCAGAAGTTTCCGAGGCCTCGGAAGTCCCGGGCTTCTCCAGCGAGGTCGTCGCCCCCGGTTCCGTGGCCGGGTCCGCGTCCGTCTCCGGCACCGCGTCCTCCGGCTCCTCCTCGCCCTTCGCGTCCTTCACGTCCGCCTTGCGGTCGGACGTGCCGGACACGGGTGCGGTGAGCCCGGGGATGAAGGCCGGGTCGAATCCGGCGCCTTCGAGGGGCTGGGGCTGGCTGTTCGAACCTATGCGCTGCTCCACACCGGGTGAGTATGGTCGACGATCCCGTGTGAGGCACAGCCAGCCCCTCACTTCGTTATCAGACGCCTACATGCGTCCCACCGTTCGTACGAATCGGACGATGATCCGACCGGAACTACGGGCCGGCGTCAGACGAACAGGCTGAGTCCCGCCGCGACCACGAAGCCCGCCACCGACAGGACGCTCTCCAGCACCGTCCACGTCTTCAGCGTGTCCCGCTCGCTGATGCCGAAGTACTTGGCGACCATCCAGAACCCGCCGTCGTTGACGTGCGAGGCGAAGATGGAGCCCGCCGAGATGGCCATGATGACCAGCGCCACGAACGCCTGGGAGTGGTTCCCCTCGGACAGCAGCGGGGCGACGATGCCCGCCGTCGTGACGATCGCCACCGTCGCCGAGCCCTGCGCGACCCGGAGCACCACGGAGATCAGGTAGGACAGGACGATCACCGGCAGGCCGACGTCGTTGAACGTGTCGGACAGCGCCTGGGCGACACCGCTCCCCTTGAGGACCGCGCCGAAGACACCGCCGGCGCCGACGACCAGCAGGATGTTGCCGACCGGCTTCAGCGAGGACGTCGAGACGGTCTCCAGGGACTTGCGGGACCAGCCGCGCCGGATGCCGAGCAGGTAGTACGCCATGAACAGGGCGATGGTGAGCGCGACGAACGGGTGGCCGAAGAACTCGACGACCGAGCGCAGCGTGGACTCGTCCAGGGCGATCGAGGAGAACGTCGAGGCGAGGATCAGGATGAGGGGCGTACCGATGATGCCGAGGACGGTGCCGAGCGGCACGGGCGTCTCACGCGGCGCCACGCCTGCGGCGCGCTGCTCGTCGAGGACGGCCTGACGGGACTCCTCGGCGGCCTCGACCATGTCCTGCGGGACGGCGACGAAGATCCGCTTGCCGATCCAGGCGGAGTAGACCCAGGCGGCGACGACGGCCGGGAGGCCGGTGACGACGCCCATGAGGATGACCCAGCCGAGGTCGACGTCGAGCAGTCCGGCGGCGGCGACCGGGCCGGGGTGCGGGGGCAGGAAGGCGTGGGTGACGGACAGGCCGGCGAGCAGGGGCAGGCAGTAGAGCAGGATCGACTTGCCGGAGCGCTTGGCGGCGGCGTAGACGATCGGCGCGAGGACGAAGATGCCGACGTCGAAGAAGACCGGGATACCGAAGATCAGGCCGGTGAGGCCCATGGCGAGCGGGGCCCGCTTCTCGCCGAACAGGCCGAGCAGCCGCGATGCCAGGACCGCGGCGCCGCCGCTGACCTCGAGGATCGCGCCGAGCATGGTGCCGAGGCCGATGATGATCGCGACGTGGCCGAGGATGCCGCCCATGCCGGACTCGATGGTGGACACCGCGTCCGAGCGCTGGACCGTGCCGAAGAGTTCGGTGACCGACAGACCGGCCATCAGGCCGACGGCTATGGAGACGCCGAGCAGCGCGACGAACGGCTGGAGCCGCACCTTGATGATCAGGAAGAGAAGCAGCGCGATACCGATGGCGGCGACGGTCAGCAGACCGGCGGTGCCGTCGATGAGGAGGAGCAGCCCTCCGGTGTGCGGGGGTGCCTCGGCCGCGGCGTCGGCGGCGAGCGGAAGGGACGGATGGGACATTCGGAGGTCCTCTGCTTGAGCGCATAAAGCTTTCGGGCATGGGGGATCGCGGCACGGCGTCACAGGGGTGGTGGACGCCGTGCCGTGGCATACGGGTGCGGGGTGGTGACCGGAAAGGGTGTGAGGGGTGCGGGGTGAGTGCGCGTCAGCCCAGTACGGCCAGTGCGTCGATCTCGATGAGGAGCCCCGCGGGGAGGCCGACGTAAACGGTCGTGCGCGCGGCGGGCGGCTGGGTGAGGCCCTGCTCCTCGAAGTAGGTGTTGTAGATGCCGTTCATCTCGGCGAAGTGGTCCACGTCGGTGAGGTAGACGCGGATCATCATCACGTCGTCCCAGGTCGCGCCGCCCTCTTCGAGGATCGCCTTGACGTTGGCGAGGGTCTGGAGGGTCTGCTCGCGCAGGGTGGGGCCGGCGGGCGTGGGCGGCCGGCCCTCCTCTGCGGGGAGGAACCCGACCTGGCCGGCGACCTGGAGGATGTTGCCCTTGCGCACGCCGTGGGAGAACTTCGCGGGCGGGGTGGTGTGCGTGCTCGGGGTGAGGGCGACCTTCTCGGTTTTCTCGGTCATGCGGGGCGGTCCTTCGCTGGAGTCACTGGGGTTCTGCCGGGGTCCGGCCGGAGTACTCGCCGCTGATCGCGTCCGCGGTGCGGCGGACCAGCGGGAGCAGGGTGAGGAGTTCGTCGGCGGTGACGACGACGTTCGGCGCGGAGACCGACATCGCGGCGACCACCCGGCCGTCGGCGCCGCGGATCGGCGCGGCGACACAGTTGATGGACTCCTCGTGGCCGCCGAGGTCGGTGGCCCAGCCCTGTTCGCGCACCTTCTCCAGCTCGCGCAGGAACGCGGCCGGATTGGGCGTCGAACGGGACGTGTACAGGGGGTAGTCGAGCTTCTCCGCGAGGGCGCGGCGCTCGTGTTCGGGCAGGTCGGCGAGGAGCAGCTTGGCCACGGCGGCGACGGTGATGGCGACGGGCTTGCCGATCCGCGAGTACATGCGGACCGGGTAGCGGCTCTCCACCTTGTCGATGTAGAGGACCTCGTTCTCCTCGTGGACGGCGAGGTGCACGGTGTGGCCGCACTGTTCGTTGAGGCGGACGAGGTGGGCGTGGGCGATCTCGCGGACGTCGAGGTTTTCCATCGCCTCCTGGGCGAGGGCGAAGAGGCGGGCGCCGAGCCGGTAGTGCTGGTCGGACTGGCGGTAGACGAGTCCGTGCTCGTGCAGGGTGCGCAGCAGCCGCAGGGCCGTGGACTTGTGCACGCCGAGCCGGTCGGCGACCTGCCCGAGGTCGGCGGGGCCTTCGGCGAGCAGCGGCAGGATGCTCAGTGCGCGGTCGACGGTCTGGCTCATGGGGTACGTACCTCCTCCTCGGCCCGGTCCGCGCCCGCATCCGTGTGCGCGCCCGCGGTGGCGGTCTCGGTCCAACCGGGGCCGAGACGCAGTCTCCCCCACGCCGTGTCGTCCAGGGCGGCCAGCCGGTCGGCCAGGTCGCGGGCGGGGGGTGCGGCGAGGTCGCCGGGGACGGTGAGGGCGGCGGCGGCCATGAGGTGGCCGTGCCGGAGCCGGTCCCGTACGGGCAGGGCGCGCAGGGTGGCGGAGAGGAATCCGGCGGCGAAGGCGTCCCCGGCTCCGACGGCGGCGACGACGCCGAC